>CAWUXF010000073.1:0-33400 GCA_963926325.1 uncultured Luminiphilus sp. | reverse complement strand
GCGGGTCGTCTGGTGCTGGCTTGTTGACTCGCTTGACGGCCACATTGGCGTTGGTTGTTGCGGCAGTGGCTTGTGCTTGGTCATGGCAGCTGCAGCAGGCGTTAGATTTAAGTTTTGTAGAGCAGGGCGCGATTCAACAGCGAGTGAGCGATCTAGAGGCGCTGTTATCCGATACGGATGAAACAGTGAATCAGTCGACGGCGACACTCGGTGCACAGCTTAGATTAGTGGATTCTGAAACCCGCCGTCTAGAGCAGCGCCGGCGTGAACTTGACGTGCGCATTGGTAACTTAGAGAAATCTGGCGCGACTGCACAGAGTAATATTAAGAACTTACAGACGGTCAGCTCAAATCAAGGCAAAGACCTCGCTACAGTGAAGTCTGAATTACTTGCGTTGACTAAAGTGGCGAATGAACTCGAGCGCTTGGCGGTGACTGCGCGGCAGTCCCAAGATGGTGTGGAACGTATTGCCGATGGTCTTAATAAAAGCAATCTCGATAGCGCGGCACTGAAAAAACGTGTGACCTCTAATGAAGAGTGGATCGCGTCGATTAATGCCTTCCGTAAGCAGGTAAATGTCAATATGACTCGCCTTGAGCAACTTATTCGCAACGCTGAGAGCAGTGCGCCCGTGGTAGCTCCGCCGATACAGTGATATTTGTTGATATCCACTCCGACTGACTAAAGCCCCAAAGTTGGAGATCGTGACCACGTGTCGGAGGGTATAAAGGGTGGTGCGCTTGGGGTTTTATGGTTTTATTGTCAGGGAGTTTTTATGAACGTCATTCGGCAGCAAGATGTGATCGACAGCGTCGCTGATGCGCTGCAATACATCTCGTATTACCATCCATTGGATTTTGTTCAAGGTGTGCATAAAGCCTATTTGATGGAACAAAATCCCGCCGCAAAAGATGCGATGGCGCAGATTTTGATCAACTCTCGAATGTGCGCTATGGGGCATCGTCCCATTTGTCAGGATACGGGTATCGTCACCGTGTTTGTCGAAGTGGGTATGGATGTACGGTGGGACGCAGCAATCTCCCTTGAGGATATGATCAACGAGGGCGTGCGCCTCGCCTATACGCATCCCGACAACAAGCTGCGTGCGTCTATTTTGCGTGACCCAGCGGGCAAGCGAGAAAATACCAAAGACAATACGCCTGCGGTAATTCATACGCGCATTGTGTCTGGCGATACGGTTGATGTGCGTATTGCGGCCAAAGGTGGCGGCTCGGAAAATAAATCGAAATTGGCCATGCTTAATCCATCGGACAGCATTGTCGATTGGGTGGTAAAAACATTGCCAACCATGGGTGCGGGTTGGTGCCCGCCCGGCATGTTGGGTATTGGTATCGGCGGCACCGCTGAAAAGGCTGCAGTTTTGGCTAAAGAGTCCTTAATGGATGCCATTGATATTCAGGACTTACGCGCGCGTGGAGCGCAGAATCGGGTCGAAGAGCTGCGTCTTGAGATTATGGATGCAGTGAATAAATTGGGCATTGGTGCGCAGGGTTTGGGCGGCTTAACCACTGTCCTAGATGTGAAAATCAAGGATTACCCGACCCACGCCGCCTCGCTACCTGTGGCAATGATTCCCAACTGTGCGGCGACACGCCACGCGCATTTCACACTGACGGGTGCGGGTGCAGTCTTGCAAGTACCGCCATCGATCGATGAATGGCCCGACATTAGTTGGGAGCCAGGTGAGTCCGTGCGGCGCGTTAATCTAGATACGGTGACGGTTGATGAAACTCGCACATGGTTGCCGGGAGAGACGATTTTACTGTCGGGCACTATGTATACGGGCCGCGATGCAGCGCATAAACGAATGACGCAGATGCTGCGTGATGGCGAGCCTCTGCCGGTTAACCTGCAAGGTAAGTTCATTTACTACGTCGGTCCAGTTGATCCTGTTCGGGATGAAGTCGTTGGCCCCGCCGGTCCCACGACGGCCACACGAATGGATAAGTTTACAGATTACATACTGGAAGAGACGGGTTTGATCGGCATGATAGGTAAGGCTGAGCGTGGACCCATTGGCATTGAGGCGATCAAAAAGCACGGCGCGGTATATTTGATGGCGGTAGGTGGTGCTGCATATCTTGTGTCTAAGGCGATCACCGAATCCAAAGTCGTGGGCTTTGAGGATCTTGGTATGGAGGCAATTTACGCTTTTACCGTGAAGGACATGCCGGTCAGCGTTGCGGTTGATAGTCGCGGTGAGTCGGTGCATATCACTGGGCCTAAACACTGGCGGCAGAAAATTGAAGAGCAGGCCATTGAGCTCATCTGAGAGCTTTTATTGGCATGACTATGAGACCTCCGGTGCGGAGGTCCTCCACGATCGTCCAATGCAGTTTGCCGGCCTGCGCACCGATCTCGATCTGAATATTGTCGGTGAGCCACTGGTTATTTATGCAAAGCCGTCCCCCGATTTTTTACCGCATCCAGCGGCGGTACGTATCACGAGTATTACCCCACAACATGCGCAGGCGCAGGGTTTGCGCGAAAGCGAGTTTATGGCGCAAATTCATGCCGAACTGGCGCAAGCTAAGACTTGTTCAATTGGTTATAACTCGATTCGTTTTGATGATGAGATCACGCGATTCGCGCTATGGCGCAATTTTTTTGATGCCTATGAGCGCGAGTATGCCAATGGCAATAGTCGCTGGGATTTGATTGATGTGGTACGCGCAGTGTACGCACTGCGGCCAACCGGTACAGTGTGGCCGGTGCGAGAGGATGGGCAGCCGAGCTTTCGGCTAGAGGCCTTGACTGCGGCGAATTGCATTGAGCATGGAGCAGCCCACGATGCTTTGTCTGATGTGACGGCGACGATTGATTTAGCGCGTCATCTAAGAAAAGCCCAGCCAGCCCTGTTTGACGCGCTGTTTGCATTACGCACAAAAAAAGCGATACAGCCGTTGCTGGACGTGTCTATGATGCGCCCAGTAATACACGTCTCCGGCATGTTTGGCGCAGCGCGCAGCCATCTTGCTTTGGTCGTACCGCTGGCGCTACATCCGAAAAATGGTAACGAAGTGATTTGTGCCGATTTGTCACAGGCGCCCGACTTTCTCGACATGTCGCCTGAATTGGTGCGCAGTCGGTTATTTGCCAAAAGCGGCGAGTTACCAGAGGGCGTAACGCGTCCAGCCTTAAAAACGATCCGAATTAATCGTGCGCCGGTGATACTGCCGAGTGAATGGGTGGCCGGCGAGCCCGCTGAGCGTTTGCAGTTAGATGGCGAAGCGCATCGGCGTCATTTAACGAAACTGAGAGCCGCGCGAGATAATAATCCCGAGCAGTTTGGGGCGCTAATTCAGGGTTTTTATGTTGAGCGTGTCTTTGAGAAGCGCAGCGATCCAGATTCAATGCTCTACGATGGCTTTATACCACCGCAAGACAAAGCACTTTTTAATGGCATTCGGGCCGCCTCGGCTGAACAGCTGGGAAGTCAGCGCTGGTCCTTTCGTGACCCCCGCTTACCCGAGCTGCTGTTTCGTTATAGAGCGCGTAACTATCCCGAGACGCTAACGCCAGCAGAACAGGCGCAGTGGCGTGAGCATTGCCAGAGTCGATATCATGATGCAGATAGCCCCTTCAATTTGGCACAATTTCAACAGGAAATGGCGGTGGAACGAGGGCAGGCGAATTTGAGTGTCTTGCAAATCAATGCACTTGATGCGCTCGACGATTACGTACGAAAGCTGTCAGTTAACTGAGATCCCGCGCTACAATTGCGCAACGTTCTTTGGAGATAACGCGTGGAATTTTCCGGTAGTCACATCTTGAGTATTTCTCCGTTTGAGCGTGTTGACGTCGAGCGAGTTTTTGCTGTCGCTGATCGTATGCGTCCTTACGCACATCGGCAGCGTGTGACCCGGGTGTTAGACGGGGCTATTCTAGGGTCAATGTTCTTTGAGCCGTCTACCCGTACGCGTATCAGTTTTGGCAGCGCCTTTAACTTGCTCGGCGGTGAAGTTCGCGAAACGACTGGGTTCGAGAGCTCGGCTATTGCAAAAGGGGAGTCACTTTATGATACCGCTCGCGTGCTGAGTGGTTATTCCGACGTGATCGTCATGCGGCATCCAGAAGACGGTTCAGTGGCAGAGTTTGCCGACGCAAGTCGGGTGCCGGTGATCAATGGCGGTGATGGTGCAAATGAACATCCGAGTCAGGCACTACTCGACTTATATACTATTCGCAGCGAGCTTGCCGCTAAGGACCGAGGCTTAGATGGTCTGCGTATCGCGATGGTCGGCGATTTACGACATGGGCGGACAGTTCATTCGCTATCGCGACTCCTCAATTTATTTGGCGATGTAGAAATCAGTCTGGTTTCTCCCGTAGAACTTAAAATGCCCACTTATATCGTCGATGAAATGAAAGCTTGCGGCCATCGTGTAACTGAAACTGAGGTGCTCGAAACGGGTATCGCCGGTGTCGATATCGTGTACAGCACACGAATTCAAGAAGAGCGATTTTCGAGCCGCGCTGAGGCCGACCTTTATCGCGGCCGGTTTCGACTAAATCACAGTATTTATACGGCAAACTGCGAGCCTAATACGGTGATTATGCACCCGTTACCGCGAGATTCTCGTGAGGGCGCGCGCGAGCTAGATATTGACCTGAATGATAATCCCAACCTGGCAATTTTCAGGCAGAGCGACAACGGTGTCTTGATTCGCATGGCGCTGTTCGCGCTTATTTTAGATGTTGTCGATCAAGTAGATACCCACGCTCGCGATGTCAATTGGTATACGGAACGCCGATTTTGAGCGAATTTAGCCTGAGATTTGGCGCAGCCGATGTCGATATCGTCGAATCTGAGCGTGTTTTTGAAGGCTATTTTTCGGTGCGTCGACTAACGCTGAAACACCGACAATTTTCAGGAGGCTGGAGCGATACATTTACGCGCGAGCTGTTTGAACGGGGTGATGCTGTGGCGGTATTACCTTGGAATCCCGTTACCGACGAACTGATTATGATTGAACAGTTTCGTGCTGGCGCACTGCGTGGGCAAAATAGTCCATGGATGTTGGAATTGGTGGCAGGTATTGTCGAACCCGATGAGGCCGATCTATCGGTAGTGCATCGGGAAGCAGCTGAAGAAGCGGGCTGTGTGATGGACTGCGTCAAGCCCATTTACAGCTTTTATCCAAGTGCTGGCGGCTGTTCTGAACAAGTTCGCTTATATATAGGACGGGCAGTTAGTGCCGGTATTGGCGAAATTCATGGGCTTGATACTGAAATGGAAGACATTTTGGTGCATGCAATACCACGGGCCGACGCGATTGCCCTGCTAGACAGCAACCGTATCAATAATGGATTTACACTTATTGCCCTACAGTGGCTAGCGCGCTTTGGTGACGCGTTGCGTGAGGAATGGCTCGCGTGAATAGCACGCAACCATCAGACGACAAGGTTAAGCGCCGCGGCTTGTTAAAATCGAGCGCTATTGTTGGCTCTGCGACGATGTTGTCACGGGTGCTAGGCTTAATTCGCGACGTAGTATTGGCTAATTTGGTCGGTGCAGGCAGCAATGCGGATGCGTTTTTTATCGCGTTTAAGATCCCTAATTTCTTACGACGGTTGTTTGCTGAAGGCGCTTTTGCTCAGGCGTTTGTGCCGGTGTTATCCGATACTCGTGAGCAGGGCGGTTTGATGGCAGTTAAAGCGCTTGTCGATCGTATTGCCGGCGCCTTAGGTGGCACCCTATTACTGCTAACGGCATTGACTATGTTGGCGTCGCCCTGGGTAGCAACGCTTTTTGCACCGGGTTTTATGCGAGACCCGCAGAAGCTACAGCTCACCGCTGAGCTGATTAAACTCACTTTCCCTTACCTGTTTTTTATTTCCATGACAGGTTTTGCGGGTGCCATTTTGAATACCTATGATCGATTCGCAGTACCGGCCATTACGCCCGTGTTATTGAATTTATCACTCATTGGTGCCGCTATTTTTGTCGCCCCCAGTTTTGATGAGCCGGTGTTTGCACTGGCCTGGGGGGTTTTGGTCGCGGGGGTGTTACAGATGTTGTTTCAGCTGCCGTCGTTGTACCGTCTAGAGTTGCTCCCAAAGCCAACTTGGGATCTAAGTCATCCCGGTGTGCATCGGGTTATGATCTTGATGGTGCCCGCCTTATTTGGCGTGTCGGTCAGTCAGATTAATCTGTTGCTAGATACGATCCTCGCCTCATTGTTGCCCGGTGGCAGCGTTTCCTGGCTCTATTATTCCGACCGAATGACCGAGCTGCCTTTGGGCGTTTTTGGTATTGCCATTGCGACGGTTATTTTGCCGGCGCTATCAAGCCATCGTGCGCGTGCCGAGACCGAGGCTTTCGGGGAGACGCTCGACTGGGCGGTTCGATTGGTTCTGCTCATTGCGGTGCCGGCAATGGTGGCGTTATTTCTGCTTGCTGCGCCAATTCTCACGGCTTTGTTCCAGTATGGGGCGTTCTCTCCAAACGATGTGACTAAAGCAACCTACAGTTTGCAGGCTTACACGCTGGGACTGGGTGCGCTTATGTTGATTAAGGTGTTGGCGCCTGGCTTTTATGCGCGTCAGGATATGAAGACACCTGTAAAAATCGGCATTATCGCCATGGTCGCAAACATGGTGTTAAACCCGTTGTTGGTCTTTCCGTTGTTATGGCAGTTTGATTTGGGCCATGTGGGTTTGGCGCTGGCGACCAGTATCGCGGCATGGCTCAACGCGGGCTTGCTATACCGTGGTCTGCGCCGTGACAAAGTGTTGCGCCCAAGCGAGGCTTGGGGGGGCTTTATGCTGCGATTGCTTTTGGCTGTTATGGCCATGGGCGCGCTGCTGGTTTGGCTTACTCCTGAGCTGTCGACCTGGAGCGATTGGGGGTGGTTGCCGCGCGCGTTGGCGATGCTGGGTATCTGCAGCGCGGGTGCGATCATTTATATCCTGACTTTATTATTAACGGGAATGCGTTGGTCCGATTTGCGTGGGCCTAGTCGTGCATAATTCGAGCCCCAGAGCGAACGGTTTTCTATATACTCTGTGTTCTACCTACTACCGATAGATACGCTCTCATGGAACTGATTCGCGGTTTGCACAATTTGCGCCCGAAACACCGCGGCTGCGCGGTGACTGTCGGTGCCTTTGATGGCGTGCATCGTGGACATCAGGCGGTATTGGGGCATCTTCAAGCAGAGGCCAAGGCGCGTGGTTTGCCCGCGACAGTTGTGACGTTTGAACCGCTGCCCCGTGAATATTTTATGCCTGTTGAGGCGCCGCCCCGGATCACTAATTTTCGTGAACGAGCGCTGGCATTGTCAAAGCTCGGGATTGACCGGTTATTGTGTATTAGTTTTGATGAAGTCTTGCGCAGTATGAGCGCCCAGGAGTTTCTTGAAAAAGTATTTGTTGAAGGGCTGGGGGCACAATATATTTTACTTGGCGATGATTTTAGATTTGGTCACAGTCGGGAAGGCGACTTGCAGTACGTCCTTGAGCAAGCGGGTCGCTGGGCTTACGAGGCGCAGTCGATCCCGACTTTTGAGTTTGACGGCGTTCGTATCAGCAGTACTCGGCTTCGAGAGGCTTTGGCCGAGGGAGATTTCTTGTTGGCAGCCCATTTGTTGGGTAGACCTTTTACAATGCAAGGCAGAGTCGAATACGGCAAGCAGCTGGGTCGTCAGCTGGGCGCCCCGACAGCGAATGTAAGGCTTCATCGGTTGCGTTCACCCCTGTCGGGTGTGTTCGCTGTGCGAGTGACAGGGCCGGGCCTTGATGCGGCGCATGCGGTGGCCAATGTGGGTGTGCGACCTACCGTTGATGATGGCATTGTTGCAAACCTCGAAGTACATGTCCTTGATCGTACTATCGATCTTTACGGACAGCGTATCTCCGTAGAGTTTTTCCATAAACTACGTGAAGAAAAGAAATACGAGTCGTTAGACGCCCTACGGGCAGGAATTGCCCAAGATATGAATAATGCCCGCCAATGGTTGGCGGCTAACCCAGTGAAATAAAGCGATTGAAAGCATGACGGATTACAAAAGCACGCTGAACCTGCCCGAAACGGCGTTCCCAATGAAGGCCAACCTTGCCCAGCGAGAGCCTGCACGTATTAAGGGATGGCAGCAGCAAGATCTCTACGGACAGTTGCGCGCAGCGCGGGCGGGTAAGCCGAAGTTTATTCTTCACGATGGGCCACCCTATGCCAACGGTGAACTGCATGTGGGGCACGCGGTTAATAAAATCCTCAAAGATATAATTGTTAAAGCTAAAACCTTGTCCGGTTTCGATGCACCTTATGTTCCCGGTTGGGATTGCCACGGCTTACCTATTGAACTGAATGTTGAAAAGAAGGTTGGTAAGCCTGGACATAAGGTGACCGCGGCTGAGTTTCGTCAAAAATGTCGCGAATATGCAGCGCGCCAGGTCGATGCACAGCGCGCAGATTTTGTTCGAATGGGTGTGCTCGGTGACTGGGATAACCCGTATCTGACGATGGATTTTGGCTTTGAAGCGAATATCGTACGGACCTTGGGACGCATTATTGATAACGGCCATTTGCACAAAGGTTTCAAGCCTGTGCATTGGTGCTTGGATTGTGGCTCCGCACTTGCTGAGGCCGAGGTCGAATACAAAGACAAGACTTCATCTGCGGTAGATGTGGCTTTTGAGGTGGTTGATCGCAAGGCATTCGCAGCGGCGTTTGGCGTTGAATTTGATGGCGCTATGGCGGTTGCCATTTGGACAACGACGCCCTGGACGCTGGCGGCTAATCGCGCCGTAAGTATTAATGCTGCGCTCGAATATTTATTGCTCCGAGTGAATGATCGCGCAGTGATGGTGGCGACGGGTTTAGTCGAGAGCTGTATCCAGCGATTTGGTCTGGAAGAGGCTGATATTCTCGGTCGTGCGCAGGGTAGTGCGCTGGAAAATCTACGACTAAAGCATCCATTTGCCGATCTCACTGTACCGCTCATTCTCGGTGATCACGTCACTATCGATGCGGGTACTGGCTGCGTACATACGGCACCTGCACATGGCGTCGAAGATTTCGAAGTGGGTCGTCGGTATGACATCGAAGTGTATAACCCTGTCGGTGGTAACGGTGTTTACTTAGCGGACACGCCTGTGTTCGCCGGCAAGCATATTTTCAAAGCCAATGATGAAATTATTGCCGAGCTAGAGGCGCGTGGCGCACTGTTATGTCATCGGCATTTTGAGCACTCCTATCCACATTGTTGGCGCCATAAAACACCGATTATCTTCCGTGCAACGCCACAGTGGTTTATCGGCATGAACAAAAACGGCCTCCTCGATTCGGCCAAAGCTGCGGTTGAAAATGTGCAGTGGGTGCCCGATTGGGGCAGGGCCCGTATCGATGCGATGCTCGCAGACCGCCCAGACTGGTGTGTTTCACGTCAGAGGACGTGGGGTGTGCCGATCACACTATTTGTGCACAAAGTGACCTCTGAGTTACATCCTAAAACACATGATCTGATCGAAAAAGTTGCGCAGCTTATCGAGCAGCGAGGTATTGAGGCTTGGTTCGATCTAGAGGTGGCAGATTTATTATTGGATGAGGCATCTGACTACGAGAAGGTCACCGATACGCTAGATGTTTGGTTTGACTCCGGTGTTACTCATGCCTGCGTACTGCGTACACGTGATGAATTACAGTCGCCCGCAGATCTCTATTTGGAAGGATCCGATCAACACCGTGGCTGGTTCCAGTCATCGCTACTGACGGGTATGGGTGCTTTTGGTCACGCGCCCTATAAGGCTGTGCTGACCCATGGATTTACGGTTGATGGCGACGGTCGCAAAATGTCGAAGTCGATCGGAAATATCATTCCGGCGAAAAAAGCCATGAACGATTTGGGTGCTGATATCGTCAGACTATGGGTGTCTGCGGCAGATTACCGCAATGATATCGCCGCATCAGACGAAATTTTTAAACGTACGGGCGATGCGTATCGACGTATCCGTAATACCGCACGGTTTTTGCTGGCAAATTTGGCAGGTTTTAATCCCGGCGAACATGTTCTCCCTGCGGCTGAGCTATTGCCATTGGACCGCTGGATCTGTGCGCGGGCAAATAGCTTGCAGCGCGAGCTGATCACTGCCTATGACGACTTTCAGTTTCATACGGTGTACAGCAAGATCCACCATTTTTGCAGTGGCGAATTGGGTGGTTTTTATTTAGACGTTATTAAAGATCGTCAATATACAACGCGTTCAGATTCTCACGCTCGACGATCTGCACAGACGGCGCTGTATCATTTGGCAGAGGCGCTGGCGCGCTGGATTGCACCAATCCTCAGTTTTACCGCCGAAGAGGTCTGGGAGAACTTGCCGGGTGAGCACGCCTCATCAGTCTTCTTGAGCGAGTGGTACACCGCTTTGCCAAACGAGGATGCTGCTGAGGCTATGGGGGATGTTTTTTGGAACATGCTGATCGATGTGCGTCAGGCGATTAATAAATCCCTAGAAGGCAAGCGTGCCGCGGGTGAGTTAAAGGGTGCGCTGGACGCGGAGGTTGTGTTGTATGCGGGAGATGCTTTGTATGAGCAGCTTGCTACGCTTGGCGACGAGCTGCGTTTCGTGCTGATCACCTCGGGCGCCCGGGTATTGCATATGGCAGACGCGCCAGGCGACGCACTTCCGACAGAACGTGACGACTTGAAAGTCGTGGTAGCGGTGGCCAGTGCTGAGAAATGTGAGCGGTGCTGGCACAAGCGGGCGGATGTGGGTAGTCATGCAGCACATCCGACACTATGCGAGCGTTGTGTGAGTAACGTCGAGGGTCCGGGAGAAGTTAGACATTATGCCTGAGTCTTTGAGCAGCGCGCGTTCGAGTCGTATACGCCAGGTTTCGGTTGGTTTTTGCTTGGCAATATTGGTAATTACGCTAGACCAATGGACTAAATCATTGGCGAGTTCGGGGCTGGAATATCGCGTTCCAGTAATGGTCACTCATTGGTTTGATTTGATGCTTGCTCATAATTCCGGTGCTGCGTTTAGTTTTTTAGCTGATAGTGGCGGTTGGCAGCGCTGGCTATTTTCCGGTATTGCCTTGGTTGTTAGTATTGTAATTAGTGTTTGGCTATGCCGCTTGCCGGCTCGACGATGGCTGCTTACTTCAGCGCTCGGACTGGTTTTAGGTGGCGGTATGGGTAATTTGTTGGACCGCCTTATACATGGTTATGTCGTCGACTTTATCGCGCTTCACTATGGCAGCTGGTATTGGCCCGCATTTAACCTTGCTGATTCAGCGATTACTTTAGGTGCCTGTTTGCTCATTATTGACAGCTTTAAGAACACAAATGAGGCAGCGCCTCCGGCAGCGAAACCCAATCATAATGTGAAGCGTCGTTAGTTTATTTGACGCGCAGAATTTTAAAGGTAAATCTATGAGTCAAGTACCTGTTAGTGAGAATACACGCGTTTTTCTCAATTTTTCTTTGACGCTAGAAGATGGTCATGAAGTCGACTCAAATTATGGCAGCGCGCCGGTGAGTTTCGTTATTGGTGACGGCTCATTATTGCCAGGCTTTGAGCGCCAAATGTTCGGTATGCTCGCCGGCGACGAGGGGGTTTTCACCGTGACACCTGAAAATGCTTTTGGTCAGCCCAACGATAATAATATTCAAACCATTAAGCGTGAACGTTTTGATGATGATATCGATCTGCGCGCGGGTATGATGTTTGCTTTCGCAGATGCGGCAGGTGGTGAGCTGCCCGGTGTGGTGACTGAATTCGACAACAACGAAGTGACCGTCGATTTCAATCATCCGCTAGCGGGTCGCACTATTTTATTCGCTGTTCACATCGACAAAGTTGAGCCAGCAGAGTTGCATTAAGCTATGGATATTTTACTCGCTAACCCACGTGGATTTTGTGCTGGTGTTGATCGCGCAATCGATATCGTTAATCGTGCGCTAGAGGTTTTTGGGCGGCCCATTTATGTACGCCATGAAGTGGTTCATAATCGTTTTGTGGTCGAGGATTTGCGAACCCGTGGCGCTATATTTGTCGAGGAGCTTCACGAGGTTCCTGATGATGCCATTGTTATTTTTAGCGCCCATGGGGTCTCTAAAGCGGTCCAGGCCGAGGCGGCGCAGCGAGGACTACGCGTATTCGATGCGACCTGCCCACTCGTTACTAAAGTGCATGTCGAAGTTGCAGCGTTCAGCGATCAAGGTCGTGAGTGTGTCTTGATTGGCCATTCGGGTCATCCCGAGGTGGAGGGTACGCTGGGCCAGTACTACAGTAAGACAGGCGGTCGTATTTATTTAGTCGAAGACGAAGCACAGGCGGAAAATCTCGAAGTGACAGATCCAAGTCGCTTGTCCTATGTCACACAGACGACATTATCGGTGGACGATACTGCGCGCGTTATAGACGCCCTACGGACTCGCTTTCCCCTGATTGAAGGCCCCCGAAAAGACGATATTTGCTACGCCACTCAGAATCGACAAGATGCCGTCAAGACGCTTGCAGAGTCCAGCGATGTTGTACTGGTGGTTGGCTCTACGAATAGCTCTAACTCTAATCGTTTGCGTGAGTTAGCTGAACGCTGTGGCGCCCGAGCCTATCTGCTCGATGACGCCAGTATGCTCGAGGCGAGCTGGGTAGCGGGGGCTAAGTCGATTGGTGTCACCGCAGGCGCATCGGCACCTGAATTGTTAGTGCAGGGCGTGATAGCGGCGCTGCGCGGCCTCGGCGGCGAGGCAGTGATTTCTCTTGATGGTCAGCCTGAAAATATCACTTTTTCTCTACCCAAAGCACTGCGTATACCCGTCAAAGAGCTTTGATTTTCCAGCATTTCACGCCATTGCTCTCTATTCATATGCGGTGAGCTTGGTGATCCCATAAGCGTTTTGTAGTGTTAGCGCATCTCCGTGACGATGCGCTTGTTATGTCCACTCGTGGCTTCACTTTTATCGAACTGCTCACTGCTATTGCCCTGATTACCGTACTGATGGGCATCGCTTTACCCAGCATGACCCGCCTGATTGCAAGTGTGCAGATTAAGTCAGAGGCGCATCGGTTGTTGGCGGCGGTGTCAATAGCACGGGGCAGTGCCATGCGACGCCGCGAGTCAGTTACGCTGTGTCCCGTGTCAGGGTCGGGGACGTTGCTGGCGCTGTGCGGTGGACGTTTTGATCAAGGATTTGGCGTAAAGACAGAAATAGATGGCGAATGGCTGCAATGGTATTCGGCTAGCGTTGGGCACATTCAAATTTTAAATCGTATTGGCAGTGCCCCTGCCATGGGTAGTGTCACTTGGGATGCCAAGGGCTTTGGTAATCGCAATTTGACTCTGTCGATCTGCCATCGGGGCAGCGATGATAATTGGGCGCTAATTTTAAATCGCGTGGGTCGCCCGCGTTTGGCGAGAGGCTGGGGCCGCTGTCCTGACTAGTCTTCGAGGCCAAGTTTCTTAAGACGATAACGTAAACTGCGGAAGCTTATGCCCAGCGCTTTTGCAGCGGCTGTTCTGTTCCAGCGATTTTTTAGCATGGCATCATTCAAAATATTGCGCTCAATGTCCTCCATGTAAGTTTCCAGGGCGCCATTAACGTCAGCGAGTCCAGGCGTGTCGCCTGCTAGCACCGTATCGACTTTTGAATTAGCACTATCCGACAGCGCTCGCGGATCTCTTGTAGGTTGTGACGCCGCCGACGCGGCGCTGATAAACGCTTCAAACTGTAGGTCGCTACTGCTGATTATCTCGCCTTCACACAGCGCGTTGGCTCGCGTCAGTACATTTTCAAGTTCACGCACATTCCCCGGAAACTCATGAGATGCCAGCGCGTCGATCGCCGTCTCGTCAAGGCGTTTGGCCACGGTTTGATGTTCTATCGCCATTTGGTGGAGCAGGTGCTCGGCCAGTGCGGGAATATCCTCTTGACGCTCCCTGAGGCTGGGCACGTGAATACCGATTACATTGATACGATAGTAAAGATCATCTCGAAACCGTCCTTCACGAATTTCATGGCCAAGGTCCTTATGGGTCGCACTGAGTAGCCTTACATCGGTCGCTACTTCGGTCTCGGCACCTACGGGAAGAACGGCTTTTTCCTGAATGACTCGCAGCAGCTTCACTTGCACCGGCAGGGGTAAATCGGCGACTTCATCAAGTAACAGCGTACCGCCCGAGGCGGCTTGAAACAGGCCTGCTTTGTCATTTTGGGCGCCGGTGAAAGCACCTTTGCGATGACCAAAGAGCTCGCTCTCAACCAATTCCGGTGGGATCGCACCACAGTTAACGGCGATGAATGGCATGCCGGCGCGTGGACTGAGTTGGTGTATAAGCCTGGCAACAACTTCCTTGCCGACCCCCGACTCCCCCTGAATATGCACAGGGGCTTGGCTGCGTGCAACCTTGTGCACCTGACTACGCAAACGCGCCATCGGTGGCGCCTCGCCAATCATTTCACGGGTGCCGTCGGTGACCGCGGGTGTTTGCACCTTCAGCGCGTGCTGTACTAGTTCGCGTAGTTTGTTGAGTGCTAGCGGTTTAGTGACAAAATCAAAAGCGCCAAGTTTCAAAGCCTCAATCGCACTTTCAACACTGCCATGCGCGGTGATCATGGCAACCGGTATTTCTGGATAGTTATGTTGCATATGTTCAATCAAGGTTAAACCGTTGCCATCAGGCAGCTTCATATCGGTTAGGCAGAGATCTGGGCGGTGATTGTCGAGATGCGCACGCGCTTCGGCGAGTGTGGTAGCACGCAGTGTTGAGAGGTTCATTCGCGCTAAAGTGATTTCGAGGAGCTGCAGGATGTCAGGTTCATCGTCGACCAATAATACCGTAGGTTTGTTCATGGCTTAGCTGTTTCCATTTTTAGACTGACGCGAAAACAACTCTCATCGTGAGTCGTGGGTCTATACATTAATCCAGCGCCATTAATTTCGCAGAGTTCTTTGCACAAATATAAACCCAATCCACTGCCAGTTGTTGACGTGGTGAAGAAAGGTTCGAACAAACGCGGAACGTTGGGTTCCGGGACACCGTGACCAAAGTCCACCACGTCGATATGGCATTGCGCACCTTTAGTGTCTGGTACGATATCGATACGCGCTAGGGGTGCGCCGGTTTCTTCTTGAGAATGGCGTAACGCGTTATCGAGTAAGTTGGTCAAGATGCGGGTGAGGTTTTCTGGATCTACCGAGACTATCACGCTGCTCGCAGCGGCGTTCGACAGGTTCACCTCGCAATCCAATGTGGTTTGGTCGTAGTAAGTTATAACGAAGGTTTTTAGCCACTTTGGCAAATCTAACGATTGGAATCGTGGCGGCTGTCGGCGAGACACCTCCGTAACGCTTTCAATAATTTCATTCACCCGCTGGCTGTTGTGCAACACTATTCTGCAGAGATCTTGATCGCCGGCATTCAGCATTTCGTTTTCATTCAATAGCTGTGTTGCATGACTAATCGCAGCCAGCGGGTTGCGAATCTCATGGGCGATACTGGCTGTCAGTTGACTTAGTGAGTTGAGTTTTAACGACTGTGCGAACTGAGTGACCGGCGTGTAGTCGTCGATAAACATGAGCACTGTGCTTTCAAAATTTTCGTCGAGGTCCGCGAAGTTGGCGATCAAGGCGGGCGCATCACGTTTAATTTGAAATGGACTGGGGCGATGAAACTTCGTCTCGCGCCATGCTTCAAATTGTACGACGAGCTCCGGGCTGATATTGACAAGACGGTTGGTCTCGGGACCCGCGATACTTAGCAGTCGACGAGCGGCGGCGTTAATCGGGGTTATTTGACGATTCTCGGCGACGAGGAAAATACCCGTTTCCATGTGCAATATGATTTGTTGATTGAGCTGCTGTAGCAATGCCACCTGCGCTTCGGCTTCATCTATTTTCGCTTCGGCAGTCTCGAGCCTGCGAACTAGGGTTTGCAGAAGCAAGGAAACGGCAAATAGCAGACTGCCGAGCATGCCTGCAGGTATCATCAGGCCAATGTCAGCGATGTCTCGGCTGACCAGCCATAATGTGTCAATCAGCAATGCAAGAACGGCAATTGCCGCGATGAGTGTGCCCAGGATCTGTTTGTGTAACAGTAAGGAGGCTGCCGCGACAGTGATCATGTAGAGCACATAGAAGCCGCTGAGCATGCCGCTGCTGGCATCTGCGATCAGTGTCGTGGCCACAATGTCTGCCAACATGACACCGAATAGACCCGTGTCGTTACTGCGTATCAGCTGGCCTAAGCGACCGTATAGCAGGGCGCTACTGATAAATAGTAAGCCGCAGCCTAGTAAATAGCGCTCATGATCTAGGCTACCTACGATGTTTCGTGTATCGGGACTTAGCCAAATCGCAATCAATAAGACGCTGATAATAGTGCGGTAGCCATTGTATATCTGAAAAAGACGCACCCGCGCTCGCATCGAATTAGTATTCAATGCACTGTTGGGCTCGGTGGTGTTGCCAATGGCGGCTTCTAGTTCATTCATCAGGGCTACTATAGCTCAGCTATTATTGAAGGCCGAGTACTACTTGATATGGTTTTCTCGTGACGCTTTGACCACAAAGGCGTTACAGCTAGCGTCTCTATCGGTAAACTCCGTTGCTACTTGCAGTAGGAAACAGTTGATGAATATTTGTATAGGTCAGATCAATACATTAGTGGGTGACTTTTGTGGCAACGTTGAGCAGGTACTCGATATTTGCCGTCAGGCAGCTGCACGCGACCCCGCGGCATTAGTGGTGTTCCCAGAGCTGACGCTGACTGGCTATCCCCCTGAGGATTTATTATTACGCCCTAGCATTAGCGCGCAGACCACTGCGGCATTGGCGCGTCTGTGTGACGAATTGCCGGCCACCTTGTGGGTCGTCGTGGGTTATCCGATAACCGGCCAGCAAGGGCTGTTTAACGGCGCTGGTGTCATCCATGATGGAGCGGTGGTTGTTGAGTATCACAAACAAATACTGCCTAACTATCAAGTGTTTGATGAGAAACGCTATTTTTTAGCAGGTGACCAGGCTTGCGTCTTCAACATTGATGGTTGTCAGGTAGGTATTACCATTTGTGAAGATATTTGGAATCCTGCGCCCGCAGCTTTGGCGCAAGCTGCCGGTGCCGAGTTGCTAATTAACTTGAATGCATCGCCCTTTCATCGCGGTAAGCGTGGCGAACGCCATGCGCTATTGGCACTGCGCGCCCAGGATAATGACTTTCCCATTGTCTATGCCAATCAGGTTGGCGGCCAAGATGAGTTGGTATTTGATGGTGGCTCGTTTGCAGTGAGCAGCAAAGGCGAACTGAAAATGTCAGCGCCGGCGTTTGTCACAGGGGCTTTTTGGCTTAGCGCACATAACGATGATTCGGGTGCACTGCAATTGTCGGGCGATATCGTCCCTGAAGTTGATGATTTAGCCGCTGTTTGGCAGGCGCTGGTACTGGGTGTGCGTGACTATGTTGAGAAAAACCGTTTTCCTGGCGTTGTACTAGGCCTGTCAGGCGGTATTGATTCGGCGGTAACGTTGGCGTTAGCGGTGGATGCACTTGGATCTGAGCGTGTCGATGCGGTCATGATGCCCTTTAGGTACACCGCATCTATCAGTATTGAAGATGCCGAGGCAGAAGCGGCGACGCTGGGCGTGAATTATCGTTCCATTTCTATAGAGCCGTTATACGAAGCTTTTATGGCATCCCTCGCGGACGAATTTAGTGATTTGCCACGCAATATTACCGAGGAAAATTTGCAGGCGCGCTGTCGTGGTGTATTGCTCATGTCGATTTCGAACAAAAAGAATCTGTTGGTGCTGACCACCGGTAACAAGAGTGAATTGGCGGTAGGCTATTCGACGCTCTATGGCGATATGGCCGGCGGCTTTGATGCACTAAAAGACTGCCCTAAGCAGTTGGTATTTGCTCTGGCAAGGTATCGTAATAGCCTCTCGCCCTGTATTCCAGAACGGGTCATTACACGGCCACCGTCTGCGGAATTAGCACCGGATCAAAAAGATGAAGACAGCTTGCCGCCCTATGAAATCCTGGATCAGATCATAGCGCATTATGTTGAGCGGGACGCCTCTGCGGCCGATATCATAGCACTGGGCTTTGCCGAGGCAGACGTGAGTCGTGTGCTGCGATTGATTGACCTAAACGAGTACAAGCGCCGGCAAGCGCCTGTTGGCGTGCGCATTACCCAGCGGGGCTTTGGCCGCGATCGTCGCTATCCAATCACCTGGGCGTGGGCTAAACAGTAGCCGTCAGCGCCGTTTAGCTGGTTGGGCGATAGTTAAACTGTGGTGGCTCGGGCGGATCAAACAAGCCAAATGATGCTGTGTTTACCCACGAGCGTTGCAGACCATCAAGCGTATAAACGCTATCAAACTCACCTTCGGCATTGAGGTTGGGATGCTCTGGATAGTTGGTTTTTAGCACCGCAATCGAATCTTCTGCCAAGTTGTCTAAACCCAGCAATAGGTAGGCTTGGGCCATAATAGCCAGACCATCGGCCACTGCTGGGGTCTGCTGCATATGTTCAACCACATAACGGCCGCGGTTGAGCGCTGCCATATAGGCACCACGGCGAAAATAGTAGTTGGCAACATGAATTTCATGTCGCGCCAGCATATTGCGTAAATGCACCATTCGAGCACGAGCATCGGGCGCGTAGTTGCTGTCTGGGAAGCGCGCTAGCAGTTGGGCAAATTCAGTGAAAGCCTCCTGAATATGGCCCACGTCGCGTTTGGTATCGTCAGTCGGCACAAATGACGCGAAAAAGTCACCTTCCATATTAAAGGACGCAAGCCCCTTCATGTAATAGGCATAATCTACGCTGGGATGCTGGGGATGCAGCCGAATGAACCGATCTGCGGCCTCAATGGCGGCGTCGTACTCATAAGCACCGTAATGCGCATATATCATCTCCAGCTGTGCTTGTTCTGCATAGCGGCCAAATGGATAACGACTTTCCAGCATTTGTAGTGTGCGAATACCTAGATCAAAATTCTCGTTCGCGAGATAGCGCTGAGCATCTTGGTACATTTGCTGCTCACCGGAGTCTGCGGCGACATCAAAGTCATCATTATTCGAGCATCCGGCGAGTATACTGATCGCTATTAGGAATACTGCACAAATGGCTGTCCGCATTAATTGCACCCTGCGCGGCATGTCGCTGAGGCGAAAGAAAGTTGCTTGTGTCTGTGATTGGTAGTTTGACTGCAAGAGTTAGTTTCTCTTCGTGATACGATTTTAGTGTCTGCCATTGTAAACCGAAGCTGGCCCACATAGCACGGTTTTGAGAAGGCTCTATTTTAGTACGTTATTGAGGATCCAAGTCTTGACTGAAACAACCCGCCAGCAGGGTACCATTTTGGCCGAACAACATGGTGAACGCATTGATCAGGTCGCAGCGAGGATGTTTCCGGATTTTTCCCGGTCTCGGCTGCAAACTTGGATTCGCGATGGTTCTTTGACAATGAATGGCGTAAAAGTTCGCCCGCGCGATAAAGCGACTGTGGGTGCTGAATTACAGCTCGATGCACAGCTGGATGCGGAAGTAACTTGGATTGGAGAAGAGATCGCCCTCGATATCCTATTTGAGGACGAGCACGTGATTGTGGTGAATAAACCGGCTGGGTTGGTTGTTCACCCCGGTGCCGGGAACACTCATGGCACCTTAGTGAATGCCTTACTGAATTATGCGCCCGAGCTGGAGCTACTGCCACGTGGCGGTATCGTTCATCGTTTAGATAAAGAAACCTCGGGTGTGATGTTTGTGGCGCGCTCAACGCTGGCGCATCGTTCATTGGTCGCTCAGCTATCTGATCGTACTGTTAAGCGTGAATATGCGGCTGTTTGTATTGGCGCGCTCTCAGGTGGCGCAACCATTAATGCGCCTATTGCACGTCACCCCAGTGCACGCACCAAAATGGCGGTTGTAGACAACGGTAAGCCCGCCATCACGCACTATCGACTGGTCAAACGATTCGGCCATCACAGCCATGTGGCGGTCAATCTTGAAACCGGACGGACGCACCAGATTCGAGTGCATATGGCGTGGAAGAAGCATCCACTGGTAGGCGACCCAGTCTATGGCGGCAGGCCGAGAATACCGCCGGGTGCCAGTCAGCGATTGATCGCAGCATTGCGGGCCTTTCCTCGCCAAGCGTTGCATGCCTGTAATCTTGCATTTGAGCATCCGCACTCGGGTGAACGAATTGAGTTTACGACGGAATTACCCGAGGACTTACAAACGCTACTGCATTTATTGGCTGAGGAAGACCCCAGTGAGCAAGGTGGCTGAACCCCTATCACTGCCGCGGCTGCCCGCTTCATTAGCGGTGCCAGGTGTTAAGGCATTTACCACTTTGCGTGGCCAGGGACGCAGTGTTGGTCCTTACGCCGGCTTAAATGTGGGTGCGCATGTTGGAGATAAGCCGTCGAGTGTCGCCGCTAATAGGCAATATTTGTATTCTGCCTTACCCGATAAAACAAAGCCGGTTTGGCTTGAGCAGGTTCATGGTACTCGCGTGGTGGCCGCTCACGCGCCTGCTTCGCTAATCGCAGATGGTGCATGGACGGATCGGACTGGCGTGGTTTGTGCCGTCATGACGGCGGACTGTCTGCCAGTTGTATTTGCCGCCGCGGACGCTAGTTGTGTCGCAGTGGCACATGCCGGCTGGCGGGGTCTAGCCGCCGGTATTTTGGCGAGTACCGTGAATGCTTTGCCGGTGCCTGCCCAGCGTCTGCACGTTTGGCTTGGCCCCGCCATTGGTCCCGCCGCATTTGAGGTAGGTGTTGAGGTTCAGGCCGCCTTTATCGACGCCTTAGGTGCGTCTGCAGCGGCGTGCTTTCGACCGGTGGAGGGCGGTGATAAATGGCTGTGTGACCTATATGCATTGGCGCGTCTATCGCTGTTGCAGCTCGGTTGTGCGCGAGTTACTGGTGGCGAGTATTGTACGTTGACTGAAGATAACGATTTTTATTCCTACCGACGCGATGGCATCACCGGTCGCATGGCAACCTTGGTATATTTACAGCCCAATTAAAAG
The DNA here is from genome assembly GCA_963926325.1 of uncultured Luminiphilus sp. GTDB lineage: Bacteria > Pseudomonadota > Gammaproteobacteria > Pseudomonadales > Halieaceae > Luminiphilus. The sequence goes on along the minus strand of CAWUXF010000073.1, from coordinate 12,384 downwards.
CCCTACTTGAAAAGAGGTCTTTTAGACCGCATTTATTCCCTAACGAAATAAGCTCATTCGTGAGCGAAGGGGAAAGTTATGCGCATGGAAAAATTAACCAATCCACTGCAAAACGCGCTCGCTGAGGCGCAGTCTTTGGCGGTTGGCCGAGATCACCAATTTATCGAGCCTGTTCATGTACTCAAGACATTGCTGGAACAGTCAGGTGGTTCCGCGCGGCCATTACTCCAAAAGGCGGGTGCTAATTTAGGACGCCTAGAAGGCGCTATAGCGACTGGGATGAGTAGTGTTCCAGTGGTCAATGGTACCTCAGCAGATATCCATATTTCGCAAGAGACGAGTCGTCTGCTTAATCGAGCGGATAAACTCGCACAGGCGCGTAAAGACGCTTATTTGTCGTCAGAGATTGTGCTCCTCGCGATGCTCGACAGGGCATCGCCGACTGCGCGTTTACTCGCCGAATCGGGTGTCACTGATGCGACACTCAAGCAAGCGATTGATGAGGTGCGTGGTGGTGAGGGTGTCAATTCGGCGGAGGCTGAAGAGTCACGTCAGGCGCTGGAAAAGTACACCGTCGATCTGACCGCGCGCGCTGAGGCGGGCAAGCTCGATCCGGTCATCGGCCGAGACGATGAAATACGCCGTACCATTCAGGTGTTACAGCGGCGCACAAAGAATAACCCTGTACTGATCGGTGAGCCCGGCGTCGGTAAGACGGCTATTATCGAAGGTATGGCCCAACGGATTGTTAATGGCGAAGTGCCCGAAGGCCTAAAAGATAAACGTGTATTGTCCCTAGATTTAGCAGCGCTGCTAGCGGGCGCGAAGTTTCGCGGTGATTTTGAGGAACGCCTGAAGGCCGTTTTAAACGAACTCTCGAAGGAAGAGGGTCGCGTGATTCTGTTTATCGATGAGCTGCATACCATGGTCGGTGCAGGTAAATCTGAGGGCTCTATGGATGCGGGCAATATGCTCAAGCCAGCCTTAGCGAGAGGTGAGCTGCACTGCGTGGGCGCAACGACGCTTAATGAGTATAGGCAGTATGTTGAAAAAGATGCCGCGTTAGAACGTCGTTTTCAGAAGGTGTTAGTAAACGAACCTTCCGAAGAGGACACGATTGCCATTCTGCGCGGCCTAAAAGAGCGCTATGAAGTGCATCACAGTGTCGATATTACCGACAGTGCCATCATTGCAGCAGCGCGATTAAGTCAGCGCTATATCACCGACCGGCAGTTGCCCGACAAGGCGATTGATTTAATTGATGAGGCGGCGAGTCGAATTCGTATGGAAATTGACTCAAAACCTGAGTCGATGGATCGTCTTGAGCGGCGTTTGATTCAGTTGAAAATTGAGCGCGAGGCGGTAAAAAAGGACAGTACGAGTGCTGCACAACAGCAATTGATACTGCTCGATGAGCAAATTGAGCTGGTGCAGCGAGAGTTCTCTGACCTCGAGGAAGTGTGGAAAGCAGAAAAAGCGGTAGTCCAAGGTGCTGCCCAGATCAAGAGTGATATTGAAAAGGCGAAGTTAGATCTAGACGCCGCGCGGCGTGCCGGTGATCTGACGCTGATGTCAGAAATTCAGTACGGTATATTGCCTGAGTTAGATAGAAAACTCGAGGCGGCAGCAGCAGCAGAGCATAAAGCGCCAACACTGCTGCGCTCGCGGGTCACCGAGGAGGAGGTTGCCGAGGTCGTTTCTCGTTGGACGGGTATTCCGATAGCAAAAATGCTGGAAGGAGATCGCGAAAAATTATTGCGCATGGAGGCGTCTTTACACGAGCGGGTTGTGGGTCAGGATGAGGCGGTGGTCGCGGTGGCGAATGCGGTACGTCGGTCGCGTGCGGGGCTATCTGATCCGAACCGTCCAAATGGTTCGTTTTTGTTTCTCGGGCCAACGGGTGTTGGCAAGACTGAGTTGTGTAAGTCACTTGCGAGCTACTTGTTTGATAGTGCGCAAGCAATGGTGCGCATCGATATGTCGGAGTTTATGGAAAAACATTCGGTGGCCCGCCTGATTGGTGCGCCACCCGGCTATGTGGGTTACGAGGCGGGGGGCTACTTAACCGAAGCAGTGCGTCGCCGTCCCTATTCGTTGCTGCTGCTTGACGAAGTCGAGAAGGCGCATCCGGATGTATTCAATGTTTTATTGCAAGTGCTCGAGGATGGTCGACTCACAGATGGTCAAGGGCGCACTGTAGATTTTCGAAATACCGTGATTGTGATGACGTCGAATCTAGGTTCCGACTTGATCCAAGATATGGCAGGGGACGATAACTACGAGGCAATGAAAGCGGCTGTGATGACGGTGGTTGGGCGGCACTTTAGACCCGAATTCATCAACCGTGTGGATGAGACGGTAGTCTTTCATCCGCTGAGTCGTGATCAAATTCGTGGTATTGCTGACATTCAGTTGGCTGGTTTACGTGCCAGATTAAAGGAGCGAGATTTGGATCTCGATCTGTCAGATGCTGTGCTTGATCATTTGTCAGAAGCGGGTTTTGATCCGGTTTACGGCGCGCGACCTTTAAAACGCGCCATACAAAAATTAGTCGAAAATCCCCTCGCACAAAAAATCTTAGCAGGTGATTTTGCACCGGGGGATACGGTTCGTATTGCCAAAGATGATTCGGGACTGTTGTTTGACGCGGTTTAATTTGGGCGCCTATCAGCAGTTTGACTAAGCGTTCATCCAAAATTGTTAAAATTGGTTGAAAAAAGCCGCTGATCTTAGGCTTAGCGGCTTTTTTGTGGATCCTGCACGTCTTGTTGAGGGGATCTATAATGTTGCTAAGTCGTCGAAACGCGCGGGCTTTTTCCCTCGTTGAACTGCTCATTGCACTCGCTATTGTCGGCATTCTGACGACGTTGGCCATGCCAACATATAATGCTTATCAGCAGCGATCAGTGCAAACAGAAGCGATGGTGACGTTACAGCTACTAGCCGCTCTGCAGGAGCGATTACGGCTTACACAGGGTCGTTACCAGCCCGTCGCCACGCTGCTAGCCTTGCGTCAGCTGCCGTCCACTGTGGCGGATCATTATCGACTGGCCGTGGCGCTAGAAGCGCAAGGTGCGGGTTTCTCGATGACCATGACCCCCAGTCAGGTGGACTCAGGCTATTCGCTACTGAGCATTGACCATGTGGGCCGACGAACGCCCATGGACGCATGGCACTGAGGTTGGATTAATGGTTCCCATTGTGTTTTCCACGATGCCTGTTAAACCGGGTCACCCAGTCAAATATAGGCTGAGCTGTCAGTGATGTTTGATTTTCTCATTGCCACGTTAGTTGCCTGCGGCGGTTTTTTGGCGGTGCTGAATTTGAGTGTGCACATTATGGTCTTGGCAGATGATGCTGAAGTGGCATATTTAGCGTCAGTTGCAGCCGCCAACCACAATGCGGCACAGGCGCTGACGGCGTCCGCGGCAAGTGGCGAGTGAGCCGTCGCGCAAAAGAGGCGGGGATATCGCTGATATCCACTATGATTGCTTTGGCGCTTTCCCTTACTTTAATTGCAGCGCTAACCACAGCGTTACTTGAATTACATCAAAATGTGCGACTTGCTGTAGACAGGGCTGAGACCTTGGATCGAAGTCGATTCATCGTCGAATTCATCGCTGAGGCGGTTCGCTGGGCGGGCGTGTTACCCAGTTCGAGGGTCGATGCCACACCAGAGCAGTCGGTGCCAAGACAATTAACCATTGACGAAAGCTCAGCGTTTCCTGCCATCGTTAGGTCCATGCCCTTTGATCTCTGCACAACCCCCGAGATGTCAAACACGCTGTTGTGGCCAATATTGTGGTTGGCAGAGGTCGACCAGCATGGGGAGTCTGCCGCGGCACCCTGTATGAATAAGGCTAATTTATTACCCGAATCGCAGCTTATCGTTATCGATAGCCTGCGCAGCTGTCTGACCGATTGCACCGCAATATTACCTGTCTGGTTAGTGCTCAATCCGGGCTGCGATCCGCTGTTCACAAAATCTAGCGCCGAAGTGCGACGTATTTCCAATCACCGCTTACCCGCAGATTGCCGATCAAATACCGCAATGGCCATATTTGATCGGCAATTACTTTTTGTCCGGGACTACGCTTGGCAAAAAGGTGATGGCATACCGGCATTGATGATTAAGCGGTGGCTAGCTGAGGACCCAGCGCGATGGGGGCGCGCCGAAATGTTGGCCGCAGGTATTAGTGCCTTGCAAGCGCGTTTGATAAGACCTACTTCGACGGTATCTCCATGTGGCGATGATCCTCATTGTGCTGCCCTGTCTCCGCCACTGGGATTGGAGCTGGCGCTATCATTGCAAGGCTGGATTGTAGATGGCGATCATCAAGTGACTGCGTCGGGTTCATTGCTTAGTCGTAATAAAGAAGGATTTAAAGATGGCGTTTATCATCTTAAAGTTACACGTACGCTATTGCGTGCAAATGTCGGTGCTAGCCAGCCCTAGTCAGCGCCAGCAGTGCTTATGGTTGCTATTGAGTGTCGCTGGCCTAGGGACATTTTTTGAAGATTATTTAGCACGGACCAGACGGTGCGAAAGGCACAGTCGACGGATTTTGCAAAAGGGGATTATCGCAACCGCGATGGTGATGTTGCTACTGACTATCGCCGTGCTCTCCATGCTGGGAGCCTTAGCCATGGTGCAGGCAAGTCTTCGGGTAGGCGCAGAGCCTTTGGGTTAGCGCCGGTAGCCGACGCTTTACATTAAATGCTTGGCTTGGATGAATACTATTACCGAGATCCACTGGGGCGGTGGACGTTGCCATATTAGGCTAATCGCAGTGGATATTGGCTTGCTCGCGGGCAATCTCTAGCTGGCTTTGTCGCTCGTCATCGCTCAAGAAGCGGATTTCTCCGGTTGTCGGGTCTTCAATGCGGATTCGCGCAAAAGTCTCAAGCTTTGAGATATTGTCTTGGGCTTCTTGGCAAATTTTTGGGTTTTTGCTGACCCGCGGTGTTGATGTCTGCGGTGCGTCAATTGTCGAGGGTGGTACGTTAGGTAGCGCAGCGCTTTCTGGCAAAGTAGCCGCAGCTGTGCCCCGGTCACTCATGCGGCTGCGACGGCCGCTGTATTTTGGGTCTATCGTCGTATAGGGCGTCCCTTGAGGCGGTAGGCGATCGCTGATCACTGGGTTGCCATTGGCGTCACTCCAGCGATAAATCGTATCTGTTTCAGCTATCGATACACCAGTGACGAAAACTAGAGCCGTTAGAAGCATGGGGCAATAAAATTTCAGCATGGTGATTATGAATTTCCACAAATAAGGATCATGGGCACTAAGGTAAGCCTTGATTAGCACTTCGGCAATATGAATAACCAACATTTCTTGACTTCACCCCCAAGAAGTTTAGACAATCAACGTGTCACGCGAGCGGCAACGGCTATTGATGAGTACCCTCATCCTCTGGCCCACTCTAATAACGGGATAGTTATTAGGGCTGTTTGCGGGTTCCGTCAAGGTGCGCGTCAGCGTATCTCGGACTCGACACTGCGCTACCTCGCAGGGCGACCGATACACGGGTTTCGTGATCGCTTTTCCGGCAATGGGTAGTCCGGAGCGTTCCGGCCAGTGGTTCGTGCGGCAAAATGCGATGGTAGCGGGGCTTTCAGCTCTGCTTCCTGTCTATTTTTGAAACTGACACGGGTTTGGGAGCAAATTATGAACATGTTATCTGGCGGCGAAATGCTCGTCCGCGCACTGGAAGACGAGGGGGTTGAATTCCTTTTCGGTTATCCGGGCGGTGCGGTGTTGCACATCTACGACGCCCTTTTTAAGGCGGAATCTGTCCCGCACATCTTAGTACGACACGAGCAAGCGGCGACGCATGCCGCCGATGGTTATGCTCGTGCTACGGGTAAGCCGGGTGTGGTGCTCGTCACTTCGGGTCCTGGCGCCACCAACGCCATCACCGGTATCGCCACTGCGTACATGGATTCTGTGCCGATGGTGGTTCTGTCGGGTCAGGTGCAGACCCATTTGATTGGTGAAGACGCCTTTCAAGAGACCGATATGCTCGGTATTTCAAGACCTATCGTCAAGCATAGCTTTTCGGTGCGTAAAACTGAGGATATTCCTTCGATCATCAAAAAAGCCTTCTACATTGCCACTAGTGGTCGCCCTGGTCCGGTTGTCATCGATATTCCCAAGGATTTGACGCACCCAGAACAAAAATTTGAGTACCACTACCCCGAGTCGGTCAGCATGCGTTCTTATCAGCCTGCGCAGCGTGGCCATACTGGTCAAATTCGCAAGGCGGCACGGCTGTTGTTGGGCGCTAAGCGCCCGGTCATTTACGCGGGCGGTGGTGTTGTGCAGGGTGAGGGCTCTGAGTTGTTGATTAAACTCGCGCGAGAGCTCAATTATCCCGTCACTAACACCTTGATGGGACTCGGTTGTTATCCCGGCACCGATCGGCAGTTTCTCGGTATGCTCGGTATGCACGGTTTTTACGAAGCCAACATGGCAATGCATCACAGCGATGTTATTTTAGCTGTGGGCGCGCGCTTTGATGATCGAGTCACCAATACGGTGGCTAAGTTCTGTCCCGGCGCTAAGATTATTCATATCGACGTTGATCCGGCATCTATCGCGAAAATTGTACCCGTTGATATCCCAATCGTCGGGCCAGTAGATACTGTTTTAAAGGATCTCATCGACCAGATTGAGCAACAGGCCAGTACTAGTGAGCGGTCGATACCCGATGCCGATGCACTGGCGCTCTGGTGGCAGCAAATTGAGAGCTGGCGCGAAGCGCATGGGTTGTGGCATGGCCGTCGATTCGCCGAGAGCGACTTGATCATGCCTCAGGAAGCTATCCAGACGTTATACGAAGTCACTAATGGCGAAGCGTACGTGACCTCCGATGTTGGGCAACATCAGATGTTTGCTGCGCAATATTATAAGTACGATCATCCTCGGCGTTGGATCAACTCGGGTGGACTCGGCACGATGGGCTTTGGTCTTCCCGCGGCGATGGGGGTTAAATTGGCGTTTCCCGATGCGGATGTCGCCTGTGTTACTGGTGAAGGCAGTATTCAAATGAACATTCAGGAGCTGTCGACCTGCACCCAATACGGTTTGCCAGTCAAAATTATCAACTTACGCAATAACTACCTAGGCATGGTGAAACAGTGGCAGGACGTGCAGTATGAAGGGCGTTATTCCGAAAGCCACTATGCCGCCTCATTACCCAACTTTGTAAAGCTTATGGAGGCATACGGGCACGTGGGTATCGAGGTTACTGAGAAAAAAGATCTGGAACCTGCAATGCGCGAAGCCTTTGCGATGAAAGATAAGTTGGTCTTCTTAGATATCTTTATCGACCCGCATGAGCATGTTTATCCCATGCACGTTGCACCAAGCGGTGCGATGAAAGATATGTGGCTCAGTAAAACGGAGAGAACCTGATATGCGCCGAATTTTATCTGTATTGCTCGAAAATGAGCCCGGTGCACTATCGCGTGTAGTGGGTTTGTTTTCTCAACGTGGTTACAACATCGAAACCTTGAATGTGGCGCCCACTGAAGACTCATCCCTGTCGCGGCTGACGCTGACGACGATTGGCGATGATATGAAGGTTGAGCAAATCACTAAGCATCTCAATAAAATTGTTGATGTCGTTAAAGTGGTTGATTTGACTGAGGGTGCCCACGTCGAGCGCGACATGCTGCTGGTGAAAGTGCGTGCTGTGGGTCAGCAGCGCGATGAGGTCAAGCGAACCACCGATATTTTCCGAGGCCAAATTATTGATGTGGGTCCCAATACTTACATTATCCAATTAACCGGTCCAACCGAGAAGCTTGACTCATTTGTGCGGGCCTTAGGTGAGACCGAGGTCATCGAGGTAGTGCGTTCGGGTGTGGCGGGCATAGCCCGCGGTGAGAAGATACTGGCACCTTAGGCACTATTCTCATGACTTTAGCCCGATTGAATTAAAACGAATTATCGCTCGCTGGTGTTGTAGTCGCTGCATGGGGCTCTAGATCGCTGATTCGCTCATAACGCATGACCGCTGAGGCGCAAATTGTGGTCTAAGTTTGATCGTTAGACGATGGATGGTGTTCATTAAACTATGCCCATAAAAAAGGGAGCCTGCAGGCTCCCTTTTTTATGCTGTTGATTTGTTGCCAAATCAGTTTGTGGTCAGGATTAATCTGCGGATGAAATCGCTTTCATGCCCGTCATGTAACTACGCAATTCCTCGCCAACAATCTCGACGGGGTGATTTCTGATCTCATCGTTAATGTCGATCAAAGTGCGATTGTCAACGCCGTTGCCACCTTCAATACCTTTGCCAATGACGTCAGTACCGACTGTCTGCATAAAGTCTTTCAGCATTGGCCGCGCCGCCTGATCAAACAAATAGCAGCCGTATTCTGCGGTATCCGAAATCACCACGTTCATTTCATAAAGCTTTTTGCGCGCAATAGTATTGGCGATGAGAGGCGTCTCATGCAGACTCTCGTAGTAGGCAGACTCGTCGATGATACCGGCAGCAACCATTGTATCGAACGCCAGTTCAACGCCCGCTTTGACCATGGCGATCATCAAAATACCTTGATCGTAATAAGTCTGCTCATCAATTGGGGCCTCCGTTAACGCCTGCTTTTCAAATGCAGTTTCGTTAGTCTCTGCGCGCCAAGTGAGTAGGTTGACGTCGTCATTGGCCCAGTCCGCCATCATGGTACGGCTAAACTCGCCAGAGATAATATCGTCCTGATGCTTCTCAAAGAGTGGGCGAAGAATATCTTTCATCTCTTCGGCAAGTTCAAAGGCGCGAATTTTCGCAGGATTGCTCAGGCGATCCATCATGTTGGTGATGCCGCCTTGTTTGAGCCCCTCGGTGACGGTCTCCCAGCCATACTGTACAAGCTTGGCTGCGTAGGATGGTTCGATGCCGAGCTCGACCATGCGGTCGAAGCAAAGTAATGAGCCGCTCTGTAGCATGCCGCACAGAATAGTTTGCTCACCCATTAGGTCAGATTTTACTTCCGCAATAAAAGATGACTCTAATACGCCGGCGCGATGGCCGCCGGTGCCAGCTGCGTAGGCTTTGGCCAGTTCCCAGCCTTTGTCATTGGGGTCATTTTCAAGGTGAACAGCGGCCAATGTGGGTACACCAAAGCCGCGCTTGTACTCTTCGCGGACTTCGGTTCCTGGACACTTGGGTGCGACCATGATGACGGTGATGTCATCGCGCACTTGCATGCCTTCTTCAACAATGTTGAAGCCATGTGAATAGGCGAGACAGGCGCCGTGTTTCATCAGCGGCATAATTTCCGTTACCACAGGGGTATGCTGCTTATCTGGCGTTAGATTTAATACCATGTCCGCATCGGGGATCATTTCTTGGTAGTTGCCAACTTTAAAGCCGTTTTCGCTGGCCCGCTGATAAGATGTGCGCTTTTCATCGATGGCGGCTTGGCGCAGTGTATAAGACACGTCGAGACCGCTGTCGCGCAAGTTGAGTCCCTGGTTGAGACCTTGTGCGCCGCAGCCAATGATGACTAATTTCTTTCCTCTAAGGGCGTTGACGCCGTCGGTAAATTCAGAGGGATCCATGAACCGGCATTTGCCCAGTTCTTGAAGCTGAATGCGCAGTGGCAGAGTGTTAAAATAGTTACTCACTAGGTGCTCCTCGAAAGATGTAAATAAATTAAAAGTTAAAAAGGGTCGATAGGGTAGTGGTTATCGAGGCAAGGGTAAATGGTGCTGTTACACTAAGGCATAAAAATTCAGGATGGTTGCGGTGAATATAAACGATAAAAACGACCAGGATGACGAGTTCGAGCGCGCGGCAGGTCAACTTGAAGGCCCCTTGGCTACGGTGGTGGGTGATTACGAGGAGCGCGACGCAGTTGATGCGACAACGCCACGCGCGCGCGGCATCTTCTTGCTGCCTAACCTGTTTACGACGGGGGCGCTATTCGCAGGGTTCTATTCAATAGTGGCCGGTATGCAGGGAGATTTTTATTCGGGCTCGGTCGCTATTTTTGTGGCGTTAGTGCTCGACGGATTGGATGGTCGAATTGCACGACTGACCAACACGATGAGTGCATTTGGTGCCGAATATGACAGTCTTTCGGATATGGTGTCGTTTGGTGTTGCGCCAGCGCTACTCATGTTTAATTGGGCGCTGACTGATATCGGCAAAGTGGGTTGGGTTGCAGCGTTTATTTATACCGCCTGTGCAGCCTTGCGTTTAGCGCGATTCAATACGCAGCATGGGAGTGCCGATAATCGTTATTTTAGCGGTTTGGCCAGCCCAGCAGCTGCGGCTTTGGTCGCTGGCAGTGTTTGGCTAGGGCAGGACTATGGTGTGTCACGTCAAGCGTTACCCTGGCCCGTCATTCATTCGGCACTATTAGTGTTGGTTGGCTTCTTGATGATCGCCAATTTTCCTTACTACAGCTTTAAACAGATTAATTTAGCCGGTCGAGTGCCGTTTGTGCGTATGCTACTGGCGCTATTGTTACTGGGTCTGATCGCCTTGAACCCACCGGTCATGCTTTGGGGTCTATTTTTGCTCTATGCATTGTCTGGCCCGCTGCAACTTTTTCGCCGCAGTGTGTTCACAGATTCATCCCACAAAGGAGCTGATGATGAGTCGCCGTCGATATGAATACCCAACAATAGCTTCGTCCGAGATTACCCCGGAATCGATATATCTTAAAAGACGCAGCTTGATGGGGCTGATGGCGGGCTCGCTTGCCGGTGCTGCCCTTTCAAGCCATGCGGGTTCAGTTGCCGCTGCGGAGACCGGTGGTGGGGTGCTGAACTATGCGCCCGCTGCCCAAGGACAGGATGGTTTCTTTACCAACGAAGCGCTTACGCCATTTGATGATGTAACCAGCTACAATAATTTCTATGAGTTCGGGATGGACAAAAGCGACCCGCAGCAACATGCCCATGACATGACGACGGATCCCTGGTCGGTAAGCGTGGGTGGTCTAGTGAATAAGCCCGGAAAGTTGAATCTTGAAGATCTGATGTCTGAATTTGATTTAGAGGAGCGCATCTATCGACTGCGCTGTGTCGAGGCGTGGTCAATGGTGGTGCCTTGGGTTGGGTTTCCACTGGCGGACTTACTCAAACGCTTTGACCCAAAGTCAGAGGGCAAGTTTGTTGAGTTTAAAACGGCTTATCGGCGAGGCGAGATGCGAGGTACACGCTCTTTTTCCTCTAGTATCGATTGGCCCTACCGAGAAGGCCTGCGAATGGATGAGGCAATGCACCCCATGACGTTGATGGCGGTGGGGCTTTATGGCAAAACACTTCCCAATCAAAACGGTGCACCGCTGCGCTTGGTAGTGCCTTGGAAGTATGGCTTTAAGAGTATTAAGTCTGTCGTTGAGATCAACGTGGTCGACAAGCAGCCGCAAACTTCTTGGCAGTCGCTAGCGCCACGAGAGTACGGCTTTTACAGTAATGTGAATCCAGGGGTTGATCACCCTCGCTGGTCACAGCGTTATGAGCGCCGGCTACCCTCTAGCCTATTTAAACCGAATCGAATAGAAACCCAGCTATTTAATGGTTACGCCGAACAGGTGGCACCACTTTATGCGGGAATGGACCTTGCCCGCTATTACTGAGCACCGGTATTTTAATCCGGTCGCCCGAGTTTGTGTATTTTTACTGGCATTGACGCCTTTTTTAATGCTGTGTTGGTCTATTGTTCAGCAAGACCTGGGTCCCGATCCCGGTAAAACGCTAATGCATGAGACAGGCGACTGGATGCTGCGCATTTTGGTGTTGGTGCTGTTGGCTACCCCGCTGCGTCGCTATGGCTGGGGAAGGCTGTTTCAATATCGACGGATGCTGGGACTGTTTTTGTTTTTTTATGCCAGCTTGCACTTATTGGTGTTCGCCCAAGTGTTTGTCGGCTGGTCAGGTGCCATTCTTTTAGAAGAGTTGGTCGAGCGTCCTTACGTATTGGTTGGTTTCCTCGCATGGCTAATTCTGGTTCCCTTAGCGGTGACGAGCACGCGGGGCTGGCAAAGACGGTTAAAACGCCGGTGGAAGTCACTGCACCAAGGGGTTTATGTGGTCGCTGTGCTAGCTGTTCTGCATATTTTCTGGTTGGCGCGCTCGGATTACATCGATGTGCTGGTATACGGCGCCATCTTTGCGCTGCTTTTGGGTTGGCGGTTCCAAAATAAACGCCGAAATTGGTTGCGTCGTTAGTGGCGTATTGTTAGTGTTCGCCTCCCCCGAGAAATCGTACTTTTAGGTGGCTTTGGGGAGTTGGTCCGGCAGCGTTTGGCTCTTTGTTAAAGAGTTATAATTAAAGCTTGCTAAGGTAGATCAGCTGCGTATAATGCGCGCCTCGGTTCGGGTAACCCCCTACCGAAAACCAAGCCCGAGCGGCTGGTTT
>CAWUXF010000072.1:0-62487 GCA_963926325.1 uncultured Luminiphilus sp. | reverse complement strand
CCCCAGTCTTGTCCAGCACTTGTGCCATATCGATCTGAGAGCTGTTTTTTTATCTGTGACAACGCCGCTCTATTTGAGCCCGCCGAGGTGAAGCTGGCGGCTTTATCCGTTAGGATGCAATTTCTATTTTGTGGTTGGAATTTCTTATGTTAATCCCTGTGATTCTTTCAGGCGGCGTCGGCAGTCGCCTATGGCCCTTGTCTCGTGACGGTATGCCCAAACAGTTTTTACCCTTGGTGAATGAACACTCGATGCTGCAGGCGACTAGCGAACGCTTGGCTGGCCTCGATGTCGCGGCGCCGGTGATCGTCTGTAACGAGGCGCATCGATTTTTGGTCGCCGAGCAGATGCGAGAAATTGCGGTCATCCCAGAGGCGATTATTTTGGAACCCGCCGGGCGTAATACGGCGCCGGCGATAGCGTTAGCGGCGCTTCATATCGCCAAAACACAGCCCGACGCGCACATGCTGGTGCTACCTGCAGATCACTTCATTCGGGACCCCGATGCTTTTGCCGCCGCGGTTGTCGCCGCGCTGCCGGCAGCGGCCGAGGGCCGATTGGTGACGTTTGGTGTGGTACCTGACGAACCCGAAACCGGATATGGCTATATTCGCTGTGGTGCTCAATTGCGACCCGGCGTTACTGAGCTCGCAGAGTTTGTTGAGAAACCTGATGCCCAGACCGCAGCACGTTACTTGGCAGACGGGCACTATGTCTGGAATAGCGGTATGTTCTTGTTCCGCGCCGACAGCTACCTTGCGGCACTGGCGCATTGTGCCGGTGATATTGATCAGGCCTGTCGCCGCGCCATGAATGTGGAACATCCAGACCTCGATTTTATCCGTCCCGACGAACAGGCGTTTCTCGCCTGTCGCGCGGATAGTATCGACTATGCGGTCATGGAGCATACCGACACGGGGGCGGTAGTCTCGCTCGATTGCGGTTGGAGTGATATCGGTGCCTGGTCTGCGCTCTGGCAGTTAGGTGAGCCCGACAGCGACGGCAATGTCGTCCAGGGCGATACCTTACTTAACGATACCCGCAACAGCTATGTTCGCAGCGAAGCCCGTTTGGTGACCACAACCGGTGTCGATAATTTAGTGATTGTTGAAACCGCTGACGCGGTGATGGTGGCTAGTCGAGACAAAGGTCAAGATGTTAAAGCGATTGTCACAGCATTAAAGGCCGCCGGTCGCAGCGAGGCCTCACTGCATCAGCGGGTGTTTCGGCCCTGGGGTTACTATGAATCACTGATTGTGTCCGATCGGTTTCAAGTGAAACGTATTGTAGTGACGCCCGGCGGGCAACTGTCCCTGCAAATGCACCATCATCGCGCCGAACATTGGATTGTTGTGCACGGCACGGCTGAGGTGACACGCGGTGACGAAACCTTCACCTTATGTGAAGACCAGTCGACCTATATTCCCCTCGGAATGAAGCACCGTTTGAGTAATCCTGGACGTATTGCGCTGGAGTTAATTGAGGTGCAGTCGGGCGCTTACCTCGGCGAAGACGATATTGTCCGTTTCGAGGATGTTTACGGCCGTTGAGGTGGTGCCATCCAAATTGGCTATTATTGGGCGCTTTGATTGCGGCTCGGTACCGGGCTTCGTCGAAGCGACCAATTTTGTTTATGAAAATCTGTATTTAAAGGACGAATAATGCACCAACCGATAAGTTGTTTTAAGGCCTACGATGTCCGTGGCCGAATCCCCGATCAGCTCAATGAAGATATTGCATATCGTATTGGCCGCGCTTACGCCGATGTGATTCAGCCGGGCACCGTGGTGGTCGGTCATGACATTCGCTTAACCAGTGAGGCCATTAAAGCGGCACTGGTCAAAGGTCTGCGCGATCAGGGGGTCGATGTCTTTGATATCGGCCTGTGTGGCACCGAAGAGATTTATTTTGCGACGTCCCATCTGGGCGTGGGTGGCGGTATTGCGGTCACCGCCAGCCATAACCCTAAAGACTACAACGGCATGAAGTTTGTCCGCGCCGAGTCACGGCCAATTTCGGGAGATTCGGGCCTCAAGGATATTCAAGCCTTGGCCGAGGCAGGCGCCTTTGTCGCGGCAGCGAGCGAGGGTAGTTATCAGCAGGTGTCGACTTTAGACGCGTATCTCGATCATCTGCTGACCTATGTCGATATCGCCGCATTAGCGCCGCTAAAGATTGTTTGCAATGCGGGCAACGGGGGTGCGGGGCGTGTGATCGATGCACTGGAATCACGTTTGCCGTTTACCTTTATTAAGGTGCATCACGAAGCCGACGGTCATTTTCCCAATGGCGTGCCCAACCCATTACTGGTCGACAATCGTGTTGCCACGGCGGCAGCGGTGCGTGCCGAATCCGCCGACTTAGGAATTGCTTGGGATGGCGACTTTGATCGCTGCTTCTTTTTTGATCACAACGGGGACTTTATCGAGGGCTACTATATTGTCGGCTTACTCGCCGCGGCATTCTTAGCGCGCGACGGCGCCCAGCGAATCGTTCACGATCCCCGGCTGACCTGGAATACCCAAGCGATCTGTATCGAGGGTGGCGGCGAGGCGGTGCAGAGTAAAACTGGCCACGCTTTTATCAAAGAAAAAATGCGCGAAGTCGACGCTATTTACGGGGGTGAGATGAGCGCTCATCACTACTTCCGAGATTTTGCCTACTGTGACAGCGGCATGATTCCCTGGTTGTTAGTATCGGCGCTGATGGCCAGCAAGCAGTCATCGATGGCCGGGTTGGTCGCTGAGTGCGCCGCGGCGTTTCCTTGTAGCGGCGAAATTAATCGCGAAGTAGCGGACCCAGCTGCATTACTGCAGGCCGCCGAGGCGCAGTATGGACTCGGCGCAACCCACTTAGAGCACGTCGATGGTTTGAGTGTTGAATTCGATGACTGGCGCTTTAATCTGCGCATGTCCAATACCGAGCCGGTGGTTCGGCTGAATGTTGAAAGTCGGGGTGATCAGGGCTTGATGCAGCAAAAAACCGAAGCGCTACTGGCGATGATCGATCGTTGACTACTGCCGGTTAGCCGCTAGCGGGATGGCCCACCTTCAGCCTTGATTAGCGGCCATCCATGCCTGTGCTGCGGCGGCAGTTGACGGATCTAATGCACCGATGCCCTCGCCAGTCTCCAAAATACCGCGTATCTGGCGGCCGATAACTTTGCCTAATTCCACACCCCATTGGTCGAAGGCATTGATGTTCAGCAATCGGCTCAAGAAAAACGTTTTGTGCTCATAAGCTGCGATCAACGCGCCTAAGGTTGCGGGTGTCACCGCAGCGCACCAGAGCATGGAGTGCGGATGGTTGCCGGGCATCTCAAAATGGGGCGCTAACTCGGGTTGTTGACGTGAACTCGCGAGTGCTTGTGCTTCTTCCACACTGCGACCGATCATAAAGGCACGACTTTGCGCGAGGGCATTGGCCGCCAGTTTGCGATGCGCATCTAAGTCGACGTCGCCATTGGTCAACGGCAGAATAATATCGGCACTGAACTCACGATTGCCCTGATGCAGTAGCTGGTAGTAAGAATGCTGGCCAATTGTCCCGGCAGAGCCCCACAATACCGGCGCAGTAGGCGTTGCAATGGGGTGCCCTTCGAGATTGACGCGTTTGCCGTTACTTTCCATTGTCAGCTGCTGGAGAAACTCAGCTAATTTTTCGAGCCGCTGCGAGTAGGGCAGTACCACGTGGGTCTCGGCACCTAAATAGTGCGTATTCCAAAGTTCAAACAGTGCGAGCAGCATTGGCAGGTTGTCTGCATTTGCACTGTTCAATGTGTGTTCGTCCATAGCATGTGCGCCAGCGAGCAGCGCCTCAAAAGCCGACCAGCCGCTGTGCAACGCAATGACTAGGCCAATTGCCGACCACAGTGAGTAGCGACCACCGACCCAGTCCCACATGGGATAGCATTGATCGGTATCGATACCAAAGGCGGTTGCCGCCTCGAGATTAGTGGTCACTGCGAGTACATGTTGTGCGAGGGCGTCGTGGCTCACACCCCCGGCGATCAACCACTGTTTAGCGCGCAGTGCATTGGTCAGCGTCTCCTCCGTCGTGAACGTCTTTGAACACACAATGACCAGTGTTGTCGCGGGATTTAAGTCAGCTAAAACGGTGTCGAGATCGTGCGGGTCCACGTTGGAAATAAAGTGCGCCTGCAGTCGGCTGTGCGCATTGTCGAGCGCCCGACAGACCATGCGCGGTCCTAAGTCTGAACCGCCAATACCGATATTCACGACGTCGCTAAACCGCGCACCACTGTGACCCCGTCGCTCGCCATTGTGTACAGCATCAACCAGCTGTCGCATACGTGCCAGACAATCGCGCACATCGCTGTAATGGGTGGGGAGCGTTTGAGCCGCGGTACCACGCAGTAAGGTATGCAGCACCGCACGTCGCTCGGTAATATTAAGCGGAGCGCCCTCGGTCAGTTGCTTAAACGCACCGGGCAAGTCGAACTGCTCAGCAAGGCCCAGCAATACTGCGCGGGCATTTTCGTCTAATCGCTGCTTCGAATAATCAAGATGCAGGCCGGCGGCCGAGCAGCTAAAGGCTGTCACACGCGCGCTATTGTGGTCGAACAGCTGACTGACAGTCGTGGTTTTCAGGCGTGTTGCTGCACGGCTGAGCGCGACAGCAGTGTCGGCGGTTATTTCGGTCATGTTAGCGCTCGCGGTTGACGGAAAGATGGGCAAGGTTTTTGAGTGCGGCCAGCGCGCTGCTGTCACTGAGCACGCGCAAGCTGGCGATCGCCTCATCGCGGTGCGCGCAGGCGCGTTGTCGCGTGACGTCGATACCGCCGCTGCGGTGAACCGCTGCGATAACTTGATCGATATTCTCGGTTGTTTTGTTGTGCAATGCTTCGGCGACCAGCTGCGCATCGGCGGCTGAACCGTTGCGCATGGTGTGGATTAACGGCAGCGTTGTCTTGCCCTCGCGGAGGTCATCGCCAACATTTTTGCCCGTTTTCCCCGGATCGCCCTCATAGTCTAAAACATCGTCAATCATCTGAAAGGCGATGCCTAAATTTAGGCCAAAATTGCCGATCTGATCGGCGCTCTCGTTATCGGCGCCGTTGAGCAGCGCTGAGCCCCGACAGGCGGCGGCAAACAATATGGCGGTTTTACGCGTGATGACATCGAGATATTGGGCCTCGCTGATCGACGGATCGCCGGCGCGCACTAACTGTAGAACCTCGCCTTCAGCGATGGTATTGGTTGTGTCGGCCATATGGCTTAGCAGCGCCATATTGTCGAGCTGCACCATTAACTGAAATGCACGGGTGTAGAGAAAATCACCGACCAATACGCTGGGTGCGTTACCGAATTTTTCATTGGCGGTAGCGCGACCCCGCCTGAGCGACGAAATATCGACCACGTCGTCGTGTAAAAGGGTGGCGGTATGAATAAACTCCACGACCGCAGCAAATTTAATATGCGCTGCGCCACACCCACCCAGCGCCGCTGAACTTAACAGCACGAGCAGGGGCCGCAGGCGTTTACCGCCCGCTTCAACAATGTAGTGTCCAATGTTCTCTACCATGTCGACATCTGAGTGGAGTTGTTCCACGATCAGTTTATCGACTAAGGCGAACTCATCCGACACGCAAGCGCGGACTGAATCAATCACGGGTTATCTCCGAGGTGTACAGTGATGCTAGATCGCACTTTCGCCCCTGTCAAATGTCCAGACAAATGAATATTTTGGGTTTAAGCGCATTTGCATCATTTTAAAGTAAAAACCGTCAATTTGGGGCTCGTGCACAAGCTGTCATCGTCGGGTTGATTGCCGAGGTTCATTGTACGCCTTCGTGCGCAAAGTGCACTAATACCGGCTTGCGTTTTGGCGTTGTACGTCCTATTATTCGCGCCCTTGATTCTGTGCTAAAGCTTTTTAAGCTTAGCGCTATATATTGGTGCCAAGCTCTGCCCCGTCTGACGGCGGATTCACACTGCGAGCCGGCTAACTAACTGGAGAGAACGATGTACGCAGTAATTGTAAGCGGTGGTAAGCAGCACCGTGTAGAAGAAGGCGAGTGGCTAAAGCTCGAGAAAATCGACGCCGCTACCGGTGACACTATTGAATTTGATCAGGTACTAATGCTTGGCGCTGGCGCAGATGTCAAAATTGGCGCGCCGCTGGTTGAAGGCAGCAAAGTCACTGCGGAAGTACTGGCCCACGGTCGTCATGACAAGATCAAAATCGTCAAGTTCAACCGTCGTAAGCATTATCGTAATGAAACTGGCCATCGCCAGTGGTTTACTGAAGTTAAAATTACTAGCATTACAGGCTGATTAGGAGACCGACATGGCACACAAGAAAGCAGGTGGTAGTACGCGCAACGGCCGCGATTCACAAAGCAAACGCCTTGGTGTGAAAGCTTTCGGTGGTCAGCAGGTTACAGCAGGCAGCATCATTGTTCGCCAGCGCGGAACCAAGTTCCACCCCGGGGTTAACGTACGTTGTGGCAAAGACCACACGTTATTCGCGACAGCAGCGGGCAAGGTTGAGTTCCACAAAGGTGGTCCACAAAATCGTAAATTTGTACGTATTATTAACGCCTAAGTCAGGCGGCGCAGGTCCCGATAGCCTCGTCAAAAGACGGGGCTTTTTTGTATGTGGAGGCGGCCTCGTCAGTGACTTTGGTTGATTTTTGAACCCGCTTCTCGGGATGGGCTATACGCTTTAGGTAAGATGTAACTATGAAATTCGTCGATGAAGTCTCCATTGAGGTTTGCGCAGGTAAGGGTGGCAATGGCTGCCTGAGCTTTCGGCGTGAAAAATTCATTCCCCGAGGTGGCCCCGATGGCGGCGACGGTGGTGATGGTGCGAGTGTTATTCTCGTCGGCGATGACAGTCTTAATACCATGGTGGATTACCGCTATACGCGCAAATTCCATGCAGAAAATGGTGAGCAGGGGCGGGGTCAAAACTGTACCGGCAAAGCGGGTATGGATCTGGTCTTGCCTGTACCGCTTGGGACGACCGTGCTCGATGAAGAGACGGGCGATATTCTCGGTGATGTACAGACTCAAGACCAGCGCTTGCTGGTGGCACAGGGAGGATTCCATGGGCTTGGCAATGCCCGGTTTAAATCCAGCGTCAATCGCGCGCCTCGCCAGACCACGCTTGGTACCGAAGGTGAAGCGCGCAGCCTCAAACTCGAGTTAAAAGTACTGGCCGATGTAGGCCTGCTGGGCTTACCTAATGCGGGCAAGTCGACATTTATCCGCGCGGTTTCTGCCGCAACGCCTAAGGTGGCGGATTATCCATTTACGACACTGATTCCTAATCTTGGCGTCGTTAAGGTCGATGCTTATCGCTCCTTTGTGGTGGCCGATATCCCAGGTTTGATCGAGGGCGCCTCCGAGGGTGCGGGCTTAGGTATCCGTTTCTTAAAACACCTGACGCGCAACCGAATCTTGTTACACATTGTCGATCTTGCACCCCTTGATGAAAGTGACCCGGTTGCCGCTGCTCAGTCTATTGTGCGCGAGCTTGAGCGATTTAGTCCTACGCTCGCGGCCCGTCCGCGCTGGCTGGTGCTCAATAAGATCGACCTGATCGATGAGGAAACTCGGGCAGAGCGCACGGCGGCAGTCCTTGAGGCGTTAGATTGGCAGGGGCCTGTTTATGAAATTTCGGCCATTGGCAAGCAGGGTACCAGTGCGCTGTGCGGCGCTATGATGACGTATATCGAAAAGATGAATGTTAGCGAGCGTGCCGACGAAGCATTGGCCGAACAGGAACGCGATATTCAGAACCGCATGCAGCAAGAAGCCCGCGAGCGCATTGAGACATTGCGTATTGCGCATAGCGAAGCACGTCGGGCTAGCAAGGACAAGGACAAGGATAAGGACGCTGAGCAGATCGACGACGTCGAGGTGGAGTACCGCCAGTGACAGCCAATCGCGCTGCGATTGCGTCTGCCCGCCGCTGGGTGGTGAAGATTGGCAGTGCACTACTGACCGATGAAGGTAAATTACTCGACCGGGGCGTGATCGACCGTTTAGTCGCTGATGTGGCGACCTTGAGGCAGCGAGGCTGTGAAGTCGTACTGGTCTCTAGCGGCGCGGTTGCTGCGGGCATTGTACGACTGGGTATGACCGAGCGTCCTCGCGATTTGCACGCGCTACAGGCGGCGGCGGCGGTTGGCCAGACCGCTTTGGTACGGGCCTATGAAGACGCGCTCGCCCCCCACGATATTCTATCTGCCCAAGTGCTTTTGAGTCATGCAGATGTGATTGCTCGCGATCGTTATCTCAATGCACGCGGCACACTAAATACTTTGCTATCGATGGGCGTGCTGCCCATCGTCAACGAAAACGATACCGTGGTTACCGATGAAATCCGACTGGGCGATAACGATACATTGGCGGCACTGGTCGTTAATTTGATCGACGCCGATGCCCTGCTGATTCTGACTGATCAACAGGGCTTGTTCGACCGCAACCCTCGCGAGCACAGTGATGCAGTGTTGATTAGCGAAGCCGATGTTTCCGACAGTCAGCTCGACACTATGGTCGGTGGTAGTGGTGCCTTTGGTCGCGGTGGGATGCTTACCAAGCTGAGTGCCGCACGTTTGGCTGCGCGCTCGGGTGCCATGACCGTTATCGCACACGGCCGGACACCCGCGGTAGTGGCGGCGGTCGCTCGCGGCGATGCGCTGGGCACACTGTTATCAACCGAGCGTAGGCCTCAGAGTGCACGCAAGCAGTGGCTGGCGAGCTTGATGCATGCGAAGGGGGCCCTGGTACTCGACGCGGGCGCTGTTGCGGGTATCTCTAAGATGGGACGATCATTGCTACCTATTGGTGTTGTATCGATACAGGGCGAGTTTGAGCGCGGTGATTTAGTGCAATGTATCGATGAAAACGGCCATGAGATTGCCCGTGGGCTGGTTAATTATCGCGCTGCTGAGGCGCGTCTGCTGACGAAAGTTACCTCGAGCGAAATCGAAGCACGACTGGGTTATGGTGGGGATGTCGAAATGATTCACCGCGATAATCTCGTACAGGTATAAGCATCATGGCCACATCATTGCTCTCATTCTATTGTTTTGCGGTATTTGCCGCAGGCATTTTGGGCGGCTGGATTCCTCGGCGATTACACATGACCCATACCCGGACTCAGATGATGATGAGCCTCGTGGCGGGTTTGATGCTGGGCGTTGCCAGTTTTCACATGATTCCGCACAGCGTGTTTGGTGCGGGCGGTGATATTGATTTTAGTATGCAGTGGGTCATGGCAGGCTTGGTGTTCATGCTGCTGATGTTGCGTTTGTTCCATTTTCATCAACATGATTTTCCCGATCCTGATGGCCGCTGTGATGGCGGGCATGATCAGCACCAACAACGGGCACAAGGCACCGATTCGGCCGATGGCAACGACGTCAGTCAGACCTCTATGGCGGTCGATCATGCCCATACACATTCACATTCACATGCCCATACCCACACTCATGCCCAGGCCCATGCGAAAACCCATGACCATGATCACCTGCATCCTGCTCCCGCCCGAGGCCGGTTTAGTTGGTTGGGCTTGGCGTTGGGTTTGGGTATTCACACGTTGATCGATGGTGTTGCTCTGGGTGCGGTCATGCAGTCTGCGCACGGTACCGATGCAATTTTGGGTATTGGGGTGTTCTTGGCTGTTTTGCTGCACAAACCCTTGGATTCATTATCAATCGAAACCGTCATGGCCGCGTCGGGCTGGTCTTTAGCGCATCGCCGATTGGCCAACTTCGTATTCGCGGCCCTGTGTCCCTTGGCGGCACTGCTCTTTTACGCCGGTGTCGACGTGATGAGCGGCGATTCATTACTATTACCCGCCGCCTTGGCTTTCTCTGCCGGGGCCTTTATGTGTATCGCCCTGGGTGACTTGTTGCCTGAAGTACAGTTTCACAGTCACGATCGGTTCAAGCTCACCGCCCTGTTTTTGATTGGCATCGGCTTGGCATTTGCGATTGGCTCAGTAGAGCCGGGGCATCTTCATTAGTCAGGCACCTAACTGCTGAGCCGGCACTAGTCGTTGTGCATCTGTGCGGCTAAACGGCCGGTCAGCGCCGCATCGTATTTTACCGGTGCCCAGCCCGACAGCTCGCGTTCGATCAAATCGCTGAGCAGGTCGATATGCGCTGCGTCGGAATTCAGGCAGGGGATGTATTCGTAACGTTCGCCACCAGCCTCCATAAAGTAGTCGTGATTCTCAATACCAATTTCTTCAATCGTCTCAAGGCAGTCCGCGGAAAACCCCGGGCAAATCACCTGCAGCGACTTCACGCCCTCAGACGGCAGCTTTTTCAAGGTGTCGTCGGTATAAGGTCTTAACCATTCGGCTGCGCCCACGCGGCTTTGGAATGTGCTCATGTATTCGTGAGGCGCCAAGTCGAGCGCCTCGGTGACTAAGCGTGTCGTTTTGTGGCACTGGCAATGGTACGGATCTCCCTTGAGTAAGTAATCCTTGGGTGTGCCGTGATAGGAAAAGATGAGTTTGTCGGCCCGGCCATGGGCCCGCCAGTGCTGTTGGATCGACTGCACTAGGGCGTCGATATAGCCTGGGTCATCATGATAGCTGCTGATAAATCGCAAGTCGGGCAACCATCGTCGACGTTGGAAGTCCTGGGCGATGGCATCAAAAGTCGAGGCCGTGGTTGGTGCGGCATATTGGGGGTAGAGCGGCAGTACCACCAGGCGCTGTACACCGGCCTCTGCCAGCGATTGCAGTGCGGCGGGTATAGACGGGCTACCATAACGCATCGCGCCACAGACGATCGCATTGTCGCCCCAGTGCGGCTTGAGCTTTGCGGCCACCCCCGCTACTTGATCTTCTAAATGAATTAATAGCGGTGAGCCACGCTCGGTCCAGACTTCTTTATAAGCTTTTGCTGAACGCGAAGGACGCAGATTTAAGATGATCACATTGAGGATGAACCACCAAATGATCCGCGGCACTTCTATCACCCGTGGGTCAGCCAAAAATTGTTTCAGATAAGGTCTGACTGCTTTGCGTGTGGGTGCATCAGGCGTCCCTAAATTGGTGAGCAATACACCGATTTTTGGTGCCGTAGCATGGTCGTAGTTTGGTGTGCCGCGATACTTCATGAACTGTCCTTGCCTGAATCGATAATGGCCTGCGCGTTAAACGCTGCGTATCTCTAGCCTGATAATGCAGTTACGCGCAAAGTCGCTGGGTGGATTCTACGGTGGGCCGATAGTATTAGCGATGACTGAATGGTTGATTAAAGCGCAGTTTACAGTGTAATCGCGCAGGTCTCAGTGCATAGAGTTGCGTTATCGGAAACTTTTGTGTTTCGCATTCTGATAGCTGGCACTTTGTGTTAGCTTCGTTAAACTTTGGGTATATAAACATACTAAAGATTCAAATACTGCCATTCCCAATGGAGCAAACGATGTCGCTAGACTTTGATAGTGCGCGATTACCTAACCCTAATCTCACTGAAGAGCACCACGCCTGGCGCACACAGCTGCGCCGATTTATCGATGCCGAGATAATGCCATTTGCCGAGAGCTGGGATGAGGCGGGACATATTCCAATTGCCCTATGGCCAAAAGCGGCGGCGGTGGGATTACTGGGTTTGGGGTATCCAGAGCAATACGGTGGCGTACCAGCCGATAGCTGGCTTGCGTGGATCACACAAGAAGAGATGTCACGGATTGGTGCCGGCGGTATTCCCGCGAGCCTGCTGGTACACGGTATTGGTTTGCCGCCGGTGGTCAACTGGGGCAGCGAGGCGATGAAGGCGGCGGTAGCACCACCGGTGATCGCGGGTGAAAAATGGATTTCACTGGGTATTACTGAGCCCGGCGGCGGCTCTGATGTCGCTAATTTACAGACTACCGCGGTGCGCGATGGCGATCATTACATCGTCAATGGCTCAAAGACATACATCACTGGCGGTATGCGCGCGAGCTGGGTATCTACCGCGGTGCGCACTGGGGGTCCGGGTGCCGGTGGCGTCTCAATGTTACTGATACCGACCGATGCCCCGGGCTTTTCTCGAACCGCGCTAGATAAGAAGCAGGGTTGGTGGGCATCCGATACCGCAACTTTATATCTTGACGATGTTCGGGTGCCGGTTGAAAATTTGATTGGACAAGAGAATCAGGGTTTTAAGGTGATCATGACCAACTTTAACAGCGAGCGCATGGGTATGGCCGGGTCGATGGAAGCGCTAGCACGGGTGTGTTTGGAAGATGCCGTGCAGTGGGCGACCGAGCGCAGCACCTTTGGCAAGCGGCTGGCCGATCATCAGGTTATTCGTCATAAAATCGCGACGATGAAGCAAAAAATCAACGCCACGCAGGCCTATATTCGAGTCTGCTACGAGGCCATCGAGGCGGGTCAGCCCAATGCGGGTGATATCGCACTGCTCAAAGTGCAGGCATCTGAAACGATGGAATTTTGCGCACGTGAAGCGATGCAGATTTTAGGGGGTATTGGCTATATGCGCGGTAATCGCGTCGAAAGAATTTATAGAGAGGTCCGTGTCAACGCGATTGGCGGCGGATCTGAAGAAATCATGCGCGACTTGGCCGCGCGTCAATACGGTTTATAACAAAGCGCGCCTTTTTGGAGAGAGTAATAATGAGTGTACCTGCGTCAGAACTCAAAGCCTTCAGAGCCGATGTATCGGCTTGGTTGGCAGATAACAAACCTGCGGATCCTGGTTTTTTACTACCGCAGTCATTTATGGAAGTCGGCAGCGAGCAACAGCTCGATTTCCTTCGCGAGTGGCAGCACAAGCTGTGGTCTGCGGGCTATTTAGGCATGGCCTGGCCAAAAGAGTACGGTGGCCAAGGGGTGGCGGGCGCATTCCAGAAAGTAGCCGACCAAGAGATGGCGCGTCACGATGTGCCAATTTGCTTTAACACCATCGGTCTCAACTGGGTTGGACCCATGATCCTCGATATCGGCAGCGATGCTGAACGTGCCAAGTATCTAAAAGGTATTTTGTCGGGTGAAGATATTTGGTGTCAGGGCTTTTCTGAACCCGACCACGGCTCAGACTTAGGTAATGCACAAACCCGCGCGGTACGCGACGGTGACGATTACGTCGTCAACGGCTCAAAAATTTGGACGACGCTGGGCAATTTTGCCAAGTACATGATCCTGTTGGCGCGTACCACACCCAACACCGAACGTAAGTACGACGGCTTGTCATTCTTTTTGGCGCCGATGCAAATCCCAGGTGTCGATGCGCATCCCATTCGAAAAATTACCGGTGAGTATGGTTTTAACCAAATGTTCTTCACTGATGCGCGTATTCCCGCCGACTGCATGATGGGCGAGGAGGGTGACGGTTGGCGTATCGCCATGAAAACCCTCGAGTATGAGCGCGGGGTCTCTGCAGGTCAGGCAGGTGGCTTATGGATGATTCGGGTGTTAGCCGACGATGCAATTACCCAGCTCCAGGGGCATACCCGTGACGGTGACGCCGTATTGGCAGACCCAATGGTGCGTGATCGACTGGTGCAATTAGCCATGGAAGAAAAAGCGTTGCAGCTCGGTCAAAAGCGCGCAGGGATTTCTGCGCTGACGACAGATTATCCGTTTTCACTACCGATCTCCGGTAAGTATCGCGCTACTGAATACACACGTCGACTGCGTCAGCTAGCGGTTGCACTGCAGGGCTCCGATGGCGCGCTCTATGTCGGTGACGACGATGTGCGTGATGGGGGCTTTTGGCAGCGTGCGTATTTCAATGCCTTCTCGGCGACGATTGGCGGCGGCACTACGCAAGTGCAAGCGAACATTATCGGCGAGCATGTGCTCGGCCTACCGAAGTAAGGGGTATTCAGATGACGAAATCAGTAATCGGTAGTCTCGCCATGGAATTTAGTGACGAGCAGGCTATGTTGTTGGATGTGGCGCGCGAGTTCTGTCGTGATAAATCACCCATGGATGTGGTGCGCGCTAATTTGGAAACCGACACCGGCTATGACGCCGCGGTCTGGCAAGAGATGGTCGACCTGGGCTGGGCGGGGATTGCGCTGCCCGAGTCGGTGGGTGGTGCCGGCTTGAATATCGGCGCCGCAGTCCCGGTGATGGAAGCGATGGGACGCGCGCTGCTGGGGACCCCGCTACTGAGCACTACCTTAGCGGGACAGCTACTTGCGCGTGCCGGAGGTGCGCAAGCCGAGCCTTGGCTTGCGAAGATCGCGGCGGGCACCGTCGCCACAGTAGCGCATCTTGAAAGCGCTGACTGGGGTAGTGAATCCTACTTGGCGACCATCGATAGCAATGGCTTGATCGATGGCAGGAAGAGCTACGTTGGCGATGCTGGCGTGGCCGATATTTTTATCGTTGTGGTCAGCGCAGACGATAATCCTGCGCTCGCTATGGTGACGCGAGCGCAATTGGGTGCTGATGCAGTACAGATGAATACCCTAATCGACCTCACCAAGCGTTCGGGCAAGGTCGACTTTAGTGGTGTGACAGTATCCCAAGACGCACTGATCACGGGGCCAGCGGTGGCCACTGCGTTGCGCGACTTTCGTTTGCTTGGCGCATTGCTAGTGGCGGCTGAAGCAGCCGGCACGGCGGCGAGTTGTCTCGATACCGTTGTTGAGTACCTGAAGACCCGAAAGCAATTTGGCAAGCTGATAGGCTCCTACCAAGCGCTCAAGCATCCGATGGTCGATATTTTATGCGGTGTTGATAATGCGCGAAGTTTTGTCTATCACGCGGCGACGGTGTTGGATGACGAGCCGCTCTCCGAAGATGCTGAAGTGGCCTGTCGTATGGCTAAGTCGCAGGCGACCGATATTCTCGAGTATGCCGGTGATCGTGCGGTCCAGTTTCATGGCGGTATTGGCTTTACTTGGGATTGTAATGCACAACTGTTTATTCGTCGTGCGCAGTGGGTACGTCAGGCGTTCGGCGATGCCCTGCATCATCGAAAGCGGCTGGCAAACAGCTTGTTGGATCAGTTTCTCTGAGTCCATCACAATGCCACTGAGCGGGCTTTTATCGTCGCTGCGACGGTCTGAATACCGTGCAGCGCCGTATCAGTGTCATTATGACTAAACGCAAACCTATTCGCCGCGGTGCTTTTGGCCGCGGACTCGCGGTGTCTCTCGCCGGTGCCCGCGCGGGTGGTGCACTCGCTTTTGATGGCGCACTGCGCCGTCTGCGCGGCGATGATGGCGACGGCGCAGAGGTCTTGGCGCGGGAGGCGCAGCGTTTTGCGACGCGTCTTGGCGAGCTCAAAGGCACCTATGTCAAGGTCGGGCAGATGCTGGCATTGCTGGGCGAACACTTTTTACCACCCGAGGTTACCCGGGCGTTGCACGGTCTGGCCGCCGGTACCGAACCGCTCGCCTGGTCCGATATTGAACCGGTGGTCGCCGACGCGTTAGGATCGCGAATGCAAGAGCTCGACATTGAACCCCAGGCAATCGCTGCCGCCTCGTTGGCGCAAGTTCACCGCGCTCGAGTTAAAAAAACTGGGCAAATCCTCGCACTCAAAGTGCAGTATCCCGACCTCCGCGACGTTATCGATGACGATTTCGATGCGGCGATCCGCATGCTGAGGTTAACCCGCTGGCTACCGGCCGGTCGCGAGGTCGATCGATGGCTCGAAACTATGCGAACAGAACTTCATAGGGAGGTCGATTATCCAAGAGAGCTGGCAATGGCGGGCCGCTTTAGCAAAGCCTTAGCTGACTTGGAACATTACACGGTAGCGGGCATGCAACCACTGATTCCAAATTATCATCGTCGTTGGTGTGCAGATAACGTATTGGCAATGGATTTTGTTGAAGGGCTCCCCGTCACCAATGTGGCGGTGTTGGCTTTGCCGCAAGCTGTGCGTAATGACTTGGGTCGCACCATGCTCGATTTGTTTTTTAAAGAAGTCTTTGATTGGAGTTTGATGCAGGCTGACCCGAATTTTGGCAACTATTTGATCGCCGAGGACGGTCTGAGTTTGACCCTGTTGGACTTCGGTTCTGTGATGACCTTAGCGCCAGCTTTTCGGCAGGCGCTAGCCGACGCAATTGTCGCGGCTTTGGCGCAAAATCAGGCGGCCCTTGTCGATGCCTTGATACGCTTGGGATGCTTACGCAAAAATAGCGGTGCACAGGCACGCGAGACCTTTGTGCAATTTATCGAACATGTCATTGAGCCGCTGCAGCCGCCAGCGCGGCTACCCAAGGCTTATTTAAACGCCGACGGTGACTACCAGTGGGGCGCATCACAGCTGATGACGCGCGCCGGTAAGCGCGCAGCTGGATCTGCGACCAGCCGCCAATTTACGCTGCCTTCTGAGGACTTTGCGCTGCTGGTGCGCAAGCTGACCGGCGTATTCACTTTTATCGCGGTGCTAGATGCACAGTTCAATGGATGGCCATTATTAGCGCCCTATTTAAATCGCCAAAACACAGGAGCCGAGGATTTAGTCGGTGCTACGAATGACGGATAAGTCCAAGGCAGTGCCAAAAACGCGTCTAGGGCGCTTCGGTAAAGTTGCGAAGTTAGCCGGCGGTATTGCCGGCGGCATGTTGGCAGAGGGTACGCGCCAATGGCGGGCGGGCAACCGGCCGCGGGCGAGTGATTTATTGCTGACACCGGCCAATGCGCGTCGCTTTACCAAGCAGCTCTCTGAAATGCGCGGTGCTGCGATGAAGCTCGGACAAATTTTATCGATGGATAGCGGCGATTTCTTACCGAGGGAGTTCGCCGATATTCTTGCGCAACTGCGCGATGGTGCCTATGCCATGCCCGAGGCGCAGTTACACGAAGTACTGTGCGAAGCTTATGGTGATGATTGGCAGGGCAAGCTGCGCAACTTCGAATCCCAACCCTTCGCAGCGGCATCGATTGGTCAGGTACACCGTTTGTCAGCGCGCGACGGTCGCGATGCGGTGCTGAAAATCCAGTATCCCGGGATCGCTGAAAGCATTGATTCTGATGTCGATAATTTAGCGACGCTGTTGCGCTTGTCGGGCTTGTTACCCAAGCACATTGATATCAAGCCAATGCTGGCGGAAGTCAAAGTGCAGCTCAGAGACGAGGCCAACTATGAGCAAGAGGCGCGTTATTTAAATAGCTTTGTACGCGCACTTGGCGAAGACGAGCGATTTCTATTGCCGCGAGTGGTCCCCTCACTGACTAGCGAAAAGATCCTGGCGATGACTTTTGTGCCCGGTGAGCCCATTGAAACATTGATCGATGCCAGCCAAGAAGAACGCGATCGCGTAGTGTCGTTGCTGATCGAATTGTTACTCGTTGAACTGTTTGATCTGCGTCTCGTTCAGACTGATCCTAACTTTGCTAATTATCGCTACAACACCGAAACGGGTCAGCTGGTGTTGTTAGATTTTGGCGCATCGCGGCGATTTAAAGCGAGTTTCATGCATGCCTATCGCGACTTACTGGCGGCACAAATCAGTGGCGACCGCAGAGCGGTGGCAGATGCGGCTAATCGGGTTGGTTACGGCTTAGGCGAGAGTGATGGCAACGACGACGCGCACAATGCTACGAATAAAGCGTATCGCGATTTACTACTCGACTTATTCGACATTGTGCTGGACCCAATCTGCCACGAGGCGGCCTATGATTTTGGCGCGTCGACTATTCCTGCACAAACTATGCTGCTCTCTGAGCAGCTGCGGGATCATCAAGCCGAATGGCAGGCGCCACCGATCGATGCGGCGTATGTGCATCGAAAGATCGGTGGCCTATTCATGCTGGCGAGCCGGCTCAAGGCCCGCGTTAACGTGCGTGTGTTATTGGCGCCTTACTTGCGGTAAAGGCCTGGCTGGCGTCGAGTAAGTGCGCGGAACTATTGGGTCACAACCGCATCT
This sequence comes from uncultured Luminiphilus sp., assembly GCA_963926325.1. GTDB lineage: Bacteria > Pseudomonadota > Gammaproteobacteria > Pseudomonadales > Halieaceae > Luminiphilus. The sequence goes on along the minus strand of CAWUXF010000072.1, from coordinate 44,656 downwards.
TCAGGCAAATGCGTTTGCAAAAAACGCAGCATATTGCCCCCCATAACCGCGCGGATCTCTGCGTCGCTAAAATTGGCTGTGCGCATAGCGTGGGTAAGTTGCACCGCGTCGGCGGCATCAATCGGTGTACTGACTGAACCGTCCCAGTCCGAGCCTAGCGCAACGTGCGGCAGACCCACTAGGTCAATCCCGTAGCGAATGCTCCCGATAATCGCCGCGACACTTTGTCCACAGACGGCCTCGGACCAAAAGCCAACACCAATAAGTCCGCCGTGTTGTGCAATAAGCTGCATCGTCGCATCAGAGATGTTGCGCTTTCGATCGCAGTGACCTTTAAACCCTGAGTGACTGACGATGAGGGCGGCGCCGGTTCGCGCGATAACATCTCGTACCACTTGTTCCGAGGAGTGGGCGACATCAATCATGATGCCGCGGCCTAGCATTTCATCTACGGCGGCTTCGCCAAAGGCCGTTAGCCCCGCATTAGATTCTCCATGTAACGAGCCGCCCAGCTTGTTATCAAAAAAGTGTTGCAGACTCATCATGCGAAAGCCCGCCGCATACAGTCGCGCGATATTCGATAGATTACCGTCCAGCGCATGGGACCCCTCGGTGCCGAGTAAACCGCCAACAATCTTTTCACCTGCCTGGCGGCGCGCCATCAAGCCATCGAGATCATTTTGGCTGCGAATGAGCAGAAATTCGTCGCTGCGCGCCGCCAGTGCGTGAATTTTTTCGCCTTGAAATAGGGCGCGAGCCAATAAGGAATTCCGTGTCGCCGCCGGCCAGCGCTGTGCTAATGCCAGCAGGGAAATATTGTCCGGTGCGTCGGCGGTGTTCGCTTCATAGTTTTGTCCACGTGGCGACTTGGTGACTGTGGTAAACATTTGCAGGGCAAAGTTGCCCGCCAGTAGCCGCGGCAGATCTACCTGGCCGTAGTCACCGCGCAGCATTAAGTCGCGATTCCACAGCGCTGAGTCTGCGTGCAAGTCACCAACGACCAGTGTCTGATGCAGCGCGAGTGACGCTGCGTTGGGGGCCTCACCTTTATCGCCCGCAACCTGATTCGATAGGCTGCCAAGGATGTTGGGCGCAAGCGTAAAAAAGAAAGTAACCCCGGCGGCTGCAAGCAGGGCGACGAGGGTCAAACTGATACGGATTAATTTCATGATCTTGTTCTCTACCCGATGGCGTCACGACTGGTTAACGCTAATCTTTATGATGATATAGATCTACTCGCTGGTACTCGCTGCAGTGTGGCGCGCTGATGGCCGTCGTGCAACTTGGCCAACAACCAATTCACTGTCTGGTTGGCTAAGTGGGGTTGAGCGGCTATGGCTAACTGGTCAGTCTTACTTGCGTCACGGGCTAGGTCCTTCTTCAACATGTTTCGATGGTCTAAAAATCTTTGTGAGCCGTACATCTGCCATGATAAATCAACAAACCACGCCTTCTGATCAAACGACGTCACCCAATACACAGGGTCGACAGCTTATTTTAGTGCTCGGCGACCAGCTCAGTGACAACAATCCTGTGTTGGCGACAGCGGATCCACAGCGCGATGTGATCGTGATGGCTGAGGTGGCCGAGGAGGCCAACTATGTCCGTCACAATCGTCACAAGATTGTGCTGTTGTTCTCTGCTATGCGACATTTCGCCGAACGCTTGAGCAGTCGCGGTTTCACCGTGGTTTATCTTGAATTTACTCAAGGAGTATCGAGTCTTGAGGCTGCCTGCGAACATGCATTGCGGCTATTTCCGTCAGCCGGTCTTCGAGTGTGCGCCCCCGGGGAGTATCGCTTGTGGCGGGCCATGCAGGATTGGCCGGCGGCGCTGGGTATTCCGGTGGATGTGGTTGAGGACAGTCGATTTTTGAGTCCTTTGGATGATTTTCGACTGTGGGCAGACGGGCGTAAGCAACTGCGGATGGAGTATTTCTACCGCGATATGCGTAAGCGCTATGACATTCTGCTGGACGAGGGTAAACCAGTTGGGGGTAAGTGGAATTACGATGCGGAAAATCGTCTGGGTTGGCGTGCGCAGGTGGACATCCCGGCGCGTCCCGATGTTGCCCCAGACGTCATCACCGAGGCGGTGATTGCCATCGTGCTCGAGCATTTCCCCGACAATCCCGGTGACTTGACCGCTTTTCGTTTGGCGGTGACGCAGTCCGAAGCCAATGCACAGTTTGAATGGTTTTGTCAGCATGGGCTGGGTAATTTTGGCACCTATCAAGATGCGCTGCCCGAGGAGTCGCCCTGGGTGTTTCACAGCTTGATCTCGATGTACCTGAACTGCGGCTTGTTGGAACCGTTAGCGGTGTGTCAGCGAGTCGAACAGCAGTGGCGCGATGGACACTGTTCCCTTGCCGCCGCCGAAGGATTTATTCGGCAGATACTGGGCTGGCGGGAATATGTTCGCGGGATTTATTGGCTGATGATGCCGGAATACAAAACCCGCAATACCTTTAATGCCACCCGCGCGTTACCCGATTTCTTCTGGACCGCCGAGACGGATATGCGCTGCTTACAGCGGGCTATTACCCAGTCTCTTGACCTTGGCTACGCGCATCACATCCAGCGGTTAATGGTCATCGGCAATTTTGCCTTGTTGGCAGGTCTCGATGTCGCACAGGTCTGCGATTGGTATCTCGCGGTTTACGTCGACGCCTATGAATGGGTTGAATTGCCTAATACCTTAGGTATGGCGCTCTATGGCGACGATGGCGCTATGGCCTCTAAGCCCTATGCGGCCAGCGGCAAGTATATTCAAAAGCAGGGCAACCATTGTAAGCAATGCAGATATAACCCGGCTCAGGTGACGGGTGTCACGGCGTGTCCATACAACAGCTTGTATTGGCGCTTTATTGATAAACACGCTGACTATTTAGCGGGCAATCCGCGCATGGGCTTAATCCTTGCCAATTGGCGTAAGCGACCGGTGACTGATAAAACCGAGATTCTCGCTTGGGCAGAGCAGTTGCTGCCCGAGTTGGCGCCTTAGTGGACACGCCACAGTGGGCGTCAGCTAGCGTATAAGGCAGCGTTTGAATCGCCCGATCCCCGGGCTTTGCGCGCAGCACTTAAGGGGATTCAACCTATCGCGCAATCATCAGCGTGCCTACCATAGCGACCTACAGGCGATCACTTGCGTAATTTATAGCGCTGGCTACCGCATTTACGTGAGCAGTAAACCACCGCGTCCCAGTTGTTTTTCCAGCGCGCTCGCCAGCTAAAAGGCCGCTCGCATACAGGGCAAATTTTGCTCGGCAAATCAGCTTTCTTACGCATGGCCACGCCCGATCAGCCAATTGGCCAGTCGGCGGCATCGGTGACGAATTCGGGCTGACTCGGCCGCACACCGCCCCATTTGGCCACAAATGAGCCGTCCAGATCGTGTTCGCGGGTTTGTTTTTCAAGATTGAAATGTCGGCCACCGCGCGGATCGCTGCCGACCCCGGCGATATATTGCCAATTGCCGTAGTTGCTGCCAACGTCGTAGTCGATCAGGTGCTTTTCGAAGAATGCCGCACCAAAGCGCCAGTCGATACCGAGCTCTCGGATCAGGCAGCTAGCGACAATCTGCCGACCGCGATTGCTCATCCAGCCGGTGGCATTGAGCTGACGCATGAGCGCATTGACTAATGGATAGTCTGTATCGCCCGCGCACCAGCGTGCAAATGCTCTGGGTTCAAAGGTGCAGTGGCTACAGTGGCCTGCGGTGCCGCCGAGCTGAAAAAGTTTATTGTCATCAACCACTGCGCGCCAATAAAAAAATTCGCGCCATAACAGCTCAAAGTAAAGCCAATAGGTGGATTCATTTTTGATGTGCTCGCGCTCAAAACTGAATACCGTGTGGGCAACCTCACGCACTGATAGGCTGCCATTTGCCAGCCATGGTGACAGCGTGCTTGAACCGGTGAGTCCATCGAGACAGTTGCGCGTCGCCTTGTAGCGGACGATGTCCTGTTGGTCAAAGGTAAATTGCCGTAAGCGTCTTAAGCCCGCTGAGCGACCACCGGGAATGGGTAGTGCTGGGTTCGGTGCCGCAAGCGCCTTTGGGATCGCATCGAACTGTCCGGCGGGTGGCGGTGGTAGTTGCGCTAGCTGCGACACCGGCGCAAAAACGTGGTCTGCGGTGGCCGCTTCAACTTGCTTGCGAAAGGGCGTGAATGTTGCCGGCATTGCGTCGAGCGCAAATGGCAAGGTGTGGATATCAAACAGTGAATTGCCACGATGAACTTGCAGTGAGACGCCCAAATGCTTTTTTAAATGCGCAATTGTTTTTCGTTCGTAATAGCCTGGCGCAAAGTGCGTACTGACCTCGGTGATACGAAAGCGTCGAATGAGGTCAGGTAAAACGAGCTCGGCGGAGCCTTCCAGAACCATTAAATCTTGCCCTAGCGCCTGTAGCTCAGTTTTTAGCGCCTGCAGTGATTCGCGCAGAAAACGATCGCGCTGCATACCGATACCGGTGAGGTTGCACCAAGGGCGTGGATTGGGCATCAGATATACGCACAGTAGTGAATCCGCAGCGGCATGGCTCGCCAGAGCTGGGCTACTTGCAACACGCAGATCTGTGCGGAACCAGTGTAAATGCCGGTGCCCAGGGGCGATTTGTTGGTCGTTGCTAGTCGCGCTTGTCATGGTGATGAGTTACGCTGATCACGACTGGCTGGATTCATCTGCCGCATTTATCTTTATCCTATTGTCGAAATAAAAAAGGAGTTCCAGTGTCCGTAGCCAAGAGCTTGTTCAAGCCGTTTGATCTAAAATCGCTGCACAGCAGTAACCGTATTGTTATGGCGCCAATGACCCGGAATTTGTCACCGGACAATGTGCCCGGTGATAAGAGCGTCGAATATTACCGTCAGCGAGCTGCGGGTGGTACGGGTTTAATTGTTACCGAGGGTACCTGTGTAAATCACATCGCCGCTAGCGGCTATCCTGACGTGCCTTATTTCCATGGCGAAGCGCGCCTAGCGGGATGGAAAAGAATTGTTGATGCGGTGCATGCTGAAGGTGGCGCAATTGCACCGCAGCTGTGGCACTGCGGTGGTATGCGCAAAGCGGGTACGATGCCCGAGGGCGATGTGGACGGTTACACACCGTCGGGTATGAATGTGCCGGGCAAGGTGAATCGCCACATTATGACCAAGCAAGATATTGACGATGTGATTCGTGCTTTTGTCGAGGGTGCGCGCGATGCCAAGGCGTTGGGCTTTGATGCGGTAGAAATTCACGGTGCGCATGGCTACTTGCTCGATCAATTCTTTTGGGAAGGTACTAATCAGCGCGATGACGAATACGGTGGATCTCTTGAGAATCGGGGCCGCTTCGTCAAAGAAATTGTTGAAGCTTGTCGCGCTGAGGTGGGTCCGGACTACACGTTGATACTGCGTTGGTCCCAGTGGAAGCAGCAGGATTATGTCGCGCGTCTGGCGCATTCTGAAAGCGAGCTCGCGGAATTTCTAGCGCCCTTGGTAGATGCAGGTGTCGATGTTTTTCACTGCAGTCAGCGCCGCTTTTGGGAGCCTGAATTTGAAGGCAGTGACTTGAACTTGGCCGGCTGGGTGAAAAAGTTGACCGGTAAGCCCACGATTACGGTAGGCAGTATTAGTCTCGATGCTGACTTTATTCCCGAACCTGGCCAGCAGACGTTCCGTGAGGGCAACCCGGCCTCGATCGACCGCTTAATCGAGATGCTCGATCGCGGTGATTTTGACATGGTGGCGATCGGCCGTGCGTTAATCGCTAATCCTGATTGGGCAAAGGTTGTTGCAGACGGCGGTATCAGCGACCTAAAGGCGTTTAAAAAAGAGATGTTGATGTCGCTTTGAACGATACGATGTTAGCACCGGCCATTGTTCGCTGACATCGGGTGTACCCTGCTCACCTAATACGCTGCCCGACGGGTTGGCCCGTTATGGGTCTACCGCTCTGGGGGGGTTGGGTGTGGATTTTTATGCGGCGACCTAAAAATGGTGTTACCTGCCAAACCGAGGGCCATTAATGGAGGTGAGGGATGAATTTCGCATCTGACAACACGGCGCCTGTTGCGCCGGCGATTATGGCGGCTTTGATTCAGGCTAATTCGGGAGCCGTCGCAGCTTACGGTGCCGATGCTGAGTGTGAGCGTGCACGACAACAAATCTGTGCGCTATTTGAAGTTGACTGTGCCGTCTATTTTTTGGCCTCGGGTACCGCGACCAATAGTTTGGGTTTGGCGGCAGCAACGCCATCGTATGGCGCGATACTCTGTGCCGATGTGGCGCACATTCAACTCGATGAGTGTGGTGCGCCCGAGTTTTTTACCGGTGGCGCAAAGTTGCAGCCGCTGCAATCCCACGCTGGCAAGTTATCGCCGGCGGTTGTTCTGCAGCATCTAAGCGAGCGCCCACTGCTGGGCGCGCATCGCTCGCCCTATAAAGTGCTATCGCTGACCCAGGCGACTGAAGCGGGTACCGTGTATTCGGTTGCCGAACTCAAGGCGCTCAGCGCTGTTGCACGTGAACACCAGTTAATCGTGCAGATGGATGGTGCGCGCTTTGCGAATGCCGTAGTCGCAAGCGGCGTATCCCCCGCAGACCTCACTTGGCGTTCCGGTGTCGATCTACTCTCTTTTGGTGGTACCAAAAACGGTTGTCTCGCCGCGGAGGCACTCGTTGTTTTTAATCGCGCGCTGGTCGATGATATTGAGTTTTTACGCAAGCGTGCGGGGCATCTATGGTCTAAGGGACGCTATCTAGGTGCGCAGTTCAATGGCTACCTGACCGACGGCTATTGGCTGACTCTTGCCCGCCATGCCAATCGTATGGCACAGCGGTTGTCCAAAGGTTTAGCGGCTATCGAGGGCGTAGAACTTATCTATCCCACTGACATTAATGAGGTGTTTGTCCAAATGCCAGACGCCGTTGTTACCAGGCTTCAAGAGGCTGGTGCGCATTTTTATCCTTGGATCTGCCCAGGATTACCTGCGCAGTCCAAGGTCTATCGGTTCATCACCAGCTGGAGCACAGCTGAAGACGAGGTCGATCAGTTGCTCAGCTTGGCCAGAATACATAACCCGGTATGAGGGCCCTGTGGGTGCAATGTTGAGTTGCCTTTTCCGAAACTTGGCGTGATTGTTGGTACTGCCTTTGTAGGTTGATTTTATTTATTAGGAATCCGCCCTTGTTGCCACATTTTAGCTTCCGCTTTATAGCCCGCAAGGGTCATAAGGCTTGCCATACGGCGAGGTAGCAGCGGATAGTCTTTGTCTTTACCCTGCCTGATCAGTGATTTTGCATAACCCTGTGCTTCATCTGCGTAATAGCTAATCTTTTCCCGACGGCCGGCATCTGATGCATTTTTAATCAAATTACCGTAGGCGCGCAGACTTAGCCCAATTTGGTCTGGGTAATCCCGTGGTATCGTCAGTAACAGTTCGGTGCCGATTTCGACTTCGTCGACCTTGAAATATGCGGTTCCGAGCCGCCCAATAATTCCTGCAGATTTTTCTTGGTGGTCTCGGGAATACGCTAAAGCACCTTCTAAGACGGCTATCGCCTCACGCCATTTTCCTTGTTTAAGCAGCAGATCAGCGAGGTTTATCTGGCTCTCACGGTTATGGGGGTATTTTGAATCTAGTCGTGTGAGATACTTATATTGGGCATCATCATTTCGCAGATACTTTGCGATTGCAGCCAATTCAAAGTATATCTTCCAGTCGGCGGTGTCTGCTTGAATGACCGCTTGGCGTCGCTGTAAAACATCCTGAGGTGTGCCCACTTGCTCTGTAACCTCAGCGAGTAGATCATCTAAGAAGGTTAGAAATTGATCATAATTACTCTGACCAGGAAACGGTGGGTTTTTAGCCATACCCTGTAGATTTTTGATGTTGTCGAGGGTTTCATGATTTGGGAAGCCAATTCGCGCAGCGACTTCTTCATCGGTTAACAGCGAGCGCGCTCGACCGTCATCGAGATGCTCAAGAATGGCGTGCGTAAGTACTCTCGCTAAAACTGCATTACCAGGAAAGTCGTAATGCACGTGTTCAAGTATTAAATTCCATCCCGGTGCAAACGGCTGACTTGCTTCATCAAAGGCGACAGCACTGTCTACAAAGGTCAGCTGCGACCCGTTTAGCGCTTGTCCAGTATGACGGACGATCGCGTTGATTTCTGAGTCGGCTCTAAAGCGAAGTGCATCGAGATCTAGCGCCTGTTCGAAATGATACCTAGATTTAGGTAGCTGACCATTATTTTCGAGTGCTGTTGCCAGTCCAAAATGCGCATCAGCGTACTGGTTGTCGATAGCAATAGCCCCTTGGTAAGCACCAATGGCGGCCGTCCATTCACTGCGTTCTAATGCTGCATTTCCTTCATTTATATGTTGCTCAAAGACTGTGAGCTGTTGTTCAGAAAGGGCCGCATCATTTACCGAGAGAAACGGTGCTGAATGGCGCAAATTTACCGGCACAGTAGACAGTACGACATGCATGCCTTTGTCGTTTAAAAGTTTGATCATGTCGGTCAGGTTTTCTTGGTAATGCTGGTAGACGTTTTGCATTCGTGGGTCATCTCGAACCACACCATTGTTGGTGAACATTTGCATGCCTTCCCACTCCAGGGCTTCACCGGCGTCGGTAGGTGTGATGCTCAGCAGAAAAGTTTCTAGGGCCTGCCATGTTCGCGTTCTTTTAAGAAACTGAAGCGCTCGTATACCTTTGAGGCTCGATAAGAAATTTTGATTGAATGTGCCCGGGCCATAGGGTCCGACAACTTCATTGTTTCCCATTAATATCACGGCGACATCAGCAGAGTCTTTGGGCAGTGTCTTGGCGACCTCAAATACAACATGGGAGTTAACCGATGTCATGGCAGTATTAATGACCTCAATTTCTTTGCCGGGTATTGCGGCCGCGAGTTGGGTCGTGATTAACCTACTTACCGCGTGATTACGCAGTGGGAAGCCCATCGCAGCAGACCCTCCAAGAACATAAACGCGCACTAGCGAATCAGGCTTCGCCTCCGCAAAAGTGTTCTCTAACGGGCCAATATTCAGTGATGCGGGATAGAACTGTTTTGCAAATGCAGGGTTCTCTTGCAGATGCGGAACGCCGTCGATCTCAATTTTTCTGAAGTACTCGTAGGAGGTGCCTACACCGGCAGTAACAAGCGCGAGTTCTAAACCACCAAAAAACAATAGGGGCACTAATGTGAGTGTTATGACGGTGAAGAATATTTGCTTTACTTTAAGCACAGGGCATCATCCTTGTTATAGTGCCGATATAGACGCAATTATATTGCTTGAGTTAAATCGTTGGTGCGCGTAGTAAAACCTCTATGGAAAAATCAATCAATGTCTTGGGGATTTCGGCCTATTACCATGATAGCGCAGCATGCATTGTCGTTGACGGAAAAATTGTAGCCGCAGCGCAAGAGGAGCGATTTACTCGAAAAAAACATGACGCTGCCTTTCCGTCGAATGCCATTAAGGATTGTTTGGCATCAACGGGATTGACCTTGGCTGATATCGACTACGTTACTTTCTATGATAAACCGCTGATCAAGTTTGAGCGACTGCTAGAAACTTATTTAGCCTATGTGCCTAACGGTTTTCGCTCGTTTCTGATGGCTATTCCTGTTTGGCTCAAGGAAAAACTATTCCTTAAAATCACGATTAAAAAAGAGCTGGCTGCGCTCTCGGCGAGTGCTACTGATCCGCTGCCGCAGTTGCTCTTTCATGAGCATCATGGATCCCATGCGGCTTCGGCGTTTTTCCCCAGTCCATTTGAATCCGCGGTGGTGATCTGTCTTGACGGTGTGGGGGAGTGGGCGACTACATCTGTATGGCTTGGCAAGGGAAATCAGCTGATCCCTCAGTGGGAAATTCAGTTTCCACATTCGCTGGGTTTGTTGTACTCGGCCTTTACTTTTTATGCAGGATTCAAAGTTAATTCTGGCGAGTACAAGTTAATGGGATTGGCGCCCTATGGCGAGCCGCGCTATGTCGATAAGATTTTGGAGCATCTTATCGACATCAAAGACGACGGCACTTTCCGTTTGAATATGAAATATTTCGGTTACGCGACGGGTCTGACTATGACCAACCGAAAGTTTGATGTGTTATTTGATGGACCTCCCAGAAGCGCTGAGTCACCGCTTACTCAAAAAGAAATGGATCTCGCAGCTTCTATTCAGATCGTGACAGAGATGATCCTTCTTAAGCTTGCGAGCAGCGTGCATCGTGAGTTTGGTGTCAACAACCTGTGTCTTGCTGGTGGCGTGGCACTTAATTGTGTGGCCAATGGTCGGTTGCAGCGTGAGGGACCTTTTGAGTCAATTTGGATTCAGCCCGCTGCCGGTGATGCGGGCGGTGCCTTAGGCGCTGCGCTCGCCACATGGCACGAGTATTTGGATAAACCGAGGAAGCTCGCGACTCCCGTTGACGCCATGCGGGGTGCGTTCTTGGGGCGTGACTATGCCGCGGGCGATATTTGTGCGCAACTTGATTTAGAGGCTGCGGTTTACGTCCACTGTGATGATGGTGAGCTTATGCCCATACTCGCGGAGTTGCTGGATGACGGTAAAGTTATTGGTTGGTTCAGCGGACCCATGGAATTCGGTCCCCGGGCATTAGGCGCGCGGTCTATTATTGGAGATCCGCGCAATCCGTTAATGCAGTCCACGATGAACCTCAAGATAAAAAACAGGGAGTCCTTTCGACCCTTTGCGCCCGCGGTAAAAGCTGACAAGGCGAGAGAGTGGTTTGACCTGGATGTCGATAGTCCCTACATGTTGTTCGTCGCCAATGTGGTGGAGTCCTGTCGTCATGCGATGACAGCCGAGCAGGCGGCACTCTTTGGGCTGGATAAACTCAATGTCCCTCGATCGACGATACCTGCAGTGACGCACGTTGATTACTCCGCTCGTATTCAGACGGTCCATGCGTCAACAAATCCGCGTTTTTATCATTTATTGGATGCATTCGAGCAGCTTACTGGGTGTCCGGTGCTGATCAATACCTCCTTTAATGTGCGTGGTGAGCCTATTGTTGGTAGTCCGGCCGATGCTTATCGCTGCTTTATGCGAACAGAAATGGATTATTTAGTCATCAACAATGTATTGCTTAATAAGCAACAGCAGCCCAATCGAGCTGCTGCAAAGTGGCAGCAAGACTTCGAGCTTGATTGAGTGAGGATGAAATGATGAATATGCCAATTAAATCGCTTAGTCGTCAAGAATTGCGTCAGTTTGGTTTGCTGTCGGCAGGTATTGTTGTCGGTCTTTTTGGTTTGCTGATACCGGCCCTGTTTAGCTTGTCGGCCAGAGCCTGGCCGTGGGTGGTGGCGGTTCTTTTAGTAGCCCCAGCTTTGATCGCGCCCTCATTATTAAAGCCCGTTTATGCGATCTGGATGCGAATTGGATTGGTACTGGGTTTCATCAACACACGCATTATTATTTTTGTGCTTTACTTCGGCATATTTGTACCCATTGGTCTAGTTATGCGACTTGCCTCTAGAGGAGGTATAACGAAGTTGTCGGCAGCTGCTGACAGCTATCGCGTAGTTAGCAAACAACGAGATTCAAAACACTTCGAGAGACCTTATTAATGTTGGATTTACTCAAAGACTTATGGGGATTCATGCGAGAGCGAAAGAAGCTCTGGATGGCGCCCATAATAGCGATCATGCTGATCTTAGGTATGCTGATAGTTATGACCCAAGGATCGGCGCTGGCGCCATTTATTTATACAATTTTCTGAGCGAGCGGTTAGTCATGATACGAACGCATCACTCTGGCGTTTGCTACGCTGCTTTTGGCGAGAAAATTCCCTAATAGGGCTCACCCGTTGGAGGCTGGTTTAGTGTTTGCTCGAGCAGTCGCGCAAGGTTGAGTGCAGCTTCCCGGAGCCGCATTAAGGCAAGCGGATAATTGGCGTCCAAATAGTCAACAGTAAGCGCGGAAAGCCGCGTGTCAGCTAGGTAGTGAACGCCGGGTTTGTTCAGCAGTGCTAGGCTGGCATCAGCCCAGTCGGGGATGTCTCCTTGGGCGTCTCCGGCGATGTTGGCGGCAAGGTCTGTCAGGGCGCCATGTTTTTTCTGAGCGGCATAGATAAGCAGATAGCCATCCCAGACCTGGTGCATATTGACGAAAGAACGCTTTGGCGCGCCTATGGCCTCGCGCACACCATGGTCAATTGCAAGTCGATAATTATTGCCGCCCCAGTCCGATTGATAACCTAAATGCATCGGTTGATGTAAATCGCCGACCAGGTGTCCTATCCAACGCAACGCCTCGCCCCGCTCAATGCTGTCTGCGTGAGGGTCTTTCAACAGGGTAAGTTGCGCATTCAGCGCCACCAGAATGTCGCCCTTTTCAGGGTGCTGCGCTTCGCTGACCTGCGTTATGCCGGGCGGTAAATTGATGTAGTGCCACGGGGAACTTTTAGGCCGTGTTTTACGAACTCGGTCGGCCCAGCTACAGGCACGGCCAAACGCTTCGCCCTCGAGCAATACCTCGATTTTTGCTCGCGTATCTGCTGAGACGCTTAATAGCGCCTGTTCACAGATCACCGTATGGCCAAGGTCCCACCAGGCATAGCTCGGTGTAGATAAGCTTAATAGTCCAAACAGCAGTCCGACAGTCGTCGCGCTGCGAAAGTATTGAATGACCCGAGTCAGGGTTGGCGCGCTTTTTGTATGCATTGCGAAATATATCTAATGGTCGATGCAGTAAAGAGACACGATTCGCATAGGTTTTGCTAGGATGTTACGCAATAAATAAAAAGATAAGTAATATGCCATCTGAGAATGCTCCGCGCCGCTGGCTGATCATTATGACCGTCATTGCAGTTTACATCTGCTTTCTCGATCGTATTGCAATTTCGGTAGCGATTATTCCGATGTCGGCAGATAACGGCTGGTCACCTGCAACGCAAGGTACCGTGATGTCGTCATTTTTTATCGGTTACCTGGTACTGCAAATTCCCGCAGGTTTCTTGGCCGATCGATTTGGTGGTAAGTGGGTGTTGGGTGTTGGTGTCCTTTTGTGGTCGTTATTTACCTTACTGACACCTTCCGCCGCCTCGCTTGGCTTGACTGCGTTGTTGATTTGCCGAGTATTGATGGGTATGTCCGAAGCGGTGACATGGCCTTCAATCTACAGCCTCTATGCCACATGGGTGCCGATTGAAAAACGTGGCAGTGCTGTCGGCTGGATGAATTCAGGTGTTGCCGGCGGCAGTGTCATTGCGTTGCTACTAACACCGTTAATTGTTCAGTACTTTGATTGGCAAACCGCTTTTTATCTGTATGGCAGTGTGGGATTACTCTGGTTTTTGGTCTGGGTGTTTACGGTGCCCACTGCGCCTGTTGCTGTGCTTGGTTCATCAATGACAGCAACGACAGCGCCTGTCGTTGGGCGTCAAAAGTCGCTATCGGTTGCCGCACTTTTGCGCTCCAAAGGTGTGTGGGCCATTGCCGTGTCACATATTTGTACCAACTGGGTAGTTTTCCTCAGCTTGTCATGGCTACCGACCTATTTTTCCTCGGCGTTAGGGGTCGATTTTAGTCGCGTGGGTCTGATGGCTGTAGTGCCCGCCGTGGCAGCAATGGTCGCTACACCCTTCGCGGGAGGCTTGTGCGATAAATTAATTGCCCGTGGTCTAGATCGCCTCAAGGTTCGTAAGACCATGCAAACTATCGCCTTGGGTACCATGGCGGTTTGCTTGGCAGTAGTGGGATATACCGATATTCCGATCGTTGCACTGGGCATTTTCACCATCGGTAATATAATGTTGGCATTGAGCGTCGGTGGCTTTGGCACGAATCATATGGACATCGCCCCTGAGGACTCGGGTACGCTTATGGGTATTACGAATACATTGGGGTCGCTGAGCAGTGCCGTTGCTGTATTTGCTTCGGGATTGGTGCTCGAGTGGACAGGTTCGTGGCTGTTGGTATTTCAGCTCGCTGCTGGAGTCGCGCTTTTCGGCATGTTTTTCTATCTTCGTTATGCGAGTGTTGATCGAGAGTTTTAATGAATACCTTAGCTAATGGCCAACCCGAGACGTCAGCGTGCCGCTTGTCGTTGCAACATAGATGTTTTGGCGGTGGCTACACGTTAAACCGCCATGCTTAAGTTTAAACAAACCAAAAATTTTTTAAAAAGGAGTTCCTATGCGCCCTGAAACAATCGCCTTACATGAAGGCTATGACGGTGATCCCGCGACAAATGCCGCGACGACACCTATCTACCAGACCACTTCATTCACGTTTAATGACACCCAGCATGGTGCTGACCTGTTCAATTTGGCGGTGCCGGGTAACATCTATTCACGGATTATGAATCCGACTAATGGTGTACTTGAGGCGCGACTAACGGCACTTGAGGGCGGGGTAGGTGCGCTGTCAGTGGCTTCGGGTATGGCCGCAATTCGCTACGCCATTGAGGCGATTACCGGCATGGGCGACAACATAGTGTCGACCAGTCAATTATATGGCGGGACCTATAATTTATTCGCGCATACATTCCCCCGTCAGGGCATCGAAGTCCGTATGGCCAAGGCAGACGACTTGGCGGCGGCGCGGGCGCTGATTGATGATAAGACTAAAGCACTATTTTGCGAGTCGATCGGTAATCCCGCAGGGAACATTGTTGATATTCAAGCTTGGGCCGATTTGGCCCACGATCACGGTATCCCACTGATGGTCGATAATACGGTTGCTACGCCTTTCTTGTGCAAGGTTTTTGATCACGGCGCAGATATTGCGATTCACTCGCTGACTAAGTACATCGGTGGTCATGGCACCACCATCGGCGGTGCCATAGTTGACTCAGGCCGATTTGACTGGGCTGCCCAGCCCGAGAAATTTGCGGTGCTTAATACGCCGGATCCGTCCTATCACGGCGTGGTCTACACCGAAGCGTTGGGGGCGGCGGCGTTTATAGGCCGCTGCCGTGTGGTACCGCTGCGCAATACAGGCGCGGCGCTATCGCCACACAGTGCATTCTTGATTATGCAGGGTCTTGAGACGCTGGGGCTGCGTATGGAGCGCCACTGTGAGAACGCTGAGCAAGCTGCGGCGTACTTGTCATCTCATGCGGCAGTGGCATGGGTGAATTATGCGGCGTTACCAGATAGTCCCTACAATGAGGCCTGTCATCGTTTATGTGGTGGACGAGCTTCGGGTGTTTTGAGCTTTGGGATCAAGGGCGGTATTGCGGCGGGCGCCAAGTTTATTGATGCACTGCAACTGATTCTGCGGTTGGTGAATATTGGCGATGCAAAGTCGCTGGCATGTCACCCAGCTAGCACCACCCACCGTCAACTGTCCCCCGAGGAGCTGACCAATGCAGGTGTTTCTGAATCTATGGTGCGCTTGTCTATAGGTATTGAGCATATCGATGACATCATTGCTGACATCGAGCAGGCATTAGTCGCGAGCCAAGGTTGAATCTGATATAGATCGAGCCCTTGTATACGGCTAATTGAGCGGCGCCCATTAATGGCGCCGTTTTCGTTTTTCGGGCGCATGACTATCCCTTTCTCTGGGTTAAGCGCGCTACACCGACTGGCGGGTAGGCTTTATAAGCACTAGAGCACGTCTGGGTGCATTCTGCGCCGTGGCTTCAATTGACTTAGACATGGCGTGGGTAGCACGCCGCAGCCTATTTGTGCCAAGCCCGTCTACTCCCGCAAAAAATAAATCGCCCTTTAAATGCCATGGAAGAATTAAATATTATTATAATACCCATTAAGAATGCTATTATATTTAATCATAACTTATAGGTATACCGGCGATTTATGCCTATAGAATAAGCCTTGAATATAAAATACATTCCCTAAAAGAATAGTTTTAGAATTAATTATTCGTATTTGTTATTATTTGTTGTTACCTGTCGTGTAATTTTGTTACCATGGGTACCAATCGGTAACATAATGCTGGCCCACGTAGGGCAGAGCGATGTCAACGGTAAAGGAGGTCGTATGTTCAATCACATCTTTCGTCCCCTCAATACTATCGGCATATACATGATCAGTGGCGTTGCGGCATGGGTCATGGCGTACTCGCTGATTACTTTGGGTTGATACGGGCAGTCTTTAACAAAGACTGATTTCCTCTAACAACGCCATCGACATTACCCAACTGTGTTGATGGTCTGTTAAAGGATGCATGAAAAGAGGTTATGCAGCAGCGCAATGCGCGGCGGCAGACCAGCAAAAAAGGGTGTCATCTACTGAGGTGACGCCCTTTTTCGTATTCTTTTTTGCGGTTAGGCCCTTACGCAGGGTATTGTTTCGTTTCCCTGTCTTCGGCGAGATCCTTAAATTAATGACGAGCCTGATTGGCATCCTGCTACTCCCCCTGTTTGCGCTTGCATTCTCCTCAAACCGTCGCGCGATCAAATTACGAACGGTCAGCGTGGCGTTTGTTTTACAGGCCGGTATTGGGGGTGTCGTATTATTTACTGAAAGCGGTTTTGCTGCGCTGAAATTCCTCTCAGATTATGTGTCTACCTTGCTGAGCTACAGCAATGCTGGCATTCGCTTCATGTTCGGTGAGCTCGTTGACAACAGCAGCCTTGGATTCATTTTTGCCTTTAATGTGCTGCCCGTCGTGATCTTCATTAGTGCCCTCATCGCCGTGCTTTATCACCTTCGAATTATGCCGTGGGTCATCCGAGTGATTGGCGGGGCTCTGCGCAAGCTATTAGGCACTAGTCACACCGAGTCGCTATCTGCTGCGGCTAATGTGTTCGTGGGGCAGGCAGAAGCGCCTCTAGTGGTAAAGCCCTATATTTCGGGCATGACCCGCTCTGAGCTCTTTGCCGTAATGGTGGGTGGCATGGCTTCGATCGCCGGGTCGGTTATGGCAGGCTATGTGGCCCTTGGCATACCGCTCGAATATTTGTTGGCAGCCAGCTTTATGGCCGCGCCTGGCGGCCTGATGATGGCTAAGATTATGGAGCCAGAGACGCATGTACCACTGGCACCGCAAAAAAATGACCCGATGGTAAGCGATGGCTATGCCAATGTGGTCGACGCGGCCGCCAGTGGCGCAATGAACGGACTGAGGATGGCGGCGGCCATCGCCGCCATGCTGCTTGCGTTTATCGCACTGATTGCTTTATTCAACGGGATCTTTGCTTGGGCAGGTGACCTAGTAGGCATTGGCGGTCTAAGCCTTGAAGGCGCGTTGGGCAGTCTGTTTAAACCCCTCGCGTGGGCGTTGGGTGTGAACTGGGATGAGGCGGCGCAGGCGGGCAGCTTGATCGGGCAAAAGTTGGTGTTGAACGAGTTTGTGGCCTACGTAGCCTATGTCGACATCGCCGAACAGCTCTCCCCAATAACGCAAACGATTATTATTTTTGCGCTCTGTGGCTTTGCGAATTTTTCATCGATTGCCATCTTACTTGGCGGCCTAGGCGCACTTGCGCCGCAGCGGCGCGATGACATCTCGCGGCTTGGCTTAAGGGCGCTGCTCGCCGCCACGTTGTCGAATTTAATGAGTGCTGCCCTCGCGGGCTTTTTTGTGTCGTTGTCGGCTTAAGGCGTAGTGGGAGTGAGGTGTTGATGTGACGGTGAAGGCCCTGCCCGTGATTTCCTTTCGCAGCGCTGACTGTGGTGTTCAATTCGTAGACTCACTGCGCATATTTGGATTTGCTGTGCTGGTGGATCATCCGCTAGACATGGATCGTGTCGCACGGATTTATAGGCAGTGGCGCCATTATTTTACTCGCGGTGTACCCGCTGAATGGGCCCATGATGAATCGCTACAAGACGGCTACTTCTCTGTGGGTAATGCCGAACATGCTAAAGGCTACCGTCAGCGAGATTTCAAAGAATACTTTCAGTACTACGCCTGGGGACGGTGCCCAGCAGCGCTCAAAGGTGATCTCCACGATCACTATCTAGCGTCATTAGAATTTGCAACAACGCTGCTAGACTACGTTGAGCAGGTAGTTCCGGTCGAAGTAAGCGCTCGCTTCAAAGCGCCGCTTGGGACGATGATTGCCAATAGCGAGCAATCGATGCTGCGTGTATTACATTACCCACCAGTCCCGAAAGGTCGTCAGGTGTTACGCGCAGCACCCCATGAAGACATCAATTTTCTGACTATTTTACCCGCCGCCGATGGTCCAGGTTTAGAGATTTGCAATCGCGATGGGGCCTGGGTTGCGGTGCCGAATCGTCCCGATCAAGTGGTCGTTAACGTCGGCGATATGCTTCAGGAGTTATCCGGTGGCTATCTGCCTTCGACCACCCATCGGGTTGCCTTACCAAGCGCCAGTACCAGCGCCCTCGGCATCAGCAGAATGTCGCTGCCACTGTTCTTACATCCGCGTCCCGAAGTCGTTCTATCGCACCGTTATACCGCCGCATCTTATCTGAGTCAGCGCCTGCTCGAACTGGGTGTCGCGTAGCTCTTTTGGGAGCCAATCGTTACGGTGTGTGCAGTTAGGTTGTAAGCTAGACAGGAATGTCAATTACGGTAGGCTGTGCGCTAGTTTTTTTAATGCGCTGATGAGAGATAGCACAATGACTGACAGGCGCCCCGTGGGACTACATGACCTGTATCAGGTAGATCCGATTGCTGCAGATTTAAAGGCCTTTGGCCGGCGTTCAGATCCGCTCACCCGCAGAGGATTCTTGGCCGGCTTAGGGACGGTAACGAGTTTACTGGGTGCCGAAGTGGTGTTCTCCCGTTTTATGCCCGCCGGTTTGATCCCCGCGGCGTTAGCGCAGACGTCCGCGCCGTTTACTTTGCCCGGCAAAGACCCTGCAATGGTGATACTCAACGACCGACCAATTAACGCCGAAACCCCAGCGCACTTGCTCGATGACAAGGTCACCCCCAGCTCACGTATGTTCGTTCGCAACAACGGTATTCCACCCACACAAGTAGATATGGGTGCTTGGACAATCACCATCGACGGTGAGTCAGTTGCGCAGCCAATAAGCTTTACCTTGGCGGCGCTTAAGTCGCGCTTTAAGGCCTATAGCTACCAGTTGGTCTTAGAATGTGGCGGCAATGGTCGCAGCGAATTCTTTCCACCGGCACGGGGTAATCAGTGGTCCACCGGCGCGGTCAGTTGTGCCACATGGACCGGCGTGCGACTGCGCGATGTACTCGATGCGGCTGGCGTAAAAGATGACGCGGTCTATATTGGCTATTACGGCGCAGACACGCATGTCTCAGGTCAGCCGGGCAAGGTGTCCATCAGTCGTGGTCTGCCGTTGAGCAAGGCCATGGAAGATGAAACCCTATTAGCTTGGGCCATGAATGGTAGCGATATTCCAGCGCTACATGGATATCCATTGCGTTTGGTCGCCGGTGGCTGGCCCGCCTCGGTGTCTGGCAAATGGCTGACACGATTAAGCGTGCGTGACAAAGTCCATGATGGTCCGAAAATGGGCGGCCAATCTTATCGGGTGCCCTGTGAACCGGTCGCACCGGGTACCGAGGTGCCAGACGAAGGTATGTGTATCATCGAAGCCATGCCGGTCAAGTCGCTAATCACCTACCCTAAATCTGGTGTGTTACTGAAAACCCGCAAATTAGCCTTGCGTGGTCACGCATGGGCGGGTGACTCGGCGGTGGCAGCTGTTGATGTCTCGATTGATTTTGGACAGACCTGGCAGCCGGTTTCCTTAGCCCCGGCCGTGAATCGTCAAGCATGGCAGCATTTTGACGGTGAAGTGCGCTTTCCTCAGGAGGGCTATTATGAGGTATGGGCGCGCGCCACTGACCAACAGGGGCGCGCGCAGCCCATGGTGGTGCCGAATTGGAATCCGCGCGGATATTTGAACAACGCCTGTCATCGGATTGCGGTGAAGGTTGTATGAGTCGCGTTCGTCGGGAGTGGGTGTCGCGATTACTGCTGTCGCTATGGCTACTTATTTTGGCGGCGGGCGTCAGTGCGCGTGAGCTCGACCCTGAATCTCGGTTGGTGATAGCGCCGGGTTATGACACGGTGAAAACCCAGTGCACGGTTTGCCACTCGGCAAAGCTCATTATTCAGAACCGAGCGGATCGCAACGGTTGGCTGCAAATGATTCGCTGGATGCAGCGTAGCCAGGGGCTGTGGCCACTGGGTCCAAGCGAAAGTGTAATCTTAGATTACCTAGAGACGAATTACGCACCGACCGCCTCGGGTCGCAGGCCGCCATTACCCAACCATCAAATGCCTGCGACTTAGCAAGCATAGGCATACAATTTTTTAACTTAAGGACAATGAGACATGACTGACTTTTCAAATCGCGAGCCGACGCAGGGTGTTGATGCACTGTTTATTGAGCGTTGGTCGCCCCGCGCATTTACCAAAACGGAGATACCCGTCGCAACGCTTACGCGTATTATTGATGCGGCACGTTGGAGCCCATCCTGTTTCAATGATCAGCCCTGGCGTTTTTACACCAGTAACGCCGATAACTTTGATGACTTTTTAGGTTTGTTGGTCGAGGGCAATCAGACTTGGGCTGCTAATGCCGGTGTATTGGGCTTTATCACTGCACGTAAACATTTTGCGCACAACGGCGAGCCGAACGATTTTGCCCCTTTGGACGCGGGTGCCGCATGGTTAGCAATGACCTTGCAGGCGCGAAAACTGGGTCTGTATACGCATGGTATGGGGGGCATTCATAGTGACGCTGCCGCTGAGTATTTGGCGATTAACACCGAGCAGGAGCAGGTGCTAATGGGATTTGCTATAGGCACCGCAGCCGATACCGCGCAGCTCTCGGATGAGCAGCGCAAGCAAGAAACACCGAATGGACGACGTCCGCTTGACGAAATTTGGGTCAAGCGGTAAGCCGATGCTGACACCTTCAAGTGATGGCAGAAGCTGCATTCAGAATCGTGGTGTGCTTTGCCCGTGGTGATTTATGGCCGACCCTAGCGCTCAGGCCGAGGCTTCTATTTGGCAGCCATTGCGTCCGCTAGGCGGTTTAATCGGTTTTTTTCTGGCGCTGATTGTCGTTATCGCGATGCCACAGTACAGCGCTGCCGACAGTGCGCAAGCCGCAGCGCCTGGTATCACCGATACCGAGTTTGCGAGTCCGCTGACAGGGGATATCACGATTGCGGTTGCCGCCAATTTTTTGAGCCCCGCTCGGCAATTTGCGGCCGCCTATGAGAAGGCGAGTGGCCAGCGTGTGACGGTGGTGTTCGGATCGACCGGCAAGCTCTATGCGCAAATTCGACAGGGTGCCCCCTTCGATGTCTTTTTGGCGGCAGATACAGAACGACCGCAGCGGCTTATTGACGCAGACTATGCACTTTCGGCATCAAAATTTGTATATGCCACGGGGCGGCTTGCGCTTTGGCAGCCGGCGGCGACAGTGGTCGACGCACAGAGTGTGTGGCGGTCACCGGTGCAGTTTATTGCGCTCGCTAATCCAGCGTTAGCACCTTATGGTCGCGCGGCGATAAACGCGCTAGCGGTATTGGCTGATGGCAGGACATCAGTACCCCAAACGGTGTTGGCTGACAGCGTTTCAGGTGCCTTTTCTATGGTGGCCAGTGGCAATGCGCAGGCGGGGTTGGTGGCGTTGTCACACTTAATGGCGGCTAATATCGATCCAAGTGAGTATTGGTTGGTCCCGACGGACCTCTATAAACCAATCGCCCAAATGGCGGTTTTGCTTAAACAGGCCGAGCACAATGCCACTGCCCAGGGTTTTCTGGCGTTCTTAAGTAGTGCCTCGGTACAGGCGCAGTTGCCCGCCCTAGGGTATGCTGCTGCGCAATCCCATGAGTAATTGGCCGTGACGCACGTGAATTTACTGAGAGGCAATTGGCGGTGGATTTAACGCCTGTATGGATAACCCTGCAGTTAGCGACGGTGACGACGCTGATTTTGTTGTTATTGGGTACGCCAATTGCCTGGTGGCTTGCCTGGTCTCAGGCGCGTGTACGCCCAGTCATAGAGGCAATTGTTGCACTACCGTTGGTACTTCCACCGACGGTGCTAGGGTTTTATCTACTGGTCATGCTCAGCCCTGAAACGTGGTTAGGGGGGCTTTGGTTAAAGGCGTCGGGCAGTGCGCTGACTTTTTCATTTACGGGATTGGTGGTGGGCTCGGTGTTGTATTCACTGCCCTTTACCGTTCAGCCGCTACAAAGTGCGTTTATGAATGTTGGGCGTCATACACTTGAAATGGGTGCGACCTTAGGCGCATCGCCCATCGACCGCTTTATCAATATTGTGCTGCCACTGTCGCTGCGCGGCTATCTTGTGGCTGCCGTGTTGACCTTTGCACATACGGTGGGTGAGTTTGGCATTGTGCTGATGATTGGCGGCAACATACCGGGTAAAACCCAGGTTTTATCTATTGCGATTTATGAGCACGTTGAAACTATTCAATATGCGAATGCACACTGGCTATCGGCGGGCCTGTTAGGGTTTTCGTTTGTGGTGCTGCTTTTGGTGTATACCTTAAATGGGCGCCGTGGTTTTAGGGTGTCATGATGAAGACACTATCTGTTCAGATTAACCGCGCGCTGCCAGCGTTTACGCTCGACCTTGATACGCAATTTTCGCTGTCAGGTGTTACCGGTATTTTGGGCCCCAGTGGCGCGGGTAAAACAACATTATTGCGGGCCATTGCTGGGCTCGACAAGCAACAAACAGGGCGGATCCAGTTTGGCGATGCACTGTGGTTTGATAGCGATCGTAAAATGGACATGCCGACCTATCAGCGCGCTGTCGGTTATGTGTTTCAAGACGCGCGATTGTTACCGTTTACCAATGTGGCGGGCAATCTACGTTTTGCAGATAAGCGCAGCCGTTCGCGCGCCGGGCCTATTAATTGGGACGACGTCGTCGCGGCGCTTGATTTAAGTTCGCTGCTTGAGCGGATGCCCGCTGGCTTGTCTGGGGGAGAACGTCAGCGAGTGGCATTGGCGCGCGCACTGTTGACCCGACCGCAGCTTTTGCTGCTTGACGAACCACTGTCGGCAAATGATATTCAGCGAAAAAAAGAACTATTACCCTATATTCGTAGGCTCAGTACGCATTTTTCAGTGCCGATGATTTACGTTTCTCATGCGCTTGACGAAATGGTTGCGCTGAGTGATCGTTTACTTGTACTGCGCGAGGGTCAGTCGATTGTGCACGACACAACCGAGGCGGTATTACAGCGACTCGACCTACCCGAAGTGAGCGCGCCAAGAGATGCCGGCACTATTTTTGTGGCGCACGTGATCGCGCACGACAAGGGGCTGCAGCTCAGTACCTTGCGTTTGGGGCGTCAAAACGTATTTGTGCCGGGTTTGTTAGCACCGGTGCATACCGAGGTGCGGTTGCAGATTCATAGCCACGATGTCGCAATTGCCCTGGTGGCACCAACGGCTTTATCGATTCGCAATATTCTCGCGGGGCGCATTGTTGATATCGATGCTAATCCTCAAACGCCCTATGCCGAAGTGCTTATTGATATTGAAGATGGAATGCTGCGTTCGCGCATCACCCGTGCGTCCTGTATCGAGCTGGGCTTGGCTGTAGGCGATGAAGTCTACGCATTAATTAAAACAGTATCGGTGAACAATACTGCGGTGTTCTAGCTAAAGTCGACAGCACCTACCTCGGCAACCCAAAGGTTATTTTTTGCAAGTGCAGCGACATGTGCGGGGTGTGATTGATAACCGCTGAGATCATCCATACTACCCAGCACCACGTGCAGCGCTAAATCCCAGCTTCGCGCGGACTTGAGCACATCGCTGCCAATGGTGACCGAGACAATCTCAGGAATATCATCTTTGAGCGCCAAGACATCTGCACAAAACTGCTGTGGAATCTCAGCCGGTGTGTCGGCTTTGTATTTGATCATAACAATATGGTGCAGCATATATTCCCCGTTTATTTCATTTAGCGCGCATGACAATAGATTAGTGGCGTTCGGCCGCGGATATCGACGTCAGTAGACTTTTGCGCTGAGCTTTTTCGGTATGTGATGTGTGTATTTCATTCATCACAGCATTATTTGTTTTCAGTTTTGGCGCGATGGGTGTCAGTTAAATGTTGCATCGCCAGCCCCATCAGGATCAGCGCTAAACCGATCAAGGTGGAGGTCAGAATAGGCTCATTTAAAAACAGCCATATAAAAACAAGCGAAATAGGTGGCGCCAAAAATATCAAACTCGATACCGCAAGGGTATTGCTGGCGTAACGCATGGCGTGTAACCAAAGTACAAAGCTCACACCCATTTCAAAAAATCCAATATACGTTGCGCCCAAGAGACCCTGCCAGGGTATCGCTTGTAACTCTCCAGTGAACCAGCACCACGCAAGTAACGCAGGGAGTGCGGCGCTAAAGTTGAGAAAAAGATTGAGCTGTGGATCGATGGTCTGCTTGCTATTGAATAACCAATAAAGGGCCCAGAGCAGGGTGCTGCCAAGCGCAAGCAGTACGCCTCCAGGGTGTGCAAATTCCAACGATAACCATTGGCCTTGTGTGGCAATGCTAAAGACGCCTAAGTAGCTGATAAGCGCGGCGACCAGACTGCGCCACAGCAGTTTTTGCCCAAGAATGGGTATGGCCAATAGTCCCAGTGTTAGTGCCCAGGTGTAATTGATCGCCATCGCGGCTTGCGCAGGTAAAAGCTGGTAGGCCGCAAATAACACAAGGTAATAAACCGTCGGATTGATTAGGCCAAGTAATAGCGCGCGTACGAGGGTAGCGCGAGGCAGCGTAAATAGCGTATGCCAGCGTTTATGCCACGTGATTAATAAGCTAAAAAACAGCCATGACACAGTACTGGCAACTAGCACGAGTTGCGCGGGGGTCAGGTAGTTGAGCGTTAACTTGAATGCGGTGGCGACGGTGCTCCATAGCAATACGGCGCCGGTGCCAAATAGCAATGCGGTGTGCTGTGCTGATCGGGCATTCATCGCGCTTTATACATACATATTAGGCCATTATAAACGTGTCTTTGGGTCGGTTTTCTGTCCTCGGCAGCCTGCCTATAGAAATTATCATCTTTGGGGCTGCAGCATTTTTCTATCCGATCATCATCAAACCATCACCGATACCAGAATAAATCAGAGATGAAATATGAAATGCTATTCTGCTGAAACATTCCCTCGAACACCCAGCTGACCGTGATCGCCACAAGGTATGATCGCGAACTTGGATCGTACCGATATCTTCTGACTTTGCTACGACAGTTAACTCAAACAGTTTATGAAGGGCAACCTATAAATCATGACAGCCAAATAAAAATATTGGGTTTAGGTGAAAAGGGTGAGATTAGCCGCGCGCCGTTAAAACACCGAATGCAGTGAGAAGACTCGAGATGCGAAAAAAGACAAAGAGAAGCACTGACCTCTAGGCCACTCACCTGTCCGACGGTCGGTATGCTCCGGTCGGTCAGCATTGATGGTAAATCGAGACGTGCCCGAGTGTGTTGTTGCGACCTATACGCAACGCAGGACGCGCAGCCGTTCTTGGGTCCCTCATGGCACGCAGCCGTTCTTGGGTCCCTCATGGCATGAAAGCCGAGGCCGTCGGTATTTGATAGTAGACTATGTTCCTGACGATACGGCAGGATAGCGAGCCGCCAAGGTGAATTAATAGATAAATAAGTGGAGATAGTCTGGGTGAGTGATTCTAGTACGGTAGATGTTTATTGGTCTTTTAGATCGCCTTATTCTTATTTGGCCACGCCGCGGCTGCGCGCTGCTGCAGAGGCTTGGGGTGTTTCGATACGGCCTCGTCCGGTCTATCCAATTGCTATTCGCACCCCTGAATTTTTCGCGCAGGCACATCCGCACTGGGCGCCTTACTTACTCAAGGATATTGTTAGGCTGTCTGAGTTTTTGGATCTGCCCTTATCCTGGCCTGTCCCCGATCCTGTCGTACAAGAGGCTAAAGCCGGACTAATCGCGGCAGAACAGCCTTACATCCACCGCCTGACCCGAATGGGTGTGCTTGCCTGTGAGCAGGGAGATAATGCAGGCTGGGCTTTCTTGGACGAAGTGAGTCGGTTAATTTGGTCGGGAACGCCTTGGAATGAAGGTGATGTTCTCGCTAACGCCGTGGCGCGCGCGGGCTTTGATTTGGCAGAACTCGATTCACGCCAAGCCAGCGAGGCGGAGCGGCTATCGGCTGTGATTGAATGCAATCAGGCAGCGCATTCAGCGTATCATTGGGGTGTGCCAGTTATGGTATTCAGAGAGGAAGCCTTTTTCGGTCAAGATCGTATCGACCTGCTCGAGTGGCGCGTAAATAGCGCATTAGCTGCCGTCAATTAGGCAGTAATGGCCTGCGCGATGGCGCTTGCGAATGTTGGGTGCAATGAACCGCTGAGCTTAGTGACGGCTATAAAATTAAAAATCCGTATTAAATAAAATTTTCCCTAGGAGAGCCCCATGTTTATTCGCCTGTTTATTCGTCTGTTTATTCGTCTGTTTATTCGTCTGTTTATTGTCTGCTCAGTCGCGTTGCTTAGTGGCTGTGCAGCGACCTCGCCTGACTCAGCTTCGGTATTGAACGCGAGTGACGCCGCTAACGACACCTCAGTGAATGCCGGCGAAGGCACGGCAGTAGCGCTTCGCGATCTAGGCGCCCGCATGAGGTCTGGCGAAACGCCCCAAAATCCATTATTCCTCAGCCAAGAAGATCGCCGGCTGGCATTTGCGCATACTGAAAAGTTCATGCCTGCACGGGTGGTGAAAGCGGCGGGTAACCCCTACCCATTAACCCCGGCGCCCATGGACTTTTCGACGTTGGTTTATGAGGTCGACGGCGAGAGCTTCAGCGTTGCAGACTTTTTAGCTATGCCCTCGGCAATTGGCTACATGGTCGTTAAAGACGATCAGGTGCTACTTGAGCACTATGCCGATGGACATAACACCGATTCGATATGGGTTTCGTTTTCTGTGACCAAATCGGTGACGTCGATGTTAATCGGCGCGGCAATCCAAGATGGCTACATACAAAGTGTACAAGACACGGTTGATATGTATTTGCCGAGACTGCGCGGCACGCCCTACGGCGCGGTCACTATTGAGGATGTCTTGCACATGGCATCGGGTATTGCGTGGAACGAGGACTATGAAGACCCAGAGTCGGATGTGGCGATTGCGGGCGCTTATAACGGTGTGCAGCTGACCGATTATTTCGGCCAATTACCGCGTAATCATGCTGCCGGAGAAGTGTTTAATTACAACACTGGCGAGGCAAACTTGGCGGGTGAAATATTGCGCGCCGCTATTGGTAACAATGCCGCGACGTTTTTAAGCCATCAAATCTGGCAGCCCTTTGGCATGGGCAACGATGCGACCTGGCTGATCGATATGCCCGGCGGTGGTGAGGCGGGTGGATGCTGTATCAGCGCGACTCTTGGTGACTATGCGCGACTTGGTTTATTTGCCATGCATGACGGTGTTCTGCCGAATGGCGAGCGAGTGCTACCCGAGGGCTGGATGGCGACATCGATAACGCCCTTTAAGGGCCGTGAAGACTACGGGTATATGTGGTGGCTAAGTGGCGATGGTAGTTACCGTGCCGGTGGCATTTTCGCACAAATGATCTTTGTCGATCCGGTCAATAATGTGGTGATCAGCGCTCATGGCAATTCACCGACGGCGGTTAATAGCCCGTATCACAAACATTTGGGCGCCGTGACAAACGCAATCAGGCAGCAAATTACGCAGT
This sequence comes from uncultured Luminiphilus sp., assembly GCA_963926325.1. Lineage (GTDB taxonomy): Bacteria > Pseudomonadota > Gammaproteobacteria > Pseudomonadales > Halieaceae > Luminiphilus. The sequence goes on along the minus strand of CAWUXF010000072.1, from coordinate 17,009 downwards.
AGGGTCAGGGGCGTTTTGGTCTTGTGCACTGAATAGAATTTCCTGCGAATGGGGCGGCATATTCAGCGCGAAGCTGCCGCCGGTGTTGTCGTCGTCTGCGCAGGGTCGTAATGCGCTAAATAGGCTTTTCGACACCGTATTTTTCGGCTAAATCGGTGAATTCCTGATCCACTTTTTTCAGTGTGGCCTGGCAGGGATGCGCTTCGCGCAAGAAACGATCAAAAAGGCTCGTCGCCAAAAAAGATAAGCCGCCGGTGGCCATTGCTGCGCCGCCTGTGACCAGCGACTGCTCTGGGTTGAGCGTTAAATAGGGCTGCGCGAGTGTGCCGCCAACGCCGACAAAAGGGTTAACTAAGTTACCGACACTTAAGCCAAGGCCTTTTTGCGGGACTGTTTTAAACGTCACTGCGACTTTTTCTGTTGAGAGATTAAGTTTGGCACTTGAAAAAATATTGAGCCGCTTGCCATCCATTACGATGAGTGGGTCACCGCTGAGATGTCCTTGCTCGAGCTTGCCGATGGCCACAATGCAGTTGACGTCAATATACGGTTCGCGTTTGCCAATAGGGTTTAGTTTGTTCAGCAACTCGTCGATAAACGAATTGGTCAGCAGCTGAATATTACCCGAGGGGTATCGGCCTTTACCCGCTTCGATGCGGAAAAAACCGTCACTTTGGGCAAGCATTTCACGGATAGTATTGCCGTGGCTTATGGCGGCGAGCTGCACTTGGTAGCGTGGCAGCATGGCCACTTGTTCTTCAGATTGCGCTGAAAGCCCGATATTGATGTCGCGCCCCTGCAGACGAGCTACAAACTGGTGCTCGTCGTCTTTGTTAGTTAGCGAGCCGCTCGCCAATAATGTGCCATCTTGTTCATCGGTGAGCATGGCTCGATTCACTACCAGATTGCCGTCGGCGACCTGGGCCGCTAGCGTGATGTCGCTAAATAGCCGGCTGCCATAGAGCAATGCTTCAATCTGCAGATCAATGTCAGCATCAAATTGTTGCAGATAACTGACCTCAATAGGCATGTTGGGAATAAGCAGCTTTTTCTTTTTCTTTTTCTTTTTCTGCTTTTTGCCTTTGGCAATGGGCGCGCTCTTGATCGGTGTCGCAGCTGTTTTTTCTGCTGTTTTGGGCTCGGCGGCAGCTGGTTCGTTGGCCGGTGGTGGTAGGAATGGTCTGAGATCAAGACGCTTGGATGCAAGCGCGAGTTCAATGTTTGGATGCTGAGGCTGACTGATGCTAGCCGAGCCGGTGAGATCAGAGTCGCCACTGGTTAACTGAAAAGTATGAAACTCTAGCGAGGTCGGGCTGCCGGTGGCAGCGGCAGTGAGATGCAATGCTTGCGCGGGTAACGCTTGGTTTACTAGTGGGCTGAGCGTACTCAGGTCGCTGACATCGAGGGTTAGCTTTAGGTCGCTGCCATCAAAATGTGGCAGCCCGCGGAAGGTCCCCGAAGCACTGGCAGTAACAGCCGACGATTCGATCGTAAACGTATTGAGTGTCAGTAAACCCGTGTTCCAGTCTGCAGCGGCGGTAAAGTCTAGCGGTATCTGCGTTGTCGAGTTGCCTAATGCCTTCAGCGATGCCCAGCCCAGCACATTGGTGGTGTGACCGCTGACATTCGTCGCAAGCTGGCCACTGTTTAAGTCAACATCAAGCATGCCGGCTAGGGTGCTTGTGCCAATTTTACCGTTGAAGTCACGCAGTTGTAGTTGGTCCAGCGTCATTGTTAGCGCGGTATTCAAAGAAAAGCTTTGATGTAGTTCAGCGGGTGCCTCTAGTAGGCGCAAACTTGTGGCGAGGTCGTCGCCTTTTAGCGCAATCAGCAGGTCTGCCCGCAGGTCGTTGGCGAGTGTGCTTGAATTTGCACCTAAGTGTATGTCTCCTGTGAGCGTACCGGTATGACTTCCGACACTCAGCTTGCCATCACTCAATGTCAGTGTTTGGGGCTTTATGTGTACCTGGGTTTGCACCCGAAGCGGCTCAATGTGCGGTAGGTCGGCGCCGAGTGCGGTGGCGAGCTTATTGGGGGTGGCGGCGTCAAATGCCAGATGCAGCGTGCTACCCGTCAAATCCTGCGCTGCGCTCAAAGTACCCTGCGCCGCAAGCTGGCCATAATCGGTGGTGAGCTGTGCATCGAAACGCGTGCCGACGGCCGCTGTATCAATCGGGCTGGTTGCACGGGATTCTGTATTAATCTGAAACTCAGCGGATGCGGGTCCAGTAAGTGCTGGCGGCAAATCGAGCAAATTGCTTAAAAGGCCGATATCAGGCAGCTTAAGTGAGGCCTTGATGTTGGCCTGGCTGGGCGCGCGAATGTCGGGGATCTCCCCCTCCGCCGTTATTTGCAGCCGCCCTACGGTCAGCCGTGAGGTGTCAATGATTAGCTGATGGCCCACTTTGTTGAGTGTTATGTCTGTGCCGAAAGGCGCGTCGGGCAGCTGACTGAGTCTAGGTAAAAAACGTAAATGTTGCGCACTCGGTCCCGTCGCAGACAGGGATAGGCTGGCATCATTAAGTGTTTGCAGGCTGTCGAAGTTGCCTGTTGATATAACGAGCAATTCCCCAAATTGGCCATCGACGCTGAACTGCATTTTGTCGAGTAATGGCGTAACGCTGACATCGAACGCTAGCGGTCCGCGGCTAATTTCTTGAACGCCTAGGCGGTCGGTCAAATATTCGAAGCTGGGGCCCGTCATGTGCACTGAAAGTTCTGGTTTATGGGGCTGCATCAGGTCAGTGAAGCGGGCCTTGCCGTTGAATGCGATTTCGCCTAGCTGCCCGTTGGCTTCAAATTCGACGGTTTCCAATTCCAGTAGCTCGTTAAGCGGTTGCGCACTCAGCTTTAGGCGCATTGGGGTTTTGTTGATTTCGCCGCTGGTCGTCAGGATCACGTTGTCGCCTTCGAGTTGCTGATCAATGCTACTGAAGGTGACAAGCAAAGGTTCGGTCCGAGCTGGGTCATCGTGGCGCCAGTGAACGTTAGTGATCTGTAGATTGCGCACGAACACCGGTAGATGCGTTGGCTGCCCAGCTAAATCTGTCTCGTTATGTGCGTTGCGCTCGGCATCCGATGACGTGTCACTATCGGCTGCCGTGGTGCGTAGGTTCGTATCGTTGATCCGAAGGGTGCCTATGATGATCGGTCGGCTGAACAATGCCTTGAGCGGCAGTGTGAGTTCAAACGATCCGATGCGCAGCATATCGTGCTGTACCGGTGATTCGGCGCCGGCATCGACTTTCGGGTCAGGTGATAGGGCGTCTTCCGGGCCCAAGCGCACATTGGATGCCTCGATATGGATCGCCTTACCAATGCGAATGGTCAGTGGTCCATCGATCGTAAATTCTCGTTCAAGCGCCTCGCTTACTATTTTACCTAGCGGTTCACGGATGAACCCTAAATCCAACGTGAATACCGCCGTCACCGCCAGCGCTAGTATGCCGATAGCGCTGAAAGCCAGTATTTTTCGTGTTCGTGACACCATATCTATAACTTATTGTCGGATGTTGTGGCTGTGAATGTTTAGCAGTGTTAACACGTCATCATCCTATGGCAAGATAGTTATCGTTCCCAGTACCGTTTATCGCGTGTTTGTACCCTGTTCGCTGCATGGCTATAGATGCTGATTTAACGGGTGCTGATTTAACGGGTGCTGACACCACGGGGTGTTGTGGCACTCAATCCCTACTGTAACCTGTTTAGCCAGGTGAGTTAGGCTTAGCCTTTGTCGAGGAAATTGCATGTCACAACCCTATTTGTCGTCCACAGAGCACGTCACCGTTGAAAAGGCTGGCGCGGTGCTCACACTCAGCTTAAACCGGCCTGAGGCGCTCAATGCGCTGCGCCCAGAAATGCTTGCGGCATTGGCTGATCTTTTGCAGCGCGCCGGAGACGATGAATCATTAGCGGTGGTCGTGTTGAGGGGCGCTGGACGCGCCTTTTCTGCGGGTGTCGACCTTAAGGTACTGCAGGGGATTGAGCCCGATGGTGGCATTATTGGCGATCTCTTCGACGAGCCAGCACTGCGCATGACGCAAGCCATACGCGATCTGCCACTACCCGTTATTGCACGTATTCACGGCGCCTGCTTTACCGGTGCACTAGAGCTGGCTTTGCACTGTGATTTTATCTACACCACCAACGACGCTAAGTTTGGTGACACCCACGCCAAGTTTGGTCTGCGGCCCACCTGGGGCATGGCGCAAACCTTGTCACGCGCTGTAGGTGTCCGCCGTGCCCGCGAATTATCATTTACGGCGCAAACCTTCTCGGGTGCACAAGCGGCACAATGGGGTTTAGCCAATGCCGCCTTTGACACGGTTGAAGCGCTAGATGCCGCACTCGCGGCGAGCTGTGAACGTATTGCCGCCAATAGCCGTGGCGGCGTGGCTGTGATGAAAGATCTTTATGCTATCGCGGGCGCCGAGCTGGGCTTGCAGGCGTCGCTGGCAACCGAAGCTACGCACACCGGCCCAGCCATTACCGATACCAATGAACGACTGGCAGCATTTAAATAAACACAGATGGGCCTATCGCCCCATTGAAGGCCACTATTTGGAATGCCAGTATTTTCCGTGGGCTGGGCAATATCTATAGATCAAGCACCGACAAATTTAGGTATCAGCAAGCACTATGGATGATCACGGCTTACACACACCACACACAGAAGAGGGCGGGCAAATGAGTCGCAGCAAGCAGTTAACTTGGCGCAGCATAGGGCTGTTTGGCGTGTTGCTCGCGCTGGTGACATTATTGAGCACCCCTCCGCTGCACGCTGTCGAGGCCGCAACCACCGAGGCGGATGACGCGACTCAGTCTGGTGACGCAGGCTTGCCGACGGTATCGGCACTGGCGAGTAAAGCTCAGCCGATCCCGGGTTTTTTACCGCTGTATTGGCAGGCAGATAAAGGCCGGCTGTTGGCGCGTATAGACCATTTTGATACGTCTTTTATTTATTACAGCGGTCTGTCCAATGGCATTGGTTCCAATGATTTAGGGTTGGACCGAGCGCAGCTGGGTGGCACGCAACTGGTCCGTTTTGAGCGTATTGGTCCGCGCGTGTTACTGGTGGCCGACAATACTCAGTATCGCGCCAAATCGTCGAATCCACGGGAGCGTCTGGCGGTCGACGAAGCGTTTGCGTCGTCGGTATTGTGGGGCTTTGATATTGTCGCTCAGCACGGTGATGACAGTGCAGCCATGCAAACAGCCCCTAAAATGGGCGATGAGAGTTTTGATTCAGATGCTGTGCTCATTGATGTGACTGAGTTTGCACTGCGTGATGCGCACAATGTGGCGCGCCGCTTAGCTGCGGCGGGCGAGGGGAGTTATAGCGTTGATGCAACCCGCTCAGCTATTTATCTGCCGCGGACTAAGGGCTTTCCAGACAACAGCGATATCGACGTCATGATTACCTTGGTTGGCGAGCCGACAGGGGACACCTTGGCGACGGTCAGTCCGGATGCGAGTGCGGTGACCGTGCACATGCATCATGCGTTTGTGCGCTTGCCCGACGATGGCTACACGCCGCTACCCTACGATCCGCGGGCCGGCTTTATCGATGACGAAGTGGGCTTCTACGATTATGCCGTGCCCCTCGATCAGTCTGTTCAGCGCAGCTATGCTTGGCGGCACCGGCTCAAGAAAGTGGACCCGACCGCAGCGCGGAGTGCAGCGGTTGAGCCGATCGTTTATTACGTTGATCCCGGCGTGCCCGAGCCAATTCGCAGTGCCCTAATCGAGGGCGCCAGTTGGTGGAATCAGGCCTTTGAGGCGGCCGGTTATATCGATGCTTTTCAGGTGAAGTTATTACCTGAAGGGGCGGACCCAATGGATATTCGTTACAACGTAATTAATTGGGTACATCGCTCTACCCGTGGCTGGTCCTATGGCTACAGCATTCGCGATCCACGCACCCAGGAAATTCTTAAAGGTCATGTCACCCTGGGCTCGCTTCGGGTCCGACAAGATTACTTGATCGCCGAGGGACTCTTGGCGCCCTATACCGATGAAGGTGAAGCCAGTGACACCAGTCAGGCGCAGCTCAACGCCTTTGCACTGTCGCGTATTCGACAGCTTGCTGCGCACGAAGTTGGCCATACGATTGGCTTAGAACACAACTTTGCCGCGAGTGCCGATGACCGCGCGTCTGTCATGGATTACCCCCATCCCTATGTGTCGCTAGATGCGCAGGGACAGGTGGATCTGAGCGACGCTTACGCCGTGGGTATTGGTGCTTGGGACAAACGTGCGATCACTTGGGGTTACCAAGATTTTGCGCCGGGCATAGATGCCGCTGAGGCGCGCGAAGCACTCATTCGTGAAACTATTGCCAGTGATTTACATTTTATTGCGGACCGCCATGCCCGTGCGAATGCGTTTTCTAGCGAAGCAGGACCTTGCCATAGTCGCGGTAGCTTATGGGATAACGGCGCCGATCCGGTCGCTGAATTAAATCGGCTGATGGCGCTGCGCAGTGTGGTATTGGGTAATTTCTCTGAGGCGGTGATCCGTAACGGACAGTCCTATGCGCGCATCGAAGAAGTTTTGGTGCCCGCATATTTAATGCATCGCTATCAGTTACAGGCGGCGGGCACAGTGCTGGGCGGTCGCGATTTTAGCTACGCCCTGCGCGGCGATGGCCAACAGCCAACATGGGGCGTCGAGGGTCAGCGTCAGCGCAATGCGCTGCAAGCGTTGTTAGTCACGTTGCAACCGGCTGCGCTTGCTTTAGCGCCAGATTTGGTCAGGCTCATCGCACCACGTCCGCCGGGGTCGCCAGCTAGTCGCGAGCTGTTCCCGCGCGAGACCGGTTATTTGTTTGACCCCCTCTCGGCCGCAGATACAGCACTGACGCTGAGTTTGCGGGTTTTGCTTGACCCCACGCGTGCGGCGCGACTCAATGTGCAGCATGGGCAGGATCCCGCCATGCCTAATTTTGCCGAGTTGTTGCAACAACTAATGTCAACGACCTGGTTCGTGCCGGAGCAGACTGCGTCACCGGTGGCACAAGCGGCCTTACAGCGTCGCGGACAAGTGGCGGTACTTGAACACATGCTGGCATTAGTCGGGAACACGCAAGCCTCGGTACAGGTGCGCGCTGACGCTTTAGACACGTTGCTGACTTTGGACGACTGGTTGGCGGCACAAAGCACCGATTCCCAAGCGTGGCGGGCGCATTATCGCTACGCCGTAGCGCGACTGTCAGCCCTGCGTACGGGCGAGGGTTTGCAGGCTACGAAGACCACGCTGCCGCCACCCGGGTCGCCGATTTAATCTGTCGTACAGGCAGTTTTGCGATGTCAGTGGCGTGTTGAAAAAAATGAATGTTAGCGCGCTCACGACAGCGCAGCGCGGTCGGTCAAAGTGCCTTGACGGTCGCTTTAGCTCGCGTCGCTGAACGGTTGGATTTGGTTTGCCGGCGATCTGCCGCAACGATCTGCCGCAGCGACCTACCGCAACGATCTGCCCTAAGGATCTACCCTAACGATCTCGCCAGCGAGTCGCGGTGTTAAATCAGGTTCGCTTGTGCCGGTGGCGGGTTCAAACTGGGCTCCGCTGAGTTGTCGACCCGAACGCTGTCGCCAATGCGGATGTCACCACCTTCAATAATGCGGGCACATAAGCCACCGTGGCCAATCATCGCAGCGACACCGCCTTTACCTAAAGCCGCTTCCATTCGCGCACAGGGGTGGCAGAGCTGAGTGGCTTCAAATAGTGCATCACCAACATAAAATCGTTGCCGTCTTAAGGCGTTTAGATTGACACCCGAGACCACGATATTGCGTCGCAAGGTGCCGGGTTCTATTTTGTCATGACCGGTGAAGTGTTCTATCTGATCGATAAATTCTTGCGAAATAAGTGTCACCTGCCGACCAGAGCCGGGGGTTTTAGTCATCCGATGGTCACCGGTGAGTCCCAAGCCGGCCACTGCCTCCACGGCGGTCACCGAGTTAAGATCTGCCTTGCGCGCAGGGCGCACACCTATCCATTGCACACTGCCCTCGGGTAGGTCTGCAGAGTATCGGTCTAGGGGGTTGGGACGCTTCATGGTGCTTTCTTCCTGTAAGTGGGTACTGACTAGCGACTGGCTTTGAAGGCTAAGGCGCGGCGCCGGCGGTTTGCAGACGCAGCAGATCTTCGTAGGCGCCCGCGTTGGTCACACGGCTAAAACCGGCGGCTTCGAGGCTCGCCTTGGCGATACCGGAACGGTTGCCACTGCGGCAGTAAACAACAATATCTCTGTCTTGGGCAAAACCTGCACGTGTGGCCTGATCAACTATTGTGGTGTGTGGCATATTAATAGCGCCCGCTAAATGACCGCTTTGAAATTCGCTATCGGCGCGTACATCGATCAAAACGGCACCTTGCTTTACGGCGGTAAGTGCGGCGGTAAGTGCGGCGGTAAGTGCAGGATCAGCGGACTGATGGCAACCCACTATAACGCTAGACAGCGCAAGCATGGCGGTGAGTATTAGCTTTGGCCAGTTGATCAGTCGTCGTAACATGTGCAATTTCCTAACCTTTCAGGGCGCATTTTAATCACCGCTTACGGCAAGCGAACCTCGCGCTATAAGCATGACTAAACCGCCACGGGTTGCCCTAAAAATGAGATCACTAACGTGGCGTCATGGTAATTGGCAATCCGTCTCTCGGTCGTGGTAACGGAAACATGGCCATGTTTGGCGTATACCCCGGTGCCACCGACAATCGACGTCGGCTTAACAGTTCATGCAGAAAAATCTTAGCCTGCATATAAGCAAAATGTAGGCCTAGGCACATATGCGCGCCGCCACCAAAGGGGACGTAGGCGTAGCGATGCCGGTCTTTACTGTTTTCAGGGCTAAATCGTGTCGGATCATAGCGCTCGGGATCTGGCCAAAACTCGGGCAGTCGATGTACCAGCATTGGATTAATACTGACCATTGTGCCCGCCGGCACGGTGTAGCCCTGAAACGTGAAGTCGGCGGTGGCTCGACGCGGAATCACGGGCACCGGGGGGTTTAGGCGCATCGCTTCCTTGAACGCCATTTCAATGCGATCAAAGTTATTCAAATTGTCGTATTTAATCGTCGGGTTAGCGGTTATTTCTTCAAGCACCCAGTCTTGCCACTCGGGATTTGCAGCCAAAAAATAGACGGTGGAGGTGAGAGATGAGGTGAGCGTATCGTGAGCCGCCATCATCAAGAAGTTCATATGGTCGACAACTTCTTGATTGCTGAGGTGCTCGCCGTGCTCGTCACGCGCGTTACAGAACTGGCTGAAAAAATCTTCACCACTACCACCGCGACGCTTGGGAATTTCTTGCTCAAAAAAGCGGCATAGAAACTCACGGCCTTTGACGCCGCGCCACATCGGCGTGCCGGGTATCGGTGTGCGAATCGCCGAGACCGACGCCTGCACCATATGCATAAACGCCTTGTTGATTTTGTCAGCCTCGGGTCCCCAAGGCAGACCTAAAAATGCGTCCGCAGCCAGGTCTAGTGTTAGTGCCTTAACGGCGGGGTAAAGTTTAAAGTGCGTTGGCCACTGCTCAATGCCCCGTTCAATACCGCGCTTTAGTCCGTCGCAGTAAAATCGCATGGGTTCGGTTTTAAAAGCAACCGACAGGGTGCGGCGATGGCTGCGGTGTTGAGGGTTATCCATCAACATAAGACCGCTGGGGAACAGCTTGCTCAAGACGATGTGCCAGCCCTGCTCTGAAGAATAAATGCTGTCTCGATTGACCAGCAATAACTCGTTAGCGTCTGCGCCGATCAAGCTTACCGCCCAGCCTGTAAAGTTGGCGCCGCGAATAATTGGTCCATACTGAGCATAGGCTGCTCGGCTGTAAGATAGCGGTTCACGCATGACTTTGATGGTGTGCCATAAACCCCGTTCGTTTTTGGATGCCCCCGGCAAATGGGCTAAGTCTTCAAAGCTTGGATCTTGCAGGCGTTGATATCGCTGGTTTGGGGTCTCTTCGCTTGAGGTAGCTGACGGCGCGTTGCTCATGACTTACCCATTATTATTAATAGTGCGCACACTCTAGCGTGCTTTTGCTTCGCTGCCAGCACTATTGTCGATGATTATTTAAGGATTTTCGGGCGGCGGGTTGGCCGAACCGGTGTGACTGTGGCGTGCTTCGCGTAAACTCCAGCACTATGAGTGAACGACAACGTTACATTAAGCAGGGCCTTTTAACGGTCTTACCGCTGTTTGTGCCAGTGATCCCCTTTGCGTTGGCCTTTGGAATTGCGGTGGACGTCGCAGGTATTGCGCCATTATTGGGTTGGAGCTCAACGCCCCTAATGTTTGGTGGCGCCGCGCAAATTACCTTGTTGACCTTACTGGGCGAGGGCGCCTCGATGGCCGCCGCTGTCACAGCGGCGCTTATCGTCGGTGCCCGACATCTTTTGTATTCGGTGACGATGGCACCGTATTTTCGCCATCAGCCCCGGTGGTTCCGCTGGGTTGGCCCCTACGTATTAATTGATCAGGTGTTCATGTTGGCGTCGACCTTTGAGGCGCGCCACGATCCGGATGCATTTCGATGGTTTTATTTGAGCGCCGGCTTCATGTTCTGGTTTTTGTGGATGCTATTTACCGGTATAGGTCTGTTCATAGGGCCCATTGTCCCCGACGCCTGGCAGCTGTCTTTTGCCATCCCAATATTGTTTATTGGCCTATTAGCCGCAGGTATTAACAGCTGGCAGCAAGTAGCGGTGGCAGTTGTTGCCGCAGGTGTCACGGTGGCGTTGGCAAGCTTGCCTAATCGCAGCGGCTTGCTGATTGGCGCCACACTTGGCATTGCGCTCGGCTTTTTATTCGAGCGTTTTCGCCGATGACGGTGTTTATCGCCATTTTGATCACCGGCGCTGGCACCTATTTGATGCGCGGCGGGTTTATTTTTTTACTGGCCGAGCGACAGTTCCCCCCGCTGGCACTGCGCACGCTGACCTATGTGGCGCCGGCAGTCATGGGGGCATTGGTGATGTCGATGCTAACGACGCCTGAGGGTAGTATTCAGATAGGCGTGCCTGAGTTTGCAGGCTTGGCCGTTGCGGCGATTTTGGCGGCGAAGACACGCAACCATAGCGTGACGTTGGCCGGTGGCCTGCTGGTTTTTTGGTTATGTTTGTGGCTCATTTAGGCCTGACATAGGGGTCTAAGCGGCCGAAAGGTTCACCGAGGATAAAGACAATGATGGATTCACTATCACCTAGGTTTATAGGCGCACTGGCTAGCGTTGCCCGGCGCATGCATACAAGGTCTGTTGTGTTAGGGGCGTTGGCGACCACGGTTTTGCTGGTAAATTCTGCCCTGGCAGTTGAGGCCGCTGAAACGACAACTTACCTACCTGCGGAGCGGCCTGCCAAAACGCTGCTTTTTGATGGTGTGGCGTTTGATATTTTGGCGCATACCATCCCGATGGAGACCGTCAAAGGTGCGGGCAATGTACCGGCGATGGCCGAGTACTTGCAGGGTTTGTTTGTTGCGGGCGGCTTTCCCGCAGCGGATGTACGCATCATCCCCTACGAGACGCCTAACGAAGTGACCTCGGTACTATTGGTGCGCTATCGCGGCGATGGTCGCACCGGACGCAAACCTATTTTGTTCGCTTCCCATATGGATGTGGTGCCGGCTAAGCCTAGCGATTGGGTGCGTGCCCCGTTTGTTTTAACCGAGGATGATGCGTTTTATTATGGTCGCGGCGTGCTGGATAACAAATTTGATATTGCCATTTTGAGCGCCACTTTTTTGCGCTTAAAAGCCGAGGGCTTTGTGCCCAGTCGTGACCTGATTCTTGCGTTTACAGGCGATGAAGAGACCGCGCAAAAAACCGCACTAATGTTAACCACCCAATACCGTGACGACATCGATGCAGAGTATGTGTTTGTGGTGGATGGCGGCGGCGGCCAGCTTGATGATGATGGCAAAGCTTTTCAGTTCTTAGTGGGCAGTGCCGAAAAAACCTATGCGACACTGACAGTGACTGCGCGCAATCCCGGTGGTCACAGTTCGTTACCGCGCAGTGATAACGCTATTTTCGATATCGCCGACGCCATAGCGGCAATTCGGTCGTATAAATTCCCTGTACGCACTAGCGAGTTAACCCGTACCTATTTTGCGCGCACGGCAAATTTACTAACCGGTGACGTCGCTGATGCTATGGCTCGCTTCGCCGCAGACCCGACCGATGAAGCGGCCATTGCGACGTTACGCAGTCGGCCCGATACGGTCGGCACCTTGAGTACCACCTGTGTGCCGACGCTGCTTGAGGGAGGGCACGCCGAAAATGCGTTGCCGCAGTCGGCGACGGTAACCGTCAACTGCCGTATTTACCCCGGTATTTCTGTGCCCGACACCTTGGCGGTACTGCAAGCGGTAGTCGCGAATCCGGCACTGGAATGGCAGGTGCTTGATGAGCCGGTATGGAGTGATGCGTCACCGCTCAATAATGAAGTCTTCGATGCGATCAGTGTGGCGCTTGAGCCGGAATATCCCGGTGTGCCGGTGATCCCGCAAATGTTGTCTGGGGCAACCGATGGCGTGCATTTTCGGGCGGCGGGTATTCCCAGCTACAGCTTGACCGGTATCTTTTTAAATCCGGCAGATGATTATGCCCATGGGTTGAACGAGCGCGTGACTAAATTTAGTTTGCCACGTTCCATGGCTTTCTGGGGTCGTATGATTGACCAGTTGGCGAATTGATCCGGTCATTTTGACGCGTTAAACGATGTAATTTAAAACACCGTCGTCGAGTGCTCAGCCGGTTGTATGACGGAATAACGCTCGGTGCTATGTACGGAATCTGTAATACCAGTCCGCCGGTTTTGCGGCAGCACCGAGTCGTGGGTCGTTAGTGTGCAGATTTAAAACGTCCCGTATTAATGCAGGACACGTTAGACTGCCCCGCTTTGCCCTTTGTGGAGTGGTGCTAACGAATGTTTGTCCCTAGAGAGAGTGCGCTATGCGTAGTATGAGCGCCGGCGATGAAAAGCCCGACGATACCAAACGAGTGTTGTTTCAGCTCTGGCATCGACTTAAACCGATACTCCATGAGCATCGCGTTCGCGTCGGTTTTGCCTTCACCTTTTTGCTGGCGGCCAAGGGTGGTCTGCTGGTCATTCCTTTTGTGCTCAAAGCGTTAGTCGACCGGCTGGACGTGGGCGCCGAGCTAACGCCTTTGCCGGCTGCTGAGCAGGCTTTACAGCAGGCTGTTGTGCAAGACCCGCTATTACAAAGCGCGACTGCATTGGTGCTGGCTTTAGTGCTTGCCTATGGTGTGGCACGATTGTCGAATACCCTGTTTGGTGAGCTGCGCGATATGCTCTTTGGGCGGGTTACCGAGGGCGCTATGCGCCGCATTGGTCTGCAGGTTTTTCGGCATGTGCATCAGCTCGACTTAGATTTTCATTTAAATCGTCGCACCGGTGGGCTAGCCCGAGAAATAGAGCGCGGTACCAGTGGTATTAGCTTTTTGTTGCGCATTTTCATTTTTAATATTGCGCCGACACTGTTCGAAATAGGCATGGTGGCGGGCATTCTGCTGTTTAATTACGGCAGTCAATATGCCCTAGTCGTAGTTCTGTCAGTTGCCGTTTATGCCTTTTGGTCGTTTAAGGCGACTCGTTGGCGGACGCGTTTTGTTCGCGCCGAGAACGAGGCGGACTCCACCAGCAATAGTCGTGCGGTCGACAGCCTACTCAATTACGAAACCGTGAAGTACTTTACCAACGAGAATTTCGAGGCGAGTCGCTACGATTCAGCCCTGGCTGACTGGGAGTCGGCACGGCGCAGTAATCGACTGTCGTTGTTCACCTTAAATGGCGTACAGGCGGTGATTATTGCAACCGCGCAAACGGTAATGCTGGCGATGGCGGCGCTACAGGTGCAGGCGGGTGTGATCACGCTCGGTGACTTTGTACTGATTAACCAGTTTATGTTGCAGTTATTTATGCCGTTGGGTTTCTTGGGATTCGTTTACCGCGAGATAAAAGCCTCGCTGGCGAATATTGAGCGTCTGGTCGCTCTGTTGGACCGTGCGCCCAAAGTAAAAGATATCGAGCAGGCACCCGCGTTGGTCGTTGCGCAGGGGGAGGTATGTTTTGAATCGGTGGGGTTTGCCTACCATCCCGATCGAAACATTCTTAATGACGTTAGTTTCACATTACACGGCGGGGAAACAGTGGCCGTCGTGGGGGCGAGTGGCGCGGGTAAATCGACACTGGTAAAGCTGCTGTTCCGTTTTTATGATCCGACAAGTGGTCGTATAGCGATTGATGGCACTGATATCAAATTGATCAGTCAGACCTCACTGCGCCAGCAAATTGCGATTGTCCCCCAGGATTGCGTGCTGTTTAACAACAGTCTGCGCGAGAACATCCGCTATGGCAGGCCCGAGGCAAGCGATGCGGATATTGATGCAGCGGTACAGGCCGCGCATTTACAGTCTTTTGTATCCAAGCTTAGCGAAGGTTTAGAAACTGTCGTTGGTGAGCGTGGTTTGAAACTGTCTGGGGGTGAGCGCCAGCGGGTCGCCATTGCGCGTGCCGTACTAAAAGGCGCGGCTATTTTGGTATTTGATGAGGCCACCTCAAGCTTAGACAGCCAGTCTGAGCAGGCGGTGTTAAGCGCCTTTAGAGCGCTGGCCGGGCATCACACGGCACTGGTGATTGCACATCGATTATCCACGGTAGTCGATGCCGACCGTATTGTCGTGCTCGACTCGGGTCGAGTGGTAGAGCAGGGTCATCATGCGCAGCTGTTAGCGGCAGACGGCCATTATGCGCGCTTGTGGCAGGCGCAGCAGGGTGAGGCTGCCAATACGTCAGGCGAAGCAGCTGACGACGCGGAAGCGCTTGCAGCGGTTATTAATATTGATGACTGATGACTGATGAGTGACGAATAAGTGTTGATCGATTTAGACTAGGACTAGACATTTGGGTATGTGAAGGCTTTGATTGGCCGAACGGATATCGCTATTTTAGGGGACGACTAACTATGAATAAATCTGTTTATTTGCTGGCCGCCACGGCGTTGCTAGTTGCCTGCTCGGCTAAAACGCCGAATGCTGTCGATGCGCCGACTGCCGCGGAGCCCGGCCCTTTGGCGGCCCCACAATTCGCTTCGTTAACCGGCGATCTAAGCATCAACCCCGAACGCTTGGTCGACATTGTAAAAGTGCTGGCGTCCGATGAATTCGAGGGTCGTGCGCCGGGTACGGCGGGCGAGGACAAAACGATTGCCTACTTAGCGGAGGCGTTTACCGAGCTGGGTCTTGAGCCGGCGGGCACTGAAGGTTGGGTGCAGCAAGTACCCATGATGCGGACTAAAATCCAGCACGCTGACATGGCTTTTGCTGTTGCTGGCAAGCCCTTGCCATTGTTACAGGGGGGGAATATTGAACTGAGTACCGCGCGGCCGGTAACACAAATTGATGTAGCCAATGTGCCGGTAGTGTTCGTCGGCTTTGGCGCCTCGGCGCCTGAGCGCGACTGGGATGACTATGGCGATGTTGACCTCACCGGCAAGCTGGCGATCTTTTTAGTCAATGACCCAGACTTTTCTGCCGACTCGAGTGAAGCTGTAGCGGGCGTATTTGGTGGGCGCCGTATGACCTATTACGGCCGCTGGGCATACAAGTATGAAGAAGCCGCGCGGCGCGGTGCGCTGGGCGCGCTGGTGATTCACGAGACCGAAGCCGCCGGCTACGATTGGAGTGTGGCGGCAGCAGGGCCTGGGGAGCGGGTGGCACTAGCGGCCGCACAAACGCCGGCGCCGATTATGGTTCAGGGCTGGCTGCAATGGGACGCCGCCAAGGATCTGTTCGAGCGGGCGGGTTATGACCTTACCGAGCTGCGCACACAGGCCCGCAATGCCACGTTTAGCGCCTTTGAGCTCGACGGGGCCAGTTTTAATCTGAACGCAGACGTCGCCGTTGATCAATTTTCGTCGCGCAATGTCCTGGCGCGCCTGCCCGGCACAACGCGGCCCGATGAGAGCGTGATGATTAGCGCCCACTGGGACGCCTATGGCATGGGACCACCCGACGCCAGCGGTAAAACGGTGATCGGCGGTGCTAATGACGACGCGCTGGGGGTTGCCGGGGTATTGGAGATTGCGCGGTTGTTAAAGGCGGGGCCAGCCCCTGAGCGCAGCGTTGTGTTTGGTTTGTGGACCGCAGAGGAGTCTGGGCTGGTGGGTTCGGGTGCTTACGTAGCCGACCCGGTATTTCCGCTGGAGACAACGGTGGCCAACTTCACCATGGATATCATGCAAACCGCGGGATTAGCCCGCGATGTTATTTTAGTCGGCGAAGGCCAAAGCGACCTCGAGGATGACATGGCCGCCATGGCTGCCCGTCAGGGTCGCTACGTCACGCCAGAAAATTTACCTGAAAACGGGCTGTTCTTTCGCGCCGACCATTTCTCACTGGCGCGCGGTGGTGTGCCAGTTGTGCTCATTATGGGTATTGCTGGCGGTGCCGACCTGGTTGAAGGGGGGCGTGAGGCGGGTAACCAATGGATAGCCGACTACGTGGGCAACTGTTACCACAAGCCTTGCGATGCCTATTCCGATGCTTGGAACCTCGACGGTGTTGTGCAAGATATGGACTTGATTTACGGCATGGTAAACGACCTGGCAAACAGCGGTCGATGGCCTATGTGGAAGCCTAGTTCTGAGTTCAAAGCCATCCGCGATCGCAGTGACGCACTACGCCAGCCAAAAGACTAGTGCCAAGTTGTGGCGTGACCGACCGCTGCCCGTTAAAAGTACTGTTTTTATCGGGTATTTTGACAATAAGCACCGAAACCGGTTGCGTCGTTACCGGCGTATTGTTAGTGTTCGCCTCCCCCGAGAAATCGTAGTTTTAGGTCGCTTTGGGGAGTTGGTCCGGCAGCGTTTGGCTCTTTGTTAAAGAGTTATAATTAAAGCTTGCTAAGGTAGATCAGCTGCGTATAATGCGCGCCTCGGTTCGGGTAACCCCCTACCGAAAACCAAGCCCGAGCGGCTGGTTT
>CAWUXF010000071.1:0-19821 GCA_963926325.1 uncultured Luminiphilus sp. | reverse complement strand
GCATCGTATACCTTTGCAAGATGCTGAAAGTCTAAGTGTGTGTAGATTTGTGTAGTGCCAATGTTGGCATGACCAAGCAGTTCTTGTACCGCCCTGAGATCACCACTCGATTCGAGCATATGACTGGCAAATGAGTGACGCAGCATATGTGGGTGTAGGTGTTGTGGTAGGCCTTTTTGAAGTGCCAGCGCTTTTAGGCGAGCTTGCACTGAGCGTTCGCTGATACGCGTGCCACGCTTGGAAATGAACAATGGAGATTGTCCGATCAGTGACTCTCCGCTAAGCGTTCGCGCTTGCAGCCAAGTGTTGATGGCGCGAAGCGCTGCGCCACCTACCGGCAGGGTACGCACTTTGTTGCCCTTGCCTGTTACGGTGATCAGTTTGTCATAGGTATTCAGATCGACGATGTTACTGGCGACCAGCTCTGCGAGCCGTAGGCCTGATGAATAGAAGAGTTCAGCAATGGCCAGATCTCGCAATATCAACGGATCGTCGCCGCCTGGCTTAAATAACTGACCGATTTGATCAGCGTCGATCGTTTTAGGTAGACGTTGGCCGCGTTTAGGCGCCTTAACCGATTGCGCAGGATTGTTGAGCGTAGTGTCGTGGCTACATGCATATTTGAAAAAACTACGCACTGCACTGAGTGCCCGCTGAATACTACTTGGGGCTAATCCATTACGATGTAGTTGCGCCGCCCACTTGCGAATATCCGGCTCGCGGATGCCGCTTATTTGATGCAGCGCCGCTTCTTTACAATAGGTTTGAAATTGCTTGAGATCACGGCCGTAGTTTTCCACCGTATGCGGTGATAAGCGCCGAACATCCTGTAAATAGATAAGGAACCCTGAGACCTGGGTCTCGAGTGCAGTACTCACGGCTTATGGGTATGCGCTAAAACGGGTAGTCGCATGATCACCTCAGCGATGTGCTCAATGAATAATGTGCCATCGCTACTACGGTAACGGGTCGCATCATTTGATCCGACCGCAATAACACCGAGTAATTGATCATTACGCACCAGTGGCGCCAGTGCCGCTGAACCCTCGCCCTTGGGCATTTTAAAAAGTGCCTGCATCTCATCTTGTCTAAAAGTACCACTGAGCGGCCGGTGTCGTTTCAAGATCGGTGTCAAAATATCGCGACTGGCTTGGTCGGCTTGGGTGCAACCAATAGGCAAGGCGCTATCCTCTGCCAGCCAAAGCAAACAGCAATACGCCACGTCAAAATGCGCTTTAATAGCCTTGCTAAATGCGGCCACAATGTCTGTTGCATTGCGCGTATCGAGCATGGCCAAGACTGTCGCGCGGGTGCCGTCAAACAAGGTGTCATTATCGTTTGCATGGGCGGTCATGCTCGCCAAGCGATCGCGCATTTCTATATTGCGCTCCCGTAATAGCGATACTTGTCGCTCGACTAATGACACGGCGCCGCTTTCACCATGTGGCAATTTTAGCTCGGTGATAACATCGAGGCGATGTTTGAAAAAATCCGGATGATCACGCAGGTATTGCTCGACTAAATTAGGATCTAGTTCTTCGCTAAGTGGTGTTTCATCGGTCGCTATGTTGTCGCTAGTCATGGTTGTTTAATGTCCTGTTGCGCTGTCTCAATCAATTAGCGATGGTGGAGTTGATAAAAGCCATGGAAGACTGATGCGGTGGGGCCGCCCAGCCAGACCGCACTTTCATCACTGTCCCAGCGCACCTGAAGCTTACCTCCGGGAAGTTGCACTGTCACGGCACGGTCGAGTAATCCAAGCCGCATACCATGTATCGCTGCGGCGCACGCACCTGTGCCACAGGCCTCGGTTTCACCTGCTCCGCGCTCAAAGACGCGGAGGCGAATTTCTTGTCTGTTAACGATTTGCATAAACCCAACATTTACCCGCTCGGGAAATCGCTGATGAGATTCAATTGCAGGTCCGAGCACGTCAACGGGCGCTTGATCGCAGCTTTCGACCCGAAGTATCGCGTGAGGATTACCCATCGATACAGCGCCTATACTGTGTGTTGTACCTGCAACGTCTAGGTCGTATTCGAGTGCCGATGTCTCTGTTTCAAATGGAATTTGCTCAGGGCTAAAGATCGGCTGGCCCAAGTCGGCTGTGACGCTGTCATCCTTGGCAATTTCAAGCCCCATGATGCCATCCGACACCTGTACTTTGAGCGTGCGCTTAAAAGTCAACTGCTGTTCGCGCACGAAACGTCCGAAACAGCGTGCCCCATTGCCGCATTGGCCCGCTTCCGAACCATCGGCATTAAATATGCGGTATCGAAAATCGGCATCTGGGTGGGTCGGTGGCTCGACAAGTAGGACTTGATCGCAGCCTATGCCGCGTTTGCGGTCGGCGATATGGCGGACTTGGGCGGCACTTAACTGAGCGTTTTGTGTCACTAGGTCTATGACGACGAAGTCGTTACCAGCGCCATGCATTTTACTAAAGGTGAGTTTCAACTTGCCGCTCCTGGCAAGATGGCTTCATCCGCCCATAGACTTTCAAGCTTTTCTCGGTGACGTATGACGTGCATCTCGGTGCCATCAACCATGACCTCTGCTGCACGCGGGCGTGTGTTGTAGTTTGAGGCCATCGTAAAACCGTAAGCACCAGCGCCGGTGACGGCGAGTAGGTCATTAGTATTTAAGGTTAAATTCCGAGCTTTGCCCAAGAAGTCACCCGTTTCACAAATTGGGCCCACTACATCCCAAGTTTTCTCCACCCCAGAATGGGGTTGGGTCGGCACGATATCCTGCCAGGCACCGTACAAAGCTGGACGAATTAAGTCATTCATAGCGGCATCAACCAAGGCGAAATTTTGGTGAGGTGTGCACTTTAAATAATTCACGCGTGTAAGCAATACGCCCGCCATCGCCACGATGGATCTGCCGGGCTCAAAAACCAATTCTATATCGCGATCACCAAGACGCTGAACAAGCGCATCGATATAGTCAGTTATGCTGGGAATATTTTCATCGGCATAGCGCACGCCCAATCCGCCACCCAGATCTAGGTGCGCGATCTGTATGCCGAGCGCCTCTATGTCACTGAGCAGCGCTAGCAGGCGGTCTAGGGCGTCTGTGAACGGCGAGATTTCAGTGAGCTGGCTGCCGATATGGCAATCGAGACCAACGGGATGGATGCCGGGTAGTTCGATGGCACGGCGATAGAGCGCTGGTGCTTCACTGATATCTATTCCGAATTTGTTTTCCTTTAGACCGGTAGAGATATAAGGATGCGTGTGGGCGTCAACATCTGGATTCACGCGCAGCGAAATAGGCGCTATTTTACCTAGACTCTCGGCAACTTCGTTGAGTGTTTCAAGTTCTGCCGCAGATTCGACGTTGAAGCAGCGGATACCGATTTCAAGTGCAACTTTCATTTCGTCTGCGGTTTTACATACGCCAGAAAAAACAATCTTAGTAGGCTCTCCGCCCGCGGCGATCACGCGCGCCAGCTCACCGCCTGAGACAATGTCAAAACCAGCGCCAAGCCCCGCCAGTAAATTGATAACGGCGAGATTCGAGTTTGCCTTGACGGCGTAGCAAATGAGATGTCGTCGCCCAGATAGTGCTTGCTGGTAGTCTTTTAAATTGCTTTCTATCGTCGCACGGGAGTAAACGTATACCGGCGTGCCAACAGCGTCGGCGATGTCATCGAGATCGACTTGTTCACATCTCAAACGGCCTGCTTGGTAGTTGAAGTGCTGTGTCATAAGGTCGTCTCTACCGCACTGGGTTCAGGCGCGGGCCGCAGCGACCCCGATTGTCCGCAGGCGGCCAGTGTAAACACAGTGATTATCATAAAAATGAGCGTTTTCACGATGCGATTCCAAATAAATGAAAGTATACCACTGCTGGCTGGCCAGACGTTGAACGACTACCATGTCCCAGTGTTAAGTTGACAATCGTATCCGCAAATTTGGAGGGCTTATGTCCAGTGCGACCTATTACGACCTTATAGACTTTACCTTTAACGAGGTAGAGGAGCGTTTGGAGGAGCTTGAGCAGGATCCCGATATCGCTACAGCAGAGGGGGTAATTAACGTCACTTTTCGCAATGGGGTGGTGTTTGTGTTTAGTCGTCAGCCGCCTACCGAGCAGCTGTGGTTGGCAACGCCTGGTGGCGGTTTTCACTACGCATGGGATCCGGAACGCGACGATTGGCGCGATACCAAGTCGGGTGATTTGTTTCGGCCATTCTTGGTTGCGCAATTGGCGGAGCATGCACAAGCGGATTTTGCATGGTCTTGAACGGTAGGAATGGGACAGGCGCGGGGTCCTAGCGATGCGTGTTGTTCGAATAAGTACGCTTGGTCTGGTGACTTTTTGCGCGGCAGCACAATGTGGGGCGTCGGAGCCTTTGTGGGTTGATAACCTGGCGCCGTTGACCGGCTTGCTGGGTATACCGAATCAGCGGAATGCGGCGGTCCAGCGGGGCTGGATGTTGAGTCTTAACGGTGCCATTGCGAGCCATTTTCTTGTCGACCAGCAGCGTGATGAGACCGGCTTCTTTGATGGCGAAACCACACGTTTAAGTCTCGCTGGTCGAGTTGCAATTGACGAGCATTGGGATATAGCGATGACGGTACCTTACGTCCAACATGGCAGCGGTTTTTTGGACGGGGTGATTAACGATTGGCACGCGGCCTTTGGCATGAGTGATGGTGGGCGCGCCAGCTATCCAGAAGACGCTTTTAGTTATCGCTATACGAGTTCTGAGCACCACTTAAATATTACCGATAGCCAAGGTGGGCTCGGCGATGTGAGTGTTGAAGTGACGCGTTCGTTACAGCAAAGCAGCAATCGATCTGCAAGTATCTCGCTCGGTTATAAATTTGCGACGGGTGATGAGCAATCCTTTTTAGGCAGTGGTGCCGCCGATATTTTTGCTGCGTTGCGCTTCAGTGGCGCGCACCAAGGTGATTTGCCACTGACTTGGCATGGTCAAATTGGCTATGTCATGGCGGGCGACAGTGATCTGTTAGGGGCTGATCAGCGTCGCGACCTTTGGTTCGCGGGTCTGGCGCTCGACTGGCGGTTGTCGCCGAGCTGGTCACTCTTGGCACAATATGACGGACATGCCGCACCGCTGAGCAGTGAATTGACAAGCGTTGGCGACAGCGCCGGCTTATTGAGTGTCGGCGCTCGTTGGCGTGCTGCAGAGCAGTGGAGTATTGATCTGAGCGTCGTAGAAGACATCCAGGTCGAGACTGCGCCCGATGTCACTTTTCAATTGAATGTTCGCTACCGCCCCAAGACACTTTAACACCATGATGCATAGGTCGTTTAGGCCGTGGCTAGCGCCGTACGGCAAGTGAGTCATTAACGGCGCCCTATAGCCGCAGACTAGGGCGACCCATTCCACAGCCAGTTGGTTTAGCGGTTTTCGATCGCTGTTCTCGCTGCCACAGCTGCGCTAGCTACCTGCTTGGGCGCCGTACCGCCGAGGTGGTCACGTGCTGCGACGGAGCCCTCCAGAGTAAGCACCTGATACACGCTGTCATCAATTTCGCTAGAAAAGCTTTGCAGTACCGTGAGCGGGAGTGTTTCCAATGTAGATTGATTCTCCACGCAATAGGCAACCGCCTTTCCAACCACTTCATGTGCGTCTCTGAAGGCGACACCTTTGCGCACCAAAAAGTCTGCAAGGTCAGTGGCGGTGGCGAAGCCCATTGCCGCGGCAAGGCGCATACTTTCTTTTTTGGGTACCAGAGCTGGCACCATGTCAGCAAAAGCGCGGAGGCTGTCAGCCACCGTGCGCACACAATCGAAGAGCGGTTCTTTGTCCTCTTGATTGTCCTTGTTGTAAGCCAAAGGTTGAGCTTTCATGAGTGTGAGTAAGCTCACCAAGTGCCCGTTAACGCGGCCAACTTTGCCACGCACCAATTCGGGAACATCAGGATTTTTCTTTTGCGGCATTATCGATGACCCAGTGCAAAATCGATCGGGGATGTCGATAAAGTTAAATTGCGCAGAGGTCCAAATAATGAGTTCCTCAGACATCCGCGACAAGTGAGTCATTAACAGTGCGCTGGCCGCACAGAATTCGATGGCAAAGTCCCTGTCTGCGACTGAGTCCAGTGAATTTAGCGTAGGCCCGTCGAAGCCGAGATGTTCAGCGGTCATGACACGATCGATCGGAAAGGTGGTGCCGGCCAGTGCTGCCGCGCCAAGTGGGCACCGATTGAGTCGCTGACGACAGTCTTGCAGCCGTCCATAATCGCGTTCGAGCATCTCGTTCCAAGCGAGTAAATGATGGCCAAATGTTACTGGTTGCGCCACTTGCAGGTGGGTAAAGCCCGGCATGATGGTGTCGGTGTTTTGGGCAGCAAGGCCGATAATGCCTTGCTGAAGTCGGGTCAGCTCACCGCTGACACCGTCGATGGCTTCGCGCAGGTACAAGCGAATATCTGTGGCCACTTGGTCATTACGTGATCGGCCTGTGTGGAGCTTTTTACCCGCCGCTCCCACCAGTTCTGTGAGTCGTGCTTCGATGTTCATATGGACATCTTCGCGTGCTACTTGCCAGTTAAACTGACCGGCATGGATTTCAGCAGCAATTTGCGTTAAACCCTCTGTAATGGCGCTATATTCATCATCTGTGAGTACACCCACCGCGTTCAGCATATGTGCATGTGCCTTTGACCCGGCGATATCGTGATCGGCGAGCTGACGGTCAAACTCGTGGGAGGCGGTGAATCGCTGTACAAAGGCATCGGTGGCTTCGCTGAAGCGCCCGCCCCATAGATCGCTGGTGGCGTTGTTATTGTCAGTCATCAAGTCTCCCGTTAGTACCATTGCAGCTGTGTTTAAACGGTGCGTAGTATAGCATCTTGGGAAGTTCCAGCCCGCCCCGTGGTAAGCTTTGTACTTTGATCGCACGGTACACCTTTTTAACCGTGTGGCCGTGGCTATCTATGTCACTTAGTGGGTGTGATTAGAGGAAGATCCGTGTCGAAAATTGTTATTGCAACCCGTGAGAGTCCGCTCGCGCTGTGGCAGGCCCACTATGTTGCCAATCGCCTGCGCAGCCTCGAGGTTGATATAGATGTTTCGCTGCTTGGTATGACCTCGCGTGGCGATCAAATTCTCGATCAGCCGCTTTACAAAGTGGGTGGTAAGGGCTTGTTTGTTAAAGAGCTTGAGACCGCGTTACTCGATGGGCGAGCCGATATCGCCGTGCACTCCATGAAAGATGTTCCAATGACCTTGCCCGACGGGCTGACCTTGGGGGTTATCTGCGAACGTGAAGATCCACGAGATGCGCTCGTTGGCTGTCAAAGTTTCGATGAACTCGCCCACGGCGCGCGCTTGGGTACCTCGAGCTTACGCCGTGCTAGTCAGATTACGCGCTATCGTCCCGACTTAAAGATTGGTTTTCTCCGCGGCAATGTCAATACGCGGTTAGCTAAGCTCGATGCCGGAGAATTCGATGCCATCATCTTAGCGAGTGCTGGTTTGATACGCCTCGGGTTTGAGGCGCGGATTGGCGCCTGTATTGCACCGGAACTGTGCTTGCCTGCCGGCGGGCAGGGTGCTGTCGGCATCGAATACCGGGCTGATGATGAACGTGTTACTGCGCTATTAGCGCCGCTTCAGCACGATATAACGGCGCGCTGTGTGACGGCAGAGCGTGCCTGCGTGCGCCGGCTCAACGGCGGCTGTGACGTGCCTATTGCCAGTTATGCGATTATCGATGGCGATCAGTTGTGGCTTCGAGCTCGAGTTGGCAGCCCGGATGGAAGTCAATTATTGGAGGCCGAAGGTCGGGGTGCAGATCCTGATGCACTGGGCTTTGCGGTAGCCGATCAGCTGTTAGCCGACGGTGCAGAAGCAATTCTTAGCGCGGTGCGTGGATGAAACCGACGGTTGTTGTCACGCGCCCCGCGGATGATGGCAGCCGCACGGCAGACTTACTTCGTAGTTCGGACTGGCCAGTTTGGGTTCAGCCCATTATCCAAATCGCGCCATTAGCGGAAGATGCATTTTCTGCTGTGCCGGAATTTGAGCCTGACGATCGGGTCGTGTTCATCAGTGCAAATGCCGTTAGTTACGGTTTGCCGTTACTCGAAGAGCGCTTGAGATGCAGTGGCGTAAAGATACTGGCGGTTGGCGAGCGGACTGCCGCCAACTTACGTGCTGCTGGGCTTGATGTCGTTGTACCAAGCAACGCTAATTCTGAGGGTTTGTTGGCACTTCCCGAACTGAATGACTTGTCGGGCGAGCGGGTGGTGATAGTGAAGGGTGACGGTGGTCGCCAGCTACTCGCGGAAGTGTTAACCGCTCGCTCGGCGGTAGTACTTGAATACGTTTGTTATCGTCGACAAGTTGAGCCAATAGATGCGGTGACTTTTGCCGAAAATCTTGCGCGTGTTGGGCGTTTGATCTTTCAGGCGAATAGTGGCGAAACGCTGAAGCAGCTGACGGAGTTGCTTGCCGCGGGCGGGCAACCTAATCTATGCCATGAGCCAGTTGTCGTTCCCTCAGCACGGTTAGCGTCATTCGCGACCCAGTTGGGCTGGACTTCTGTATGGACGGCGAAGGATGCAAGCGATCAAGCCTTCCTCGAATTAATTGAGCATCGAACAGCACCAGAGCTGAATCAGGAGGACATTATGACGGAAGAAGTACAGGCGGATAGTCCTGAAGCTAGTGCGCCTACTGTGGTTACGGCGGGTGCTGACGATGTTGTTGAACCGCAGCCTAATGTACCGGAGTCCACAGTGAAGTATTCTCGAGATGGCTTCGCCCGAAGCCTAGTAGCGTTGATTTTACTACTCATTGCCGCGGCAGCTTGGCTGGCAGTCTGGCAGGGCAAGCCGTGGTTAGATGCCCGCGATGCGCGTTGGCAATCGATCAGCGGGAATTTAGCGAGCTTGTCCGAGGAGCGAAGTAGCCAGTTAGCAGCACTGACTGAAATGGAGCGGGACCTGCGGCAATCGATTGAGCAGCAGCTGACGATTGTTGCAGAGGCGGACAATCAATCACTCGCTCAAATGCGTGAAACGGCGCAAGACAATCGGCTCTCCCAGGAGGATATACTGCGTCGATTCGATAATCGTTTAGCCGAACTCGAAGCACAATTAGCGCGACTCACCGGTACGGATCGGCGCTCTTGGTTGTTACAAGAATCGACATTTCTTGTGCGCCTGGCGAGTCAACGTTTGCTTGTAGCACGAGACGTAGATTCTGCAGTGGCATTGCTGGGCAATGCCGACGATTTGCTGTTACAGGCCAATGATCCCGTCTTCGATGCTGCCCGTCGTGCGATTGCCATGGATCGTGCCGCATTACGGAGCTTGCCGTCGGTGGATGTCATTGGTCTACATGCACGTTTTTCCGCATTGATCCGTCAGGCTGAAGCCGTTGCAATTGACACTCAGGAGGCTGCGCCAGTTCAAGTCGCTGTTAATCTGAGCGACGGCGGTTTGCTTGAGCGGGCTCAAGCTGGATGGCAGCTGGCATTGTCCAAACTGTCCAGCTACGTGATTATTAGAGATCGTACTGAGGCGACCGCAGCCTTGATGACGCCACAGTGGGAGGCGCTCGCTCGACAAAATTTACGCATGTTGTTAGAGCAGGGGCAAATTGCGCTGATCTCCGGCAATCAATCACTCTACGTGACGGCCACGGGTGCTGCTGCGCGTTTTGCTGAAGATCTGCGGTCCGCCGATCCCGCCCGAATTGATGCCATGCTGGCTGAGCTGCAGATACTAGCGGCTGCGCCGATTTCGCCCACCCTGCCTGATTTGCTGCCCTCGCGACAGGCACTCGATGGTGCGATACGTGCTATCCAAACTGCGCGCGTGGTGAATTAACTATGCGCCGTCTATTAATACTTGCACTACTGGGCCTTTTGTTGGGCGCCAGTTTGATCGCTTTAATTGAGCAGGACCCGGGGCTGTTATTATTGAGCTTTGGCGAAACGACCATTGAGACTAGTCTCTGGGTAGGCTTGTTG
Organism: uncultured Luminiphilus sp.; assembly: GCA_963926325.1. Classification (GTDB taxonomy): domain Bacteria; phylum Pseudomonadota; class Gammaproteobacteria; order Pseudomonadales; family Halieaceae; genus Luminiphilus. The sequence goes on along the minus strand of CAWUXF010000071.1, from coordinate 9,860 downwards.
CTATGGCTTGGTGGCTGGTGGTTACTCGCCTTGGTTTTAGGGGCATTGCGCTCAGGTTTGTCGGCTCGCTCGACCATGATGGATTGGCTGGGGGGGCGTAAATCTCGTAATGCCGAAGCCCTAACTAACCGCGGGTTGATTAACTTTATTGAGGGGAACTGGTCTCGATCCCGCAAGCAACTATTGCGTGCCGCACGTTATAGCAAGGCCCCCTTGCTGAATTACTTAACGGCTGCGCGTGCTAGTTTTCGTCTTGAGGATTTAGAGGGCATGCATCGCTACCTCGGTAATGCTGAGTTGGTGGAATCTGATGCCGTGGTGGCTCTGGAGTTGACGCATGCAGAACTGCAGTTGTCTGCTGGTCGCTATGAGCAGGCGCTGGCGACATTGGTGCGGGCGCGGCGCAATGCGAGCAAACATCCTTACGTGCTGGATCTCTTGGCTAGGGCTTACAGCTGTTTGCACGATTGGGATTCACTGAGAGCTTTGCTACCCGAGCTGCGCAAACATCAGGTAATTCCCACGGCACAACTTCAGCAGCTGGAGTTACAAACATGGGATGCGCTTCTCGCCCAAGTCAATGTGAAGTCAGCCGATGCAGAGCAGGCGCTGAATACGCTTTGGCAGGCAGTACCTGCAGCACTTGAAAAAGAGGCATCGCTATTACGTCGGTATTTACAGCGTTTGGTGGCGATAGGTTCACACGGCAAAGCCGAGCGAGTTTTATTCGATAGCTTAGAAAAACAATGGTCTAATGAACTCTTGTGTTTAGTCGGTATTTTTCCGGTCGCGAGACCAGAAAAGACGCTAAAAATAATTGCGCGCTGGCTTCAGCAGCAGCGACATGAGCCCGCGCTTTTATTGGCAGCAGGGCGCATAGCGCTGCAAGCTGAGGCATGGGATGAGGCGATGCAGCACCTGCAAGAGGCTTATCAGCTGGGGTCGAGCCCTGAGATTTGTGTTGAGCTGGCTCGCCTGTGTGAGGCGCAGGGGGATAATGTAGGCGCAGACGCTTTGCTTCGTGAAGCGGTATCGTTGTGTGTCGGCGATTTACCGTCGCTACCTATGCCCACCAAGTCACTGCCGACAAAATAATTTGTGGGCAGATCCTGCGTTCTAGCGGGTTCGACCTGGTAGTTCGATACCCAGAGTCTGCCACAGGTCATCGACTCGTGTTTTTACGGACGCACTCATTTCAATGGGGGTACCCCACTCTCGATCTGTCTCACCAGGCCACTTGTTGGTAGCATCCATGCCCACCTTAGAGCCCAGACCGGCGACTGGCGATGCGAAATCCAGGTAATCAATTGGCGTATTGTCAACGAAGACGCAGTCTCGACGGGGATCCATTCGAGTTGTCATTGCCCAAATTACGTCTTCCCATGAGCGGGCATCGACATCGTCGTCGACGACAATAATAAACTTGGTATACATAAATTGACGCAAATAGGACCAGACACCCAGCATCACGCGCTTGGCATGTCCCGGATACTCTTTGCGCATGGCGACCACCGCCATACGGTAGGAGCAGCCCTCAGGGGGTAGATAAAAATCAATAATCTCTGGAAATTGCTTGCGCAGTAGCGGCACGAATACTTCGTTTAAGGCGACGCCTAAAATAGCGGGCTCATCGGGCGGTCTGCCGGTATAGGTACTGTGGTAAATCGGATCTTTACGCGTGGTCATGGTTTCGACGGTGAACACGGGGAAACGCTCAACTTCGTTGTAGTAGCCGGTGTGATCACCGTAAGGCCCCTCGTCGGCCATCTCATCCGGATCAATGTAACCCTCTAGAATGATCTCGGCGTGCGCGGGTACCTGCAGTTTGTTGTCGCGACAGCCCTGCGTTAAACAGTTCGCCAGATCGGTTTTACTGCCACGCAAAAGGCCTGCAAAGGCATATTCAGACAGTGTATCGGGCACCGGTGTCACCGCGCCCAACGTGGTGGCGGGGTCGGCGCCTAGGGCGATAGCAACAGGATAGCGTTTGCCCGGATACTTCAGCTGCCAGTCGCGAAAGTCTAGCGCGCCACCACGATGTGATAGCCAGCGCATGATCAACTTGCGCGGCCCGAGCAGTTGCATACGATAAATCCCTAGATTCATGCGGGATTTTTCTGGGCCACGCGTGACCACTAATGGCCAGGTAACTAATGGGCCTACATCTCCAGGCCAGCAAGTTTGAACCGGTAGCTTTGTTAGATCGACTTCATCACCCGTTTTGACAATCTGCTGGCAGGGCGGACGGCTGATTACCCGCGGCCCCATATTAAGCACCTTTTTTAGCAGCGGCGCTTTGTCGATAAGGTCACGCATCCCCTCAGGTGGATCAGGCTGGCGTAGGTAAGCGAGTAGCTCCCCAATTTCACGCAGTGCAGTCACTGACTCCGCGCCCATACCCCGTGCAACGCGCGCTTCGGTACCAAATAAGTTCGCCAGTACCGGCATGTCGTAACCTTTAGGGTTTTCGAATAACAAGGCCGGGCCGCCGCCGCGTAAGGTACGGTCGGCAATCTCGGTCATTTCAAGGTTTGGATCAACCTCGGCTTTAATTCGAACTAACTCACCGCGGGCTTCCAAGTCCGCGATAAAATCCCGGAGATCGTTAAACCGTACGGCCATGCTATTTCCTTATTTGCGCTTCATCGAGGCAAAGAATTCGTCATTGCTCTTGGTGTCCTTGAGCTTATCGAACAAGAACTCGAGCGCTGGCAAATCTTCCATGCTGTGCAACAACTTACGCAAAATCCACATGCGGTGTAGTTCATCTTCGCTGGTCAGCAACTCTTCGCGGCGGGTGCCAGAACGACGAATATTAATGGCAGGGTAGACGCGCTTCTCCGCAATTTTGCGATCCAAGTGCAGTTCCATGTTGCCGGTGCCCTTGAATTCTTCGTAGATGACTTCGTCCATTTTTGAGCCGGTATCGACCAGTGCTGTTGCGATGATGGACAGACTGCCACCCTCTTCAATATTCCGTGCCGCTCCAAAGAAGCGCTTGGGGCGCTCTAACGCGTGGGCGTCGACACCGCCGGTGAGTACCTTGCCTGAGCTCGGTACCACGGTATTGTATGCGCGCGCCAAACGGGTAATCGAGTCGAGTAAAATCACCACATCGCGTTTATGTTCAACCAGACGTTTGGCTTTTTCGATCACCATATCGGCTACTTGAACGTGCCGCGATGGCGGTTCGTCAAAAGTTGAAGCCACGACTTCTGCGCCACGAATACCCACTGAGCGTTGCATCTCGGTGACTTCCTCTGGGCGCTCGTCAATGAGCAGAACAATGATGTAACACTCAGGATTGTTGGTAATGATCGCTTGGGCCATGTTTTGCATCATGATGGTCTTTCCCGCCTTAGGCGGTGCGACCAAAAGACCTCGCTGGCCTTTACCAATGGGTGCGCACAGGTCGATGATACGACCAGTCATGTCTTCAGTGCTGCCATTGCCCGTTTCGAGCGTTAACCGGTCGTCCGGGAACAGCGGTGTCAGATTCTCAAATAGGATCTTAGCCTTAGCACTCTCAGGAGATTCAAAGTTGACGTCGCGGACCTTCAATAGCGCAAAGTAACGCTCGCTATCTTTAGGGGGGCGAATCATGCCGGTGATGCTATCGCCGGTGCGTAAATTAAAGCGGCGAATCTGACTAGGACTGACGTAAATATCGTCTGGACCTGCCAGATAAGAGCTGTCTGATGAGCGCAGGAAGCCAAAGCCATCCTGTAGGATTTCGAGTACACCGTCGCCCCAGATATCCTCGCCGCTCTTAGCGTGACGCTTGAGGAGTGCGAAAATAATATCCTGTTTACGCGAGCGAGCCATATTCTCAAGACCCATCTCACGCGCCATGTCGATCAGCTCTTGTGTCGACTTAGTCTTGAGCTCGGTGAGACTCATGGGGTTCGCGCTGGGAACGTTCGGATCACGCTTCGGACGTCGCTGGCGACCGCGGCGACCATTACGACCATTACTGCCCGCATTGCTGTCATCGCTACTGTCACTGTCACTGTCGCTGCCGTCGCTATTGGTCTGCGCTTCGACTTCGGCACCGCCATTTTCATTGCCACTGTCTGCCGCATCACCCTGACCATCGCTGGCGCGAGGATTGAGTTTTAACGTGCGGCCATTGCCAACGTCTGATTCGCTGGCCTGCGGACCGCTGGCATCAACTGAATTATTGCTATCGACAACCTCAGGTTGGGTCGTGACTTCCGCAACGACTTGGGCAATAGGTTCGCTGCCAGCTGTGCTGGTATCGGCAACCTGGTTTTCTGTACTTTCAGAGCTGTTTTGTTCGTCCACTAGTAACTTCCGGTGAGGAGTAAAAAAAAGGGGGGGGTGCAAACATCCGATGATGCGCTATTTAAAACATTGAACATGCGGGTAAGATGACAAACCTAGCCACGGTCTGGATCACTATTAATGACGGTGTGTGGCGATATTACGAAGGATTTGCCAAAGAGGTGAGACGTATTACCCCGCTGCAAGTCGTAAGCTAGCACTCTAGAGGCGCTTCGTCTAGTCCTGACGTTACGAATCCATAGCATGTGTTGGTAAAGCTAAACACAAATATTTCTCTAGGCCGCCTGCGTTAGCGGTGGTGATAAGCCCGCGCCAAGTCTGCACGGGCTCGCTGCCCAGTTTTTAAATGCAGCTGTCTACAAATTCACTAAGCTGTGTCTTAGACAGTGCGCCGACTTTGGTATCGACAGCATTACCACCTTTAAACACCATCAATGTTGGTATACCGCGAATGCCAAATTTTTCGGGTGTGCCGGGATTCGAATCAACATCAACTTTGCATACTTTGAGGCGACCCGCATACTCACTGGCTACTTCTTCAAGAATGGGTGCAATCATTTTGCAAGGACCACACCACTCTGCCCAAAAATCGACCAATACTGGATGCTCAGCAGAGAGTACTTCAGACTCGAAGTTGGCGTCGGTAACGTGCAGAATGTTCTCGCTCATGGCGGTTCCTCAATTAATAGTGGTACAACAGATTAGAATAGCGAATTGATTATGTGTCGAACGATATCGTTGAGCAAACCAGCGCCGCTGACAAGGGTACTATAGCATTCGTATTGCTTGGGAAAAACGTTTGAGAAATTGTCCTATAAAAACTGATGTCACGGTTGAGTCTGGTGCAACTAAATGACGACTGGTACTTGGCATGTGTATTTGCTCGGCTGTGCAGACGGAACACTGTATGCCGGCGTAACCACTGATCTTATGCGACGCATTCGACAACACAACGGTGAACTGTCCGGGGGTGCCAAATATACTGCATGTCGTCGCCCTGTAACCCTGTGCTGGTCTGAGCCAGCGGCCTCTCGCAGCGAAGCACAGCAGCGTGAAGCGGCGATCAAGTCACTTAACAGGGCGCAAAAGGAGGCGTTATATGTCGACTACCGATAGTCAATTTTGGCGCTTCGCGTTAATGCTTTATGGGCATAAGGATTTACGTGAAACCCTGCTGAGGTTCCAAGAGGATTATCAAGTCGTAATTTTGGAGCTGTTATTTGCTGCTTGGCTGGCTGAGCGCGGTATTGCTTGGTCGAAGGCGGAGCACCGTCGCAGCCGGCTACATATTTCTGCCTGGGTTGACGAGGTGGTGCTGCCGCTGCGACAACTGCGGCAACGTTGGTGCGTCGCTAGCGGGCGCGACGCGGGTTATCGGCAGCTGTTATCGATGGAGTTAGCGGCGGAGCAGCATTTGGCTGATCTGTTATTGGAACTAATGCCCAATTGTGATGCTCAAATACCTTGTTCTGTACTGCTAGGTGATAACCTAGATCGAGTCTTTTTGGAGGCTGGAATTACTGATGAAGCCGTGGCGCCGTTGTTATCTCAGCTGCGCGAAGCTGGGCTGAACATCAGTTGAACGCTTTAGTATTGGGGTGGCGCTTGGCCATGCGGCAAAGTACCATCCCACTGACAACATTTTTTTATTTTAACTATAGGACTGAATTCATGGTTTTTTCTGCTAAGCGTCGCACAGCGACTTTCTTGCTCGCGCCATTGTTCGCGGGTGTACTTACCGCCTGCCAAGAGCCGGCGCCAGAGGCCGAGCCTCTAACATTGGAAACCCCCTCGGAGCGTCTGAGCTATGGCGTAGCGCTGCGTATGGGACAACGGATGAAAACAGATGGCATGATGCTCGATGTTGAAGCGTATGCTCAGGGGTTGCGAGATGCTTTTGACAACGCTGAAGCGAAGCTCACCGATGAGGAAATCAATGCTGAACTGGTGGCGTTTCAGCAAAAGCTAGAAGAAGAGGCTCAGGCGGAGCAAGCAGCTGCGGCGACGACCAATATGGATGCGGGTGCTACTTTTCTAGCGGAAAACGCAGCACGTGATGGCGTTGTGGTCACCGAATCGGGCCTGCAATATGAAGTTATTGAAGCGGGATCAGGTGCCACGCCGACTGCCGGAGACTCTGTTGAGGTGCATTACCGGGGCACGCTGATTGACGGCACCGAGTTTGATAGCTCCTATGCCCGCGGAGAGACGGTCACTTTTGGCGTCGAGCAAGTGATTGCCGGTTGGACTGAAGCGTTGCAGCTAATGCAAGAAGGCGCTACGTATAAGCTCGTCATTCCCGCTGATCTCGCCTATGGGGCGGGTGGCGCAGGCCAAGTCATTGGGCCAAATGCAACATTGGTGTTTGATGTCGAGCTGATTAAGGTTGTTGTGGCTGAGTAACACAACCTGATCAAAGTGCGCTGGAGTGCCTGTGTGTACTTGTGTGAGCAGTAGAGTGACCGGTAGATGAAATAATCACGTGTCACTCTTTGGGGGGTGGCCGCTTAAGCGGCCACCCTTTTTTATGGCCTATTGTGAGAGTAATTGGGTGTCTTCATTGTGTTTTTGCTCTAAAGATAAGCCATAAAGTGCTTATTCCTAGCGCAAAAAACATTGCGAGGGTTAGCTCGGGAATACTGAGGCCTAAAAATGTCCAAACTACATCGGCGCAGTTACCGTCACCCATCAGTAGGATAGTTAGCGTGTCGCTGAATGGCAGTGTCTGTAGCATGTACTCAACGCTCGGGCCGCAGGCGGGCACCTCATCTATGGGCAGATGTTGTAACCAAACATGACGGCCTGCGAATCCACCGCCGATAGCCACCATCGCTAATATGCCCACGCCATATAGGCGTTGGCCAAGCGCGCTACTGGGGCCGTGTAGCGCGGCTATGGCCGCGATAATACCTGCGCCAATAACGAAGACACGCTGAGTAAAACATAGCGGGCAGACAGCGAGTTCAACGACGTATTGCAGGTAGAGTGCAAAGCTCATCGACAGGGCGGTAATGAGCGCGATTAACGCAAAGATCTGTCGGTTGCTGAGGTCATTGATTTTCATGGAGCGAGTTCCTGGTACTGGGCAAAGAATTGGGTCAGATAGCTGTCAAATGACACGCTATCATCGGCTTCTAACAACTTTTGCTTATCTATTGATTCAACTGCCAGCTGGGCGAAGTATTGTTGCTCCTCATCGGAGAGCACCTCGCTCCGGAATTGTTTATCCCAGTGGCGAGAGTAATTGAGTGCCAGCTGCCAAAACGGCATTTTCTGTTCGCGCATTTCTGTCAATATGCGGCCTGATGGCGTGCTATCGGGATCAGCCAGGCGTCCTCTAGCCATCTTGATTGCATCGGTATGCCCCGTACCACCGTGATCGCGATCCAGTAATGCTGCTGTGTCGGCCATTTGGTTAAGCAGCTGTTCTGCTAGTACGCTAAAGGCGATCTCTTTATCGCCGTCGTGCAACATCAAATCTGGATCGCGGCCGCAGTCTACGACGCGGCGCAAGTTTTCAGTATTTCGCCGCTGGCCGGCTTCGTCGCAAAGCGGGCTGTCACTCAGTAGGCAGTCGACCAAGAAGACATCCAGTAGTCGCATCGTTTGTTCGTCGATTCCCAGTGGCAGAAAAGGATTGATGTCGACGCAGCGAACTTCGATGTATTCAATTCCTCCGCGAGCCAGCGCTGCGATTGGTGCCTCGCCGCTGCGACTGACCCGTTTGGGTCGAATCGGGCTATAAAACTCATTTTCTATTTGCAGCAAACTGTTACTGAGCTGCGCGCGTTCGCCGTCATCAGTCAGGTGAATGTCACCGTAGTCGGGATGCGGCGTCAGAATGGCCTCATGCAGTGCTTTGATATAGTTATCCAGCGAGTTGTAGCAAATTTGAATGCCCTTTTGCGCTTCACTGTTATACCCCAAGTCGCCCATGCGCAGCGACGTTGCATAGGGAAGGTATAAGCTGCTGGCGGTTTCGTCCACTGGCACTAAGTGGTGGTTGCGATTACCTGAGAGGAAACTGGCACAGACAGCGGGGGATGCACCCATCAGGTAAATAAGTAACCAAACCCGGTTAAAAAAATTACGAATGAGTCCAAGATAACCCTCAGTTTTGAACTCTTGAAGTTTGCCGATACCGCCTGCCTCGGACCATGCCTGTGTCCAGAAGCTGTCAGGCATAGAGAAGTTGTAATGGATGCCGGCAATCGCTTGCATCATGCGGCCGTAGCGGGCGCCTAGGCCGTTGCGATAGACACGCTTCATCTGACCAATACAAGAGCTACCGTAATGGGCAATCGGGATGCCACGATCGCCTGTCACGATGCAGGGCATGCTTGCGCCCCAGATCAGTTCGCCATCGAGCATTGATGCAGTATATCGATGGATTTTTGACAGGACCTGTAAGTTCTCTGAAATATCTGTGCTGGGTGGCGTGATGAATTCAAGGAGTGATTCAGAGTAATCGGTTGTTATGAGTTCATGGGTGAGGGCTGCGCCCAATGACTTTGGGTGCGGTGTTTGCGCCAGCATACCGTGGTCTTTTGAAACGCGCAGGCCCTCCTTTTCGATGCCGCGACGAATGCCGGCTAAGGTTTTATCGTTGGCCGCACTTTTTACGACAGCGCGATGGTAATGAGGCTGTGAATTCACTTAAGTTCCTTAACAGGGCCGTTGCCCACAATAGGGCTACCGGCGGAGTGTTCCGCAGTTTATTAAGCAGCGCAAGTTTACGGCGTTGCGGTTATATTCGTACAGGGCAGATTCGTCAATTTGTGTGGCAATATGCATCTATGGTTAATGGTCATTGTTAATGGTTAGCTTGGCTGCTGATTTAACAGTTAGTCAACCTCGAACGGAGATCGGGATCGATGGCGGCACGTATTATCGAATGGCTAAAAATCTTAGCGGAGCAAGATGGCTCAGACCTCTATTTGAGTACAGGTGCGCCGCCCTGCGCAAAGTTTGATGGGCAAATGCGACCCATCGCCGCGACGGTGCTAAGCCCTGGTGAGATCAAAGTTGTTGCTGACGAAATTATGGATGATCTGCAACGCGAAGAATTTAGGCTTGAACTGGAGCTTAATCTCGCAGTTTCAGTACCTGGTTCGGGTCGTTTTCGTGTCAACCTTTTCATGCAGCGCAATGAGGTCAGTATTGTCGCCCGCAATATTGTAACGGAGATTCCCAGTTGGCAAAGCTTGGGCTTGCCCAAGATTATGACGGATTTAATCATGCGTAAACGCGGATTGATCCTGTTTGTTGGCGCCACAGGGTCAGGTAAATCGACCTCTTTGGCGGCGATGATCGATTATCGAAATAGTAATTCGAGTGGACATATCGTGACCATTGAGGACCCAGTGGAATACGTGCATCGACATAAAAAATCGATCATCAATCAGCGGGAAGTGGGCGTGGATACCCGCAGTTGGCACAATGCTTTGAAAAACACCCTTCGTCAGGCACCCGATGTCATTTTGATTGGGGAAATTCGAGACCGCGAGACCATGGAGCATGCAATTTCATTTGCCGAGACTGGGCATCTTTGTATT
>CAWUXF010000070.1:0-11762 GCA_963926325.1 uncultured Luminiphilus sp. | reverse complement strand
GGTGGCTTCGTTACCATCAGAATGGGCACCAACGTCTGGGCTAGGATAAACGCCCAAATGTGAATGGACGTCGATTAACCCAGGTGTTACCCAGCGCCCCTGTGCGTCAATTGTGACGGTGTTTTCCGCCGTACTGCCCGCGCCAAGCCATTGTATTTTGCCATCGGCAAAGTACAGATTGGCACTGTCTAAGCGTGTGCCATCGCCGGTTAAAATTGTTGCGTTAGTAATTAACGTCGGCTGCGATGGCAGGGGTGTATAAGTGGAGGGAAAGGGTTCTGCTGACGCCAATCCTGCGAAAAAGATCGCGATAGTGGCCGCTCCAATTGAGTGATGCATGCTGTGGATCCTAATGAATTCAGTGAGGGCGCTAAGTTATACCCTTCGTTGTTTTTTGCCAAGAAGATCCAACCATGCTTTTTTCATCGTACCTGCGGGTCTGCGCACCACGGGGCCTGCGAAATTCCAGAGGGATGCTTTTTTCTCACCATGAAAGACGGTCGAAAGGGCAAAAAATGCTTGTATCGCCTCGGACTGTTCCATGGCGTCGGCGTAGCCCAATTCGATCAATCGTTGGCAATAGCCCTGTTCAAACAAGATATAACTCAGTGCACCGCCGGACCCCGAATCTTTAATTGAGCGTGTCGCTTTAAGAAACATCCGCATAGACCGAGGTAGCTCGTGATAGTGCTCTTGTGCGATATCCGCGAGTGGCCGCGAAGGTGAAATAGTCAGCGTCTCTATAGGACGCAGTTTTTCCATGCCTAACGCCGTTTGTTGCTTATTACTCAAACCCGAAAGCAGCTTATTTAGACGCTGTAAAGTTTCTAAATCGGCTTCCACCGCATCTAGGAACACCGCATTTAGCATTTGTCCTAATACCTGCGGTATGGTCGGTGGCGTCATCGACTCCACCGAGCTCCCCAAGCCATTGGGTTGTGTGGTTTCCCGCACACCGATAATGAGCAGTCGTTCAGCCCCCAGGTGTATCGCTGGGCTTAGCGGGCGTATTTGACGCAGCGCGCCATCGCCAAAGAACTCGTCGCCAATGGGGGTCGCGGGGAAGAGGGTCGGTAATGCAGATGAGGCGAGCAAATGCTCGACGCCTAGCTCGGTGGCAATGCTGTCGCGCCGGGAACGGGTCCAGGGACGGATTGTGTGATGACTCTGGTAAAAAGTAGTCGAGCGTCCCGAGCTGTAGTTCATTGCGGTAACTGCCACTGCATCGAGCTCACCGCTGGCGATAGCCCTTTCAATGTGGGTGAACTGAATAATGTCCTCTAACAGCTCTCGCAGCGGGCTATTGTCGAGCAGTGCTAACGACTTTCCCTTCGCATAGCGACTGTTCAATGTTGCCCAGAAAATCTGTAACGCATTGCGTGTAACACCTGACAAACTCGTTTGGTAGATCGAACCGCTTTCTAGAGAGCCCCACATGGTTGTCAGCGCACGCGTGCGGCTGCGGAAGTTACCCGGTCTGCCGGCTAAGGCAAGCGCATTAATAGCGCCTGCGGAGGTGCCGGTTATTATTGGAAAAGGTTGACGGGTCTCTGGGGGTAGAATGTCGGCAATAGCTTGTAATACCCCTACTTGGTATGCGGCTCTGGCTCCGCCGCCCGAGAGAATCAATCCGGTTTTTTGGTTCATTACTGGCATTCCGTGGCAGCCTACTGCAATCTATAGGGTACTGGATTTGGGTTAAAGGGGCATTATCCATGCGACGATTTATTGATCTGTCGATCTACTTAGAAAACGATGTGATTAGCGATCCACCGATGATGAAGCCTAACATTGATTACGTGCGGCATGATGAAGGTGCAGAGCAGGTAGCCATGTTTTTCCCAGGTGTTGCTAAAGAAGATTTACCCGATGGCGAGGGCTGGGCTATGGAGTTTGTCCAGCTGTCGACGCATAACGGCACCCACCTCGATGCGCCATATCACTTTCACAGCACCATGAACCAAGCCTCGGGTGAAAAAGAGCGCTCGATTACTATTGATGAAGTGCCCCTAGACTGGTGTTTTCAACCGGGTGTAAAACTCGATTTTCGCGATATGGCCGACGGCTACGTGGTGACGGCCGCAGATGTCGAAGCCGAGCTCGCCCGAATTGGACATACTTTAAGTCCAATGGAGATCGTTGTAGTGAATACCCGTGCAGGTCAGCGCTACGGCGCGCCTGACTACGTTGATTCAGGTGCAGGCATGGGCTATGACGCAACGATGTATTTACTGGAACGAGGTATCCGAGTGACTGGAACGGATGCTTGGAGCTGGGATGCACCTTTCTCGCATACACTGGAAAAGTACAACAAGAGCGGCGATGCAAGTTTGATTTGGGAAGGGCATAAAGCGGGTCGCGATATTGGCTACTGTCATCTTGAGAAGTTACATAACTTAGAAGCGTTACCCGCAACAGGCTTCACTATTAGCTGTTTCCCACATAAAATTCGTGGCGCATCAGCAGGATGGACACGGGCAGTTGCGATTATCGACGAATAATCGACGAACAATCGAGCGCAAGCGCATTTCACTGAAGAAGACATCGTTTATTGAATAGGGTGTTTTCTAAGTCAGAGTCACTAGATCACACGCCTTGGCTTAGTGCTCTAACTGCACCATAGGCGTCAAGCGCCGCCTCACGCGCCTGTTTATGATCAACAATCGGGTGTGGGTAATGCGTGCCCAGCTCGATATTCGCTGTGCGTAAGGTCAGCTCAGGGGCCTCCCAAGGCTTGTGCAGATATTTGTCGGGTAGCGCGGCAAGCTCGGGTATCCACTTACGTGTGTACTCACCAGTTTTGTCAAACTTCTCGCCCTGTGCTATCGGGTTGAATATTCTGAAGTAGGGCGAAGCATCGGCTCCTGACCCCGCTACCCACTGCCAACTACAGGCATTGGCGGCCAGGTTTGCATCGAGTAGGCAGTCCCAAAACCATTGTTCGCCAAGTTGCCAGTGGCAGAGCAGGTGCTTGGTCAAAAACGAGGCGGTAATCATGCGTACGCGATTGTGCATAAAGCCGGTGTGCCACAGCTCACGCATACCGGCGTCCACGATTGGATAACCTGTCTGCCCCCGCTGCCACGCCTTTAGATAATCGGGATTGTTTTGCCATGGGAAAAAATCAAACGCGGACTTAAATGACCGTTCGGGCATCTCAGGAAATAATGTCAGTAACTGATGGCAAAACTCACGCCAACCCAGCTCACTCAAAAACTTATCGGTTGCATCACTTAGTGTGGAATCTTGTGCTTTTAGCCGCTGCGCGGTATGCCAAACTTGGCGCGGTGATATCTCGCCAAAATGTAGATGGGGAGATAAATGTGAAGTATGGACCTCGGCAGGAAAGTCCCGTCCTAGGCTGTAGTGCTCAACCCGCTCAGCTAAGAATTGCGTCAGTGCCGCAGCGGCGTTCTCTTCGCCGGGCTGCCACTGCGCGGGCCACTCTGCCGCCCAATTGGGTTGCGTCGGCCTGAGTTGCCAGCTGTCTAGTGTTTCACTGGCGATCGCGGGGGAAGCCCAATTAACCGTTGGTACGGGACGGGTCGGTGCAGGTGGTGTCGCACGCAGGCAAGCGCGCCAGAATGGCGTGAAGACTTTAAATAATGTGCCGCCGCCGGTCAAAATATCACCGGGCTCAAATAGTAATGTTCCTGGATAGCGCTTAAACAACACATTGTGTTCGGTAAGTTGCGTATGGATATCTTTTTCAAGCGCATCGGACCAAGGTTGGTATTGTTTACTGGCCATGACGGCGGTCGCGCCGGTTTCAGTTAGCAACTGCTTAAGCACATCTCTGCTATCGCCGCGACGTAGCAGCAGCTTGCCACCACTGCTTGCAATATCTGCAGCTAGGGCTTGTAGACTGCCGTGCAGCCACCAGCGGCTGGCGCTGCCTACCGACCAGTCACCGCCTTCATTATCGTCATAAATAAAGACAGGCAGCACTGGACCTCGTTCTGCGGCGGCGCATAACCCCGGGAGATCGCTTAATCTTAAGTCACTCCGAAACCAGTAAATCGTTAAATCAGACATTGGAGAGGGTTCCTATTCGGTCGCTTGAGTTGATCAGTGCGTTGTAAGTTTAGTCACTAATTTTAGCGTTATTCGGTAGTAGGTCGATCGCCGTGCGCAAATGATGAAGCGCCTCGTCTTGAATTTTTAGCGTTGCTAAATCATCTGCGCGGGTTTTGCCTTCGTTGATGATTATGAGCTGCTTGCCAAGCGCAATGGCCTGCTTGCAAAAACGATATCCAGAGTAAACTTGTAACGAACTGCCGACAACCAATAGTCCCTGAGCAGACGCAACGGCTGTTTCACAGTGTTGCACGCGCTCGCGAGGAATGGTGCCGCCAAAAAAAACAACATCGGGCATTAACGTACCGCCGCAGGCTTCACAATCAAATACGCGGATATTGGCGACATCTTCATCTGCCAAGTCGGCATCGCCATCAGGCCTGGCGGCAGCGGCGAACTGATGATGCTGTGGGTTGAGTCGTATGAGATGGCCTTGAACGTACTCACGCTCATAACCCGCGCCGCAGTCGAGGCATTTAACCCTATCGAGCCGACCGTGTAGATCAACCGCACGACGATAACCCGCGCGCTGGTGCAGTCGGTCAACATTTTGGGTGATCAGTAGGTCGGCGTATCCTGCGGCTTCAAAGCGGGTTAATGCTAAATGCATCGCGTTAGGCTGCGCGTCGCGCACACCAGGCCAGCCAATCATGGATCGCCCCCAGTAGCGCTGTCGACTACTAAAGTGGCGAACAAACTCTTGGTGTTGAATAGGGCGGTTACGTAGCCAGCTACCGTTGACGTCTCTATAGGTGGGAATACCAGATGCAACGCTGACGCCTGCGCCAGTAAGTACCACCCACTGAGTGTAACGCTTAAAATATTCGCTAAGATGTTCTGAAATATGCGGCATAGTGCATATACGAGCGGTATGTCATTTTGGTTGCTTTTTTAGCTACTTTGTTAGACTGCTCAATAAGTGAGCTGCGTGACAGCTTGCAGCAATAGGGAGAAGCGAAATGCACGTATTGATTACCGGTGGTACAGGCTTTATCGGCAGGGCACTGGTACCGGAACTTTTGTCTCAGGGCGATACAGTCACCATTTTGTCGCGCTCGCCATGCGAGTCAGGGCCAAGTCAACGCTACATCACTCATTTAACGCAGATCAAGGATCCTGTTGATGCGGTGATCAATTTAGCGGGCGCCTCACTGGCTGACAAGCGTTGGAGCGATGCTTACAAGGCAGAAATCGTCGCTAGCCGAGTCGCGCTAACGCAGGGCTTGGTCGACTGGATGTCGGGTCTAAACGTACCCCCTAGAGTATTGCTAAGTGCCAGTGCAATTGGCTACTACGGTCATTCTGATGAGGCTCAATTTACTGAGACAAGCCCAGCAGGTGCGGGGTTTTCAGCAGCGTTATGCCAGCAGTGGGAGAGCGCTGCTGTGCGTGCAGAGTCCTTGGGTACACGGGTGGTGGCTTTGCGCTTGGGGGTTGTTTTCGACCGGGATGGTGGTGCGCTTAAACCCATGATGCAGTCTTTTAAGATGGGTGTTGGCAGCTGGATGGGGAGTGGCGGACAGTGGCTGAGTTGGGTACATCGCTGGGACGTCATTCGCGCCATTCAATATCTCATCGCCAATAGTGCGAGCACTGGCGCCTATAATGTCACCGCTCCCGCGCCGGTAAGGCATAAGGAGTTTGCAACTATTTTAGCGAACCGCAAGCCGACTTTATTTAACATGGGTGTACCGGGTTTTGCTATGCGTCTACTGCTGGGCGAAATGGCCAATGAACTTTTATTGTCGGGGCAAAAGGTACTCCCTGAGCGGCTTGCAGCAGAGGGTTTCACATTCAATTTCGCAAGTTTAGACAGTGCGCTTATCGATATTCTGGCGCGTACAAAGCCTCGCTAGGGACGACGCACTGGAAAACACGTGCAGCGTCAACGCCCCCTCGGATGGTTGAACGGTTGCATGTCTTTGCGGCCTAGACAATGCAACCAGGGGACGAATTGCTCAGTAGGTACTAACCGCGCTGTAGTCTTCAAACGCGTCCTGCACCGCGGTCTTGGCGCGAAGTTTCTTTAGCGCATTGCGCTCTAGCTGACGCACCCATTCACGGCTCACACCCATGATGTCGGCGATCTCTGTGCGCGACATGGGTGGTCCATCATGTAAGCCCCAACGTGCAGTGACCACCTGTCGTTCAGCTTGTTCAAGTTGATCAATAACGCCACCTAAAAACTTATTTAAAGAAATTTGTTCAGCACTATCTTCGGTGCCGCCGTAGGTGTCGCCGATAATGTTATCGACTATCGTACCTTCGCCGTCATCGAAGCGCGGTGCATCCAGAGATACGCCCATATTTCGTAGCTGCAGTAATTCTCGTGTCCGATTGACATCCATACCCAGTCTACCGGCGAGCTCCTCGTCTTTAGGTTCGAAGCCAGTACGCGCGTGCTCAATGGCTTTTTCTTTGTACAGCCGACTCATTTGTTCTTGCACATGTGTCGGAAAGCGGATCAGACTACCCACGTCCCCTACATAGCGACGCACCGCTTGGGTTATCCAGTTAAAGCAGTAGGTACTGAAACGAAAGCCTTTTTCAAATTCGAACTTCTCTGCGGCACGGATCAGCCCGAGGGTGCCTTCTTGGACTAAATCTAAGTAGCTGACGCCACGGTTGCGGGAACGCGCAGCAATAGAGTAGACCAGACGCAAGTTGTGCATGACCAGCGCATCTCTCGCCTCGGTGTACACACGTAGGTACTGGCGCAGTGCTTTAGTTTCTTCTCGCGCCAACACAATCGCTTTGGGCGGTTCGTCCCATTGGCGCTCCCAAGTTCCGATTGCGTCCGCAACGCTATCTGAAAACTGGCCGCCCGAGCGGCGCAACATCGCAACAGCCATACCAATCGTCAGACTGGCTGGCAACTGCAAGTTATCTGCCAAGGTGTGCCGTATCTTGACCGAGCGAGCGCTGAGCAGTTTCTGGTGCAGTGTCTGCGCTTCGGCGCTATGAGCACCGTCGGCAAAGTAGGTGGCAAGCTCTCGCCGCAACACAAAGTGCTGGTCACGATTGGCGAAACGGCCAATATCTGGTGGGTTTTTCAAGCATTGTCCACAAAAATACGCGAGATACTCCCGTAGCGAGGGCACATCGACAAATAGATGATGTAGAGCACGCACGGCGCCCCACTTGCGGCCATCAATTTCCCGCTCTTGCTCCGGCGTTAAAAGCGCATACCGACGCGCTTCCGCAAACATGAGCTCAAGGTCTTTGTCGTCACTGTGATCTGCGCTATTCATCGTATGTATCCCTGTTCCAGTAAATGCAGTCGGGTTTCGTGTGGGGTATACGGCCTAAATCAGGACAAAGGATTACTAAATCTTATTTTTGTCTACTAAATGGGTAAACAAAACTTGGTCAAAAAGGCATTTTTGAGAGATCTGATCCGTTTTTCACCCCGTAAACCTAGACAACATTAATTCAGGACAAAGTGATTGTGATGAATACTGAGAACAAAGACGCGACATTACTTGAACCCAGACCCCTTTACGGAATTGGCACAGTTGCTCGATTGACCGGGCTCAAGCCAGACACGCTGCGCGTTTGGGAGCGTCGGTACGGCTTGGGTGCAAGTCACAAGACAGTGTCTGGGCGTCGTCAGTATACCCAGTCTGACCTAGAACATTTGCAGATTGTTGCAATGCTAGTTGCCGACGGTGCGCGGATCGGGGAAATAGCGAAAAGCGAACGAAAAACGTTGGAAATGCTCGTACAAAATCGTAGCCGCAAGCTCGCAAAGACTTTGCCACCACGAAAACCTCAAGTGGTATTTGTGGGCGCTGAGTTATGCCGATGGCTAGAAGAGCATCAAGGGTGCATTTCTGCTATTAGCGCTTATTTAATGCGCGGAGATTTAACGGCAGCTGTAGATCAACTGCAACTCAATGAGCCCGCAGACATGCTAGTGGTTGAATGTCCTGCAGGATCCACGGGCCAGCTTAACGGTATAGAGGCGCTCGCTAAGCGTATTGGCGCTGAGCGTACACTGGTTGTCTACCGGCTAGGCAATGATAAGTGGCTAGAAGATTTGGCCCGTCGTGATATGAGGGCCATGCCGTTCCCACCCGATCCTGCCCGATTGGCATTTGAAGTGGGCCGGGTTGCCGTGGCGCATCAAACCGAGCAAGGTGAGTTTGATTTGGGGGACTTAGTCAGGGTAAAAGACCGTACCTTTAGTGATAGTGAGCTCAATGCGGCGCGTGATCTAAAATCGACGTTAAACTGTGAGTGTCCTAAACACATCGCAGACTTAATCACCGCGCTGGCAAGCTTCGAGCAGTATTCAAGCGAATGCTCCGTTGAGAACTGGCATGATGCGGCTGTGCATGCCTGTATTTACGCTTACACAAATCAATCGCGATGGCTCATGGAAAAAGCCCTTAGCGCCGTGCTAGAAGATCGTGGCCAAGAGTTTCAAAGCTTGATCAATGCCAATAATATAATGCTCAGTAACGAGGTAAAGTAATGAATTCAACGGCAGAACCTAAGCCAATGACCGCGCCCGCGGCAGCCGCAGAGCGCTTGCCGTGCCGCGGTTGCACGCGAGATTGTCCAAACTACGCAAGTTGCGATGGTCGCCCTTGGTCTCGGGATCATGGGGCGCCCAAGACGCCTGCCGCAGGCACATGAGCGGAAATCAGTATAGCCTTTGTTTGGTTATTTCAATATGAGTGTTCTGTAACGAGGCCACCATATTCGGCTACAGTGGCCGAAAAAAGCAGTGGGTTATACAAGACGAGAGGTGTTTAATGCCGATGTTAAAAATTGTAGTTATTGGTCTGTGCGTAGGCATGTTCGTTTTTAGTGCCTGGGTGTACGTTGAAACCCATGACTGGGTCGCGGTCATTTTTATGGTTGTTAGCTTGACGTACGGCGCACTGTTTAACAGTGGCCGTCTTGACAGTCTTTTTGAAAAAGGCCGCTCAAAAGACTGAGCGAATTAATATTACCGCCACAATAATAGGGCAAACAGTTTTTACGTAAAGCGGCCAAATGCGCCAAAACCAAGTGTGCTCAACGCCACTGTCATTCTTCTGCAGTTCAAGCAGTACCGAGTTGCGATTCCAAACCCAGCCTACGAACAAGCACATCATAAAACCCAGCAGCGGCTGGCCGTAACGGGTACTTAGAGTAATTACTAGACCGAACAGTTGGCTGAAATTTAAGATGATAGCTGTGCTCAAACCGGCGATCGCGAGTCCAGCAATCAGTGCAGCCCAGCGGCGCGTCCAGCGGTAGTGTTCGACAAGAAAAGCGACAGGGACCTCAAGTATTGAGATGGACGAGGTCAGTGCAGCAATACTCATCAGGCCGAAAAATGCGGTGGCCACAATAGCACCAACACTGCCGAGTGTTTCGAAAAGTGCGGGCAGCACGCTGAATATAAGTGTGTCTTCTGACAGCAGGGCACCGGTGGCATCGAAAATCTCAACGCCTCGCTCAGCGGCAACATACATTGCAGGCAGTATGAGAAAACCAGCCAGTACGGCAATGCCTACATCAACGAGCGCAACCAAGGCCCCGATAGAGGGTAGATGCTCCTTATCGGATAAGTAAGAACCGTAAATCAACATGGTACCCACGCCGAGTGATAGCGAAAAAAATGCGGAGCCCAGCGCATTAAGAATGAGACCACCTGACATGACTTTTGACAGGTCGGGCAGGAGGTAAACCTTGAGGCCAGTCATGGCGCCGTCAAGCGTAAAAACGTATAGGGCCAGTGCAATCAGCGAAACGATAAGTACGGGCATCAGTCTGGTAGACCAGCGTTCTATCCCGTCATGAACACCGCCAATAACGATACCCACGGTCATCATCATAAAAGTTAGCATCAGTATGATATTTCTATTAATGCTGTCGGTCTCGAGCCACTGTGCAGCGGAATTCATGCCGACAAAGTCGAGCGGGTAGGAGGCGGTATAACCCAGCATCCAGCCTGCCACAATCCCATAAAAACTTAAGATTAAGCTTGCGGTCACAATGCCGAGTAAGCCTGTGCCAGCGCCAATAGCCTTGACAACCGGGCGAGCGCTTAAGCTGCTTAAAGCTGTAACGGCATTGCCGTGAGTATGCCGACCGATGAGTAGCTCGGCCATGAGTATTGGGTAGGCCAGTAGGAAAGCCAACACCAAATAAACCAGAACAAAAGCAGCGCCACCGTTGCTGGCTGCTTGTGTAGGAAAGCCCCAAATGTTGCCTAGCCCAACGGCTGAACCGGCTGCTGCCATGATAAAGCCGACCCGCGAGCCAAATTGTCCTCTTTGAACTGCCAAAATATACGACTCCTAATTTTTTGGTTATTTTCGGCGTCTGTTAAGGCTTTAACAACCTAAATCTTGTGTTTTATGGATCTTAAATGCGCTCGTCGAGATTTAGGCACTTAAACGTACATTGTGGTTACAACGCAACCTCCTGATGGCCAATGATCCATAGCGCTTGTGTGCAGCGCGTCAAATCATGGAGCAACCAGAGGTCATCGTGTTAAGTTATGCTCTCTGCAGCCGCTCAATACCAATCGTGTTCAGTAGGCACCTAACTGCCACTGTTGTACTTGCTCGGTACGTGTGGAGCGCGATTAACCCATAAGATTAATTTGGTTAAACGTCTAGGCCAGTTTGTGCGCTTCTAATAGAATCGAAAAAGTTCTGCTTTAACAGATGAATGTCAGTTGTATTTGCTTCACATCATGGCCTGCTACCCCGTATACTTGCGCCGCTGCTTTATAGACTTAGGTTTAATCGTTTTGATCTTCACGTTAGTCGCA
Source organism: uncultured Luminiphilus sp. (assembly GCA_963926325.1). Lineage (GTDB taxonomy): Bacteria > Pseudomonadota > Gammaproteobacteria > Pseudomonadales > Halieaceae > Luminiphilus. The sequence continues at coordinate 910 of CAWUXF010000070.1, read as the reverse complement.
ACAACCGGTAAGCGTGTATCGAAAGGCATCGGTTAGGCACTGTTTGATCTGAGTACAGAGACGAGTACTTCTAGCAGCAGAACAAAAGCCCCTGGTTGTTCAGTATTCTGGCTGAAAACCCCACTCTGCCCGGGTGGTGAAATTGGTAGACACAGGAGACTTAAAATCTCCCGCCTATTGCAGGCGTGCCGGTTCGATTCCGGCCTCGGGCACCATTACGTCTCTAGGCCTATACAGATAAAGGATCTCAGCCTGTATAGGTGTCGAATGTACCATACAGACCGCCTCGAAAAGCACCCCACACTCGATCCAAAACGCCCAGTAATCCAAGGGGCGGGGGGGGCTGTTTGCGTTCTCCGCGCGATGGGGGTGGCACTGCCGTTTGCAAAGGGTGACTTTCGGTTTTAAAAAGTAGCCCCTTTCGCTCGGGGGCTTCAGGCAGCTTAGGGCGTGCAATGAGTCATGGCCACTTCCTCTCCGCCCTCGTAGCAGATTTCTGACTGCAGCTTACCGGCCCCATTCCACCTACGCTGCAAGCCTTCTCGCTTACCATTGACCAAATTATTCTCTCCCTTTAGCTCACCGTTGTAATGCCACCAACGATTCAACCCTTCTATCTTACCATTGACATAAGTCCTCTCAAACTCCAGCTCACCGTTCTCATGCCACACACGGTGCCAGCCTTCTGTCTCACCATTGACATAATTCCTCTCCGACCACGGCCGACCGTTATCCCACCACATACGAGCCAAGCCTTCTTGCTTTCCGTTGACATAATTAGCCTCAATCGCCAGCTCACCGTTCTCATGCCAAAGCTGCACTTCAGCAGTCAGCGGCTCAAGAGAATCGGCTAAGTAGGTCACGTCAGCACCTTCAACTACGCCTAGGTCTGCAAGCCGCTGAGGTTTGC
>CAWUXF010000069.1:0-10206 GCA_963926325.1 uncultured Luminiphilus sp. | reverse complement strand
TAACGGGAATATAGACCAAGCCGGTTTGTGGGCTGTAAGACATGGGCTGCCAATTGTGCGCACCCTGCGGCCCGGGAAAAATAAGCTTCGGCGCATCAAAATATTCAGCTTGTGCAGTCTCAACAGGCCGACCTGAGTCCTTGTCGATGTGGCTAGCCCAGTTAACCGCGGCGTAGGGCTCGGCTGAAATCAGCGCGCCGGTGCGCCGGTCGAGCACATAAAAGAAACCATTTTTGGGTGCCTGCATAATGACCTGACGATCTTCGCCGTCGATCTTTAGATCGGCCAGAATCATTTTTTGGGTGGCTGTGTAGTCCCAGTTATCACCCGGCGTCGTTTGGTAATGCCAAGCCAAATCTCCCGAGGTAGGATTGATGGCTAAAATAGAGACTAGATATAAATTATCACCACCGGCTGGGCTACGAAGCTTGCGTGGGTAGGGCGCAGCATTTCCTGTTCCCACATATAAAAGATTTAAATGGGGGTCATAAGCCATCGCATCCCAGACTGTGCCCCCCAGGCCAACGTGCCAAAGGCTCTTTGCATCCCAGCTTTTAGCCGCCGCTTCGAGGGCGGGGTGTTCATGGGGCCCTTCTGCACTTTTAGGTACCGTGTAAAAACGCCATCGTAGTTCTCCGGAACTGGCATCGTAGGCAGTGATATATCCACGAGCGTCGAATTCAGCACCAGCATTGCCGATAACCACGACATCTCCAGCGATGTAAGGTGCGCCGGTAATGGTGTAACCCCGCGCGCGATCAACGAAGGTATCGACCCGCCAAGCTATCTCGCCAGTCTTGGCTTCGAGCGCGTATAGATACCCATCGAGGGAGCCAACATAGACATGGTCATCCCGCAGTGCTACGCCGCGATTAACGACGCCACAGCAAACCTTGCGAACAAAACCTAAATCAATATCGGGCTCAAACCGCCATATTAGATCGCCGGTGACCGCATTCAGTGCAAATGCAGTCCCCATAGGTCCACTGCCATACATGACGCCGTCAACCACAAGGGGTGTCGCTTCGTAGCCGTGTTCCGATGGCAAATCATGGTGCCACGCATATCCCAGTGCGCTAACGTTGTCTCGATTGACATCATCTAACGTTGAATAGTAGCGCTGGCTCGCGTCACCGCCACCGGTGTGCCAATCCGTGTTTGCTATCTCAGCCCCAGCAGTCGCTATTAAGGGAGTTTGCTGTATGGCTTGAGCGCTTGCGGGTTCGCTGCTTGCATCACCTGCGAACGAGATCTGGTGGAGCATTAGTAATAAACTTGTCGCAATAATGCGTTTGAAACTCAGGTGTCGAAACATCCAAAAAATCCGTTTAATGGCCCAAAATGACTGTTTTTGAATCAGGTCGAGCATAAGGCTGCGACATGAAGCGAGCAACTGTTCTATTAAATAGCTCAGGGTCTGTACTCGGTGTAAAGTGAGTTTCGCCAGGGAAAATCGCGAGGTGCGCGTTGGGTAAGGTTTGGTAAATAAGCAGGCTATGTTCTTCACGGATAATATCTCTATCCCCGGCCATTACTAATACGGGCGCTTGGATAGTAGATAGCTCCTCCAACGTCATGTCGGGCAATTCGCGGAGCAGATAAAACTGCTGCCGCAAAGCCTGCCAGTTCTGACTAGAATCTCCCGCTGCGATTTGTGTCTCGATATTAGCTGATTCACGGAGAACCCATTCCGCAGCCCAGGGATACACTGCCATTTCGCCCGGCGCTAGATTTGCGCCCATCACGGCTAGCCTATTAACCAAACTAGGATACGCTCTCGCTAATTCTAAGCTAATATTGCCGCCGTCACTCCAACCGATAATACGCACTGGTTGCTCTGTCAGCGCGCCAATGAGTCCCGCCCAGTCGGCGGCCATTTGACGGTATGTCATCTGCGTTTCTGCCATCGCTGACTTACCGTGTGCGCGACTATCCGCTACGATTACTTGATAACGACCTTTGAAGCCGTCAATCTGATGGCTCATGTCTTTGATGCTTTGCCCACTGCCGTGGATCAGTACTAACGGATCCCCCTCGCCGTAAACCTCGTAGTACATCTCGATACCATTAGTCGAGATATATCCACCCGCCGATACATTCTCACCATAATCTGCACTAAGTGCCTGCGACGGGAAAAACAAAATATAGAACAGCCACAAGATCGCGGTTGCATACATTTTCATACGGTGTTTCTTTGTCATCGCGATACTCTCCAGATTTGATCTTAGCAATGAATTAATTAATCAGCAGGGTGTGGCTGCCGAATTCAGTCAGGTCATCTATTTATAATCATTTGAGTGTTTGAGATATTAATCAACGCGTGCTGTTGCGCAACCATCGAATTGACCCGACCGTGAAACAGTTATAAATAATACCGTAAACGCGTACTTTGTATACTTGTAGTCAGCAAAGCAGATCTGCCGCCGATAGACTAAGACAGCGATAAAAAAGGGGGGCAAGGCAAGCGTGCCATAGCAAGTGTTTGCAGGAATAGCGTAAGAACGAAGTACGGGAGCCGTATAGATAACTGAACTGCGCCAGCGCGTATCGGTCTCTTTACTACCTATTTTGATTAAGGCAAATACGTCGTTATTTGCGCGCAGCGGCGCCAGCTCGCATCGCATCACCCAGTAATAGGGTATCTACTGCTACGCCAATGAAGTCGGCACCCGCATGCGTGCACTTTTCGATCATTGCGTCGTTTAACGTGAGTATGCCGGCGACTTTACCCGCTGCTTTAATTTTAATGATGCTGTCTAGAACTGCTGTTTCTAGTGACGAATCATTACTTTGCCCGATTTTGCCCATGGAAGCAGCAAGGTCTGAAGGTCCAATAAAAACACCGTGCACACCAGGCACCGCTAAAATGGCATCTAGATTTTCAAGTGCAGTCACTGTTTCGGCCTGCACAATGAGGCAAATTTCATCATTGGCGTGATGAAGATAACCTGGTACTTGATTCCATCTGGCCGCGCGCGCCAGCGATGTTCCCACACCGCGCAGGCCTTTGGGTGGATAGTACACCGCGGCTGCGCATGCCGCCGCTTGCTCGGCGGTGTCGATCATTGGTATGACAAACGTTTGAACGCCCATTTCTAGGAATTTTTTTAGTAGTGATGGATCATCATTGACTGGGCGTACTAGCGGGGCAACAGGATAGGGCGCAATTGTTCGTAGATGTGAGAGGACATCTGAGAGTTCAAAAGGGGCGTGTTCATGGTCGATGAGCAGCCAGTCCCAGCCCGCAGTCGCGGCAATTTCAGCAACATTCGGATCGGGCAGGCCAAGCCAGCAACCATATAAGGTTCGTTTTTCTTGGAGTGCGAGTAAAAACGCGTTCTTAGGTAAATCCATAATGATAGTCCTTGAACGAAGCCTTTAAGTAAATGTCACATTGATGGCGCCCAAGGCGCCGTAGTCGCAGGTAAGTAAGTCCCCTGGATTGACCGTCACTGGACGCGTGAAAGACCCACTTAAAACAAATTGACCGGGCTCTATTGCCACGCCGTGCGGAGCAAATCGTTTGCATACCCAACAGATACCTTTAGCGGGATGGTCTTGTACACCCGCTGCGAGACCCGTTTCCTCAACTTCACCGTTTAGATAAAGAATGGCGCCGGCCCAACGCAGATCTATTTCATTAGGTGCAAAACGCTGATCACCCACGATATAACCGGCGTTCGCGGCATTGTCGGAGATGGTGTCAAAAACGGTTCGGGTGTACCCCGTTTTCGGGTCGCTCCGGAAGCTTCGCGCAGCGATTAGCTCCAGTGAAGGGACGACATAATCGGTCGCATCCAGGACTTGTTCAATGGTGATATTGTCGCCAAAAAGGCGTTTTTTCATAACAAAACCCAACTCGACTTCAATTCTTGGATCTAGGAAATCTGCACAAGGAATAGTGGCATTGTTGGCGAAGTGCATGCTGTCGAGCAAGATACCAAAGTCGGGTGTATTGATATTCATAGCCATCTGCATTGCACGAGATGTCAGTCCAATTTTGTAACCGCTTATTTTGTCGCCATCGGCAATTTTTCGATCAACCCATGCGCGCTGCACTCGGTAGGCGTCATCCATATCCATGTCAGGATATGTAAGCGTAATGGGAGATATTTGCTGACGATTTTTTTCGGCATTGTAGAGCGCGTCGGCAGCAGCCCTTACGGCGACATCAGTTAGCATTTTGACCTCAGGTATTTTTGTAGTTGAATTTAACTTCTGCCAGTTCACGCATTTCAAAAGACAGCGCAATTTTTTGCTGTGTCATGAGGGGAGCCATGTGTTCTTTGAGCGTATCAAAGAGCCGTTGTCCGGCATTTTGTCGTTCTAAAAGTTCGCGTCCTTTACCTATATTCATCGCGACATGGACGAAGCTATTATCTGGGTTGCCCGTGCCAACATACTGATGATCAGCCCGATATGCGCGCGCCCTCAAGCCTGTCTCCGGAAACAAACCTGTTGCGACTGCGGTATCGCAAAGTGATTTGAGTAAGACGGGAATATTAAGATCTTCCTCGGTGAGGTTATTGGCATATTCTACAATTAGATGTGGCATAGCAGTTGTTCTCTGGGAATCAAGGCGTTTATTGCAGTGGGAAAATGGCGTTGATTTGCCCGGTGCCTGAGCTGCCGAAGTAGGGGGTAACCACCTCGACCTTGCCCCGATAGTGATCCCAGCCCATAACCCCTAAAAGCATAGCTGTATCATGCATGAAGCCTTCGCCATGGCATTTATCGGAATACTCAGGAAGCATCTCAATGAACTCTACCCAGTCTCCGCGCTCCCACATACGGACCACTTCATGATCCATGCGCTCTAACATAGGCGACCATACTTTATGCAAATAGTCCTGGGACACGCCATTCTGTGCAAAGCGATGCGACATCGATCCCGAAGCGAGCACGGCAACTTTGCCATCATAATGCTGCTCGACTGCATTGCGCACAGCGCGACCTAACTTCCCGCTGTCATTTAAATCGTGCACAGCGCAGTTTGCAGAGATCGATACGACCTTAAAATGGCGGTCTTCGTTCATGTAACGCATAGGGACTAGTGTGCCGTACTCAAGTGCTAACGTTGTGTCGGAATGTGCGCGGGTATTAATTCCCGCATCCACTGCCGCCGTGGCGATTAATTCACCCAACGCTGGGTTACCATCGTACTCATAGGGCATGTTTTTAATAAAGTGGGGCAATTCGTTGCTGGTGTATATGTCTTTAAAGTGGGATGCATTATTAATGTGATACCCCGAGTTAACCAACCAGTGGGTATCAAACACCACAATGGTGTCGACGCCGAGCTCACGGGCTCGACGTGAGATTTCTTGGTGTCCCGCAATGGCTGCATCACGACATCCTTTGTGAGGGCCGTCCATTTCCGATAGATACATCGAAGGAACATGGGTAATTTTCGCTGCTAATGCAATTTCTCCCATTGTCATTTCTCCTAATTAGCGCCCGATAACCGGGACCTTGTGGGTGTCGTGGGCGATGCAAACATTCTTTGTTTCCATATAAAAATCAAAGCTATAGTCACCGCCATCTCGTCCAATGCCGCTCATTTTCATACCGCCAAATGGCGACGGTAAGTTACGGTTATTCTCAGAGTTAACCCAGAGCATACCCGCTTGTATTTTCTGCGCCATCCGCATAGCGCGGCCTGTATCTTGCGTCCAAATATAGCCCGAAAGTCCGTAGTCTGTATCGTTGGCGATCGCAATGGCTTCTGCCTCGGTGTTAAAGCCAATAGCGGTCAGCACCGGACCAAAAATCTCCTCGCGGGCAATACGCATACTGTTGTTGGCATGGGTGAATAAGGTTGGGGCCAGATAGTTGCCATCACCTAAATCCTCGCGACGATATCCACCGGCTGCGACGGTTGCACCATCTTCCTGTGCGATAGCGAAGTAACTGAGGACTTTGTTGAAGTGATCTTGGTGCACGAGGGGCCCGACTTCAGTACTTGGGTCTAGCGGGTGGCCTACCTGAAGATTCTCCACTCGCGCTTGTACAGCAGCGAGGAACTTATCTTTAATAGTGTTGTGAATGAGTAGACGCGAACTCGAGGTGCAGCGCTGGCCATTTAAGCTGTAAATCATAAAGACTACCGCGTCTAATGCGCGCTCGAAGTCAGCATCGTCAAAGACAATGACGGGGTTCTTACCGCCGAGTTCAAAATGGACACGCTTTAGCGTATCTGCGCCTTGACGCATGATGTGGCTGCCCGTGGCTGTTTCACCTACTAGCGCAACGGCTTTAATAGCTTTGTGCTCGGTGAGACGCCGCCCAACAGTTTCTCCAAAGCCGTGCACCATATTCCAGACGCCAGCGGGAATTCCCGCTTCCTGACTTATTTCGGCGAGCAATGTGGCCGATAATGGGGTCAGTTCTGCGGGCTTATGTACCACCGTGCAACCGGCCGCTAACGCTGGCGCGATTTTCCAGGTTGAGAGCATAAAAGGCGTGTTCCAAGGTGTGATAATACCCACTGGGCCAATGGGGCTGCGGACCGTATAGTTGGTGTGATCCTCTTGGAAGAGCGAGAGTCCATTTCGGGCCTCGGGCGCTTTGTCCGCGAAGAACCGAAAATTAGCGGCGCCACGGATGGCGGCTTGTTTCATGAATCGAATAGGTTGTCCACAGTCAGTAGACTCAACTAGAGCGATTTCGTCTGCACGCTTTTCAATGAGGTCGGCAAAATGATGCAGTAACTTTTTCCGCGCGCTGCCTGGCATTTCGCTCCAGCTCGCAAAGGCAGCATCGGCTGCTTCGCAAGCACGGTCCATATCAGCAGCGCTTCCGGCAACGACTTTTCCGAGACTTAGGTTGTCAGATGGCGCTATATTGTCGTAGGTCTCGCGCCCATCGGTTGGCGTCCACGCACCGTTAATGTAGTGGCTCGTGGTCTGCTGTGCAAAACGGGATAGATAGCTTTTGGCGCGCAGCACGTTGTCATCAAAAGCGGGGATATCTGACATGGTTTTTTCCTTGATGTCGACGTGAAGCAATGACTCGATAATAATAAAGGTAACATGTTAACTATAGTTGCGTCCACGCACATCAGATAGGATTGACGATTCTTATGTTTGATATTTTTGTCATTGTAGGTCCGCTTTTGGTGACGGCGCTGCTGGGCTATAGCGCTGCAAAAATCCAGGTTTTTACGCCAGATCAGATTGTAGGCCTGGGCCGTTTTTTGATTACTGTCGCTATACCCGCGGTGCTGATTTTATCGCTTTCTAGCCTGTCGATTACAGAAGTGATTGATAACCGATTTTTGCGCTTTTATTTAGTCATCGCCCTTATCTTGGTGGTGCTCATGTGGCTAGTTGGGCGCTTTGTATTGGGAGGCAGCCTTGAGGAGGCAGCCACTATGGCCTTGGCCGTTGGTATTCCCAACAACATCATCATTGGTTTTCCATTGGTGCATCAGGTGTTTGGTGATGCTAGCTTGCCATTTTTTGTGGCGGTGGTGTTGATCGAGAATGCAATTCTGCTTCCGCTGGCATTGTTGGCTTTTGAAGCATCGAGTAATCAAGGTCAGTTAACGTTCGCTCGGTTTCAAAAAGTCGGGAAGCGGGTGCTGGGCAATCCGATTATAGTGGCGGTGTTGGTGGGCCTCGCTTGCTCACTCACCGGCATGACGTTGCCTGGCATTGTGGTTTCAAGTTTTGAATTACTGGCAAGCGCGGTGACTGGATTGGCGCTTTTCTATGTAGGTGCTTCATTGGTGACTGCCGGGGGCAATGTTGTCGAAAACTTGACTGCAGCGCCTCCGCCAAAGGTGCAGTTTGCGCATGTGCTCAGCAGTGTCGGCGTGCGATTAATCGGTGGCCCTGCGCTGGCGATAATTGCCATTGCGTTGTTTCCGCTATTAAACGACGTTGCACGAACATGCCTTATTTTATTTTGCGCGCCGCCCTGTTTTTCTATATTACCGGGAATCGCTGCTCCCTATGGCACTCAAATGCTAGGCGCCAAAATCCAAGTGGCGGGGACGGTGCTGTCAGCAGTATCTTTGACGTTTGTTATGGTGTGGATCATCTGACATCCGTTACTAGATGGGTTGGCCTTATGGGGCTAGAGAGAGGCGGGTACAGTAGTTGTGGCGCGTACATGTGCGCCCCCCTTTACCCATGTTTCAGGCCGGTTTTGGTGCAACGATTAAGTGAAGAGTGTGCATTGTTAATCAGATCAAACGACTAAGGAAATAGGGCATATTAGGTAACCAGCCAGCGCGCTTAAATGTCGATTCGGCGCTCATTCAGCTGCGTTGATTCGCGCCATTCGCTGGACGTTTGATGGTATATTTGGTAAAAAGCGTAACACGTTAAGTAAATGCAGGTGCGCCGCAGAATGGTTTGGCGCTCAATGTATAGTCGAAAGGGAGAGGGTTCTTGATACGCACAGCCAATGAATGGTTTTTGTACAATTGCTGGTATGCAGCCGGATGGGTAGGCGAAATTGAGGATGGTAAGCCGCTGTCGCGAACTTATCTGGAAAAACCTATCGTTATATTTCGTACTGAGGACGGGGATTATGTTGCCCTTGATAATCGCTGCTGTCATCGCGCGGGGCCTCTATCGATGGGGCGTATTGAAGGCAACTGTATTCGCTGTATGTACCACGGTATGAAATATGATGCGTCCGGTGCCGTCGTTGAAATTCCCGGCCAGGTGCGCATTAGCCCTAATCATCGAGTGCACAGTTACCCGATTGTCGATCGCGGTGGCATGTTATGGATTTGGATGGGCGAGCCTGAGAAGGCTGACCCGGGAGATATTCCTCACTTTGAACCGCTGGAAGATCCCAGCTGGTGTGGTTTACCCAATCGCTGCTATTTGCACTACGACGCCAATTGGATGCTCATCGTCGATAACCTCGCAGACTTCTCCCACCTCGCGTTTGTTCATACGAACACACTAGGGGGTTCGGAGGACTATGCCACCGATTCAGCGCAGGCGGTGACCAAGTTGGATAATGGATTTGAGTTTGAGCGTTGGCACCGAGCGAGTCCGCAGCCACCGTATTTATTAGCAATTACACCCTGGAATAAGGATGCAATTGTCGATCGTCGAAACTTCGTGCGAATGTATACACCGGGTGTGTTTTTAATGGATACCCAATTTGGGCCAGTTAACTGGGACAGTGCCGCAGAGACCCCCGAGTTGCTGGAGTTCCGAAACTGCCAATATATGACGCCTGAGACCCGCAATAGCACACACTTCTTTTGGGAGTATTTGCGCAATTTTAGCAAGAATGACGACGTCGTTGGGGAAACATTGCGCGACGAGATGTATGTTGGATTTTATGAGGATAAAGTCATCATTGAGGAACAGCAAAAACTGTTGGAAAACTTTGGTGATTTTCAGCCAAGGGGTTTGGTCAGTGATAACGCATTGGCCCAATTTCGGCGGGTGTGGTTCGACGCGATAGCCAAAGAGCGTAAGACTTTTCCAACGCCCAGTAAACCCATTAAAAATGCGGTGATTTAGTCATGACCTTAAACATAGTTAGCTTTGAACATAATGGACAGGCCTCTTGGGGCGTTGTGACCAATGGCGGCATTATCGACATAGGCGCTCGTCGAGGCAGCTCAGTATTGGAAGAGTTACAGAACGGCTTTAACGTCTCACTATTAACCGCCGAAATTGCCGGCGCGAGTGCGGACTTGGCCTTGAGTGAAGTGACCCTTCAGCCGCCGGTTGTACGACCCGAAAAAATCATCTGCATTGGTGTTAATTACGCGAATAGGAATGCTGAATATAAGGACAGCAGCCCCGACCCAGAATGGCCCAGTCTCTTTATGCGAGGATATGAGTCGTTTACGGGTGCGCAGCAAGATTTATGGCGTCCACCTGAAAGCCCGCAGCTAGATTACGAGGGTGAGATAGTGATGATCATCGGCAAGGAAGGTCATCGAATACCTCAGGGGGAGGCTATGAGCTATGTTGCAGGTTATACCCTCATGAACGAGGGGACTATTCGCGACTGGGTTCGTCATGCAAAGTTCAATGTCACTCAGGGCAAGAATTTCCCGTGTTCAGGCAGTATTGGACCCTGGATGGTGACAGCGGACGCCGTTGCAGACCATACAGCGATTTCTATTGAGACCAAGGTCAATGGCGAGGTTCGTCAAAGTGATACGACGGCGAACCTGATGTTCCCCTTTGATTACATTATCAGTTACCTCTCTATTTTTTATAC
>CAWUXF010000068.1:0-18069 GCA_963926325.1 uncultured Luminiphilus sp. | reverse complement strand
CTGGCCGCACTCGAAGCACAAATAAGTCGGCTCACTATTCACGCACCCTTTGATGGGCAGCTGGGTATTTATCGACAAAATGTCAGCGATTTAATGCAGGCCGGCGAAGTACTCACGACCCTGATAGGCATTGAAGATACGCGCTGGATAGACTTCAAAGTGCCGCAGGGTGTTGCCAATGTCGCCGAGGGTGACTCGGTACGACTGCTCGACCTAGACAACAACTTTATTGGCGAGGCTGTCGTCATTGCTGTGGCAGAAGCCTATAGCAGCGGTATTCGCGCCTACGATGTCCGCGCCACGATCGACGCATCACAGTTACGCCACGGCGAACTGGTGCAAATTGAAGTCCGCACCGGCCCTAGGCAAGTGACCATCAAAGTACCTAACCAAGCGCTGCGCTGGGATATCGATGGACCCCATGTGTTCGTGCTCAATGCCGCTGAGGCCGGCGCATTTAAGCCCTATAGAGCCGCGCTGCGGCGCGTTGAACTCCTCGATGAGCGGGCGGGCAATGTATTTATTCGCGGTGATCTTGCCGACGGAGAAACGGTCGCCAGTATTGGCGCTTTTAAGCTGGCAGATGGTGACCTCGTGGCGCGTAAAGATAAGGCCAGCCAAGGATGAGCGATGGCAACGACAAAAAATGGACGGATATTTTTGTTAATCGCCCCGTGGTTGCGGTGGTTTTATCGCTGCTTGTTCTGCTTGCAGGACTGCGAGCAGCGTTAACTTTACCGGTCATTCAGTTCCCGGTTATTGAAAGTGCCTCGCTGGAAATTTCGACCTATTACCCCGGCGCAAGTGCTGAGACCGTACGCGGCTTTGTCACTGAGCCCATAGAGCGTGTCGCCAGCAGTATCCCGGGCGTGGATTACATAGAATCAGTGTCAACAAGTGCCTCAAGTTTAGTCAAGGTGTGGTTACGCTTAAATCAAGACAACACACAGTCACTCGCGGAGCTTTCAACGCAGCTCAGCCAGATTAAGTTCGAGCTACCGGCTGGCGCTGAAGACCCGTCAATTGAGGTGGTGCGTACCGACAGCCCTTACGCTAGTTTTTACCTCGCAGTCGATGTTCCAGAAGATAAAACCTATGCCGAGATCACCGATCTAGTACAGCGCAAGATTCAACCGCGACTCGCCTCGGTTCCCAATGTTCAACGTATGATAAATAGTGGCACACCACCTGCAATGCGCGTATGGCTGGATACACTCCGTATGGCTGCACTCGACGTTGATGCCAACGAGGTACGCACTGCGCTTGAACGCAACAATGTTATCGGTACCATTGGACGGACCCGCAACAACACACAGCAGATCGACCTACAAACCAACACCGAAGCAAGCACTGCGGACGACTTTGCCAACATCTTGCTTCGCAGCAGCGAAGGTATCGATATTCGACTAGGCGATGTCGCCCGTATTGAAGCCGGCGCGATGGAAGTCGCACGTGTCAGCCGCTACAACCAAAAAGTCACCGTATTCATGGGGATTTACCCAGTACCTGGCGCAAGTGAAATAGCCGTTGCAGATGCGCTCTACGAGGAAATCGAGGCCATTAATAATAGCTTGCCCGACGATCTATCACTCTATATCGCCTATGACGTCACCGAGTATATGCGCGAGGCACTGTCGGAAATTTTCATCACCCTTACCGAAACAATTCTTTTGGTGGGGTTAGTTGTCGTCGCACTGATGGGCTCGTTCCGCACCGCCCTAGTGCCCCTACTCACTATTCCCATTTCACTCCTCGGCGCGATCGGTGCTATGTCCTTGATGGGCTTCTCACTGAATTTACTCACCATCTTAGCGATCGTGTTATCAGTCGGTTTGGTGGTCGATGATGCCATTGTCGTGGTTGAGAACGTCGCACGAAATTTGCGCGAAGGTATGTCGCGGCGGCAGGCAGCCCTGACGTCATCACGAAGATTGCTGACACCCATCATCGCCATGACGCTGACGCTGGCGGTGGTCTATGCACCAATCGGATTTTTGTCGGGTTTAACTGGCGTGTTATTTCGCGAGTTTGCCTTTTCTCTGGCTATGGCCGTACTGATTTCCGGTGTCGTCGCACTAACGCTATCGCCGATTATGAGTGCCTGGGTCTGCCCAGACCAAGGTCATGAAACGAGAACCACGCGCTGGGTAAACGCGCGCTTTGATAAAACTGCCACGCTCTACGCGAGCGTCGTAGATTGGTCATTAAGAAATCGCTGGCAGCTGATCTTCGCGGGTATATTTTTAAGCTGTCTTACACTGCCGCTCTACATGTTTTCGATGAAAGAGCTAGCGCCGGTAGAGGATCAAAGCGGCTTTACGATAGTCGCAGATGCCGCACCAGAGGGCACGGTTGATGACACTTTACGCGGATTTCACCAAGTCATCGACATCCTCCATAAGCACGCTGCGTCGGCTGACACATGGCAAATGATCATGGCCTCGGCGGCCTATGGTGGTCACAATTTGATCCATCCTGACCAGCGAGAGCAATCAGCTGAAGAGATCATGTTCGGCTTTTATGGTGCATTAAAGCAGGTGCCTGAAATCAACGCCTTCCCAGTCACCGATTCGGGTCTGCCCACCTCCGGACAATTTGATGTCGAGTTAGTCATTACCAGTTCAGATGACGCCGCCACCATGCTGCCCTATGCACAACAAATTGTGCGCGCGGCACAAACCTCTGGTTTGTTTCTGTATGCCGACACCGACCTGCGCGTCGACCTGGTAAAAGGCAGCTATGAAATCGACAAACAACGCTTAGCAGACTTAGGCATGAGTCTCGGCGATGTCGCTGGGCAGATGGGCATGCTGATTTCTGAGGGATATGTCACCCGCTACAATGACAAAGGCCGCGCCTATCGGGTCATACCGATGATGGAGAAAAGTGAGCGCAGCTCGCCAGAGGCACTACTGGATGTACCTATTCGCATCCCCTCTGGCGAGCTTGTGCCATTTGGCGCGGTGGCGACACTCGAGCGGGTGACTGCACCGCGCGCACTGACCCGCTTTCAGCAGGCAAACTCTTTTAAGATCTATGGTGGCGTAATCCCAGGCACCAGCAAAGAGCAAGCGCTGGCCTTTATAGAGAAGCAAGCCTCGGATATTTTGCCCATGAACTATGTTGTTGATTACACGGGCGAGTCCCGTGAACTTCGCGGCGACGGCAATACCATGATGGGTGTCTTAGGCGTGGCAATGGTGCTGGTTTTCTTCGTGCTCGCCATACAGTTCAATAGCTTTCGTGATCCGCTGATCATCTTGCTGGGGTCAATCCCGCTCGCACTCTTTGCCGCCTTGGTCATTACCTTTATAGGATTGAGCACAGTCAACATCTATTCCCAAGTGGGCTTAGTGACACTGGTTGGGCTGGTCGCTAAAAATGCAATCCTGATTGTTGAATTTGCCAATCAGGCGCAAAAAGAAGGGCTCGATAAAGTCGCGGCGATAAAATCTGCCGCGGCCACCCGCCTGCGACCTGTGTTGATGACGACGGGCGCTACTGTGCTCGGTCACTTCCCACTGGTGTTAGTGTCCGGCGCGGGCGCAGAAGCGCGTAATAGCATTGGCTTTATTTTGGTGGTGGGCATGCTTATCGGGACGTTCTTCACACTCGTGCTGTTGCCAGCAATTTACGTCACACTGGCGTCCGATCATCGCAAAAGCGCAGACAAAGAAGGTCTAATTGAAGATCAGACCCACACAAATACAGCGCTTAACGCCGATATCAACGCCGTTTAAGCTCGCGGGATAAAATCTCGCTTGACGACAGTTGGCTGTGCGGGTTTAATGTGCGGCCTCTCCAGCCCAGATAGCTCAGTCGGTAGAGCAGGGGATTGAAAATCCCCGTGTCGGCGGTTCGATTCCGTCTCTGGGCACCAATACATCTGTCAGCCCGTATAGCACAAGGGTTCAGGATGATTGGTCGCCAGTCTTAGTCAAAGCCCCACCATACCTCTCAACGAACCGCCCACCAATCGAAGGCGGTGGAGCAGCTGCTCGCCTTGTTATCGCGATGGCGTGGCGCTACCTCTTTTAAAAGATAACTTTTGGTTTATAAAATGAACACCACACGGCATCATCTGGACATGCGAACTGCCCACCGGAGGCGTCCAGTTGTCGTGCGTCGCATAACCTTGCTAGCCTACTGACACTAGCGTGATCAAAGGGGATGATGATGGAAGCCTTAGAAACCAATATGGCACGTTGATGCCGCTATAATGGCAGTCTAATAAGGATAAAAAGTGCGCAATATATTCAATGATCGATTGATTGCACCAATAAAGGTCTTGCTGTCCCAAGGCCTGTCGCCGAAAAAACTAGCGCTCGCTTTGGCTGCAGGTTGCGTTCTTGGTGTGACACCCATGCTGGGAATATCCACCCTTTTAGCGGTGCTTGTTGCCTATGTGCTAGGACTCAATCAGGTAGGCATACAAATTGGCAATTACGCCATGTATCCGCTGCAAATCCTGCTTTTCATCCCTTTTATCAGGGCTGGGGAGTGGTTGACTGGGATCACGCCTGTCACCATTAATCCCGTGGATATCGCGATGATGTTTACCGAAGACGTCTCGGCCTCTATCTCGACTTATGGCGCTTCTATCGCGTCGGGAGTTCTAGTTTGGTTATTGCTAGCCGTACCTATGGCGTTACTGTTGCGCTACCCACTTCAATGGATTATTCGCGCGATGGGTAACCGAGCAGCACATCGATAAACGCTCAATATGTTAAGTAGTTTTAGGTGATACCTCAGTGCTGAACTCTGAATGTGATCGGCTAATGCATAACGATTTCGAGCAGTTTAAGCTGGGTCTAACTGATCTGCTGTATTGCGATGTTACATTTAGCGGAGAATAAGCATTAGATTAATGTCGGATAGGCCATATGAAAATTGACGCTTCAGCTCAGATAAAATCATTGCTTGAAAAGCCGCCTCTTATCGTCAAAATTGAAGTCCAAATACCGACATCAGAAGAACTTGCATCGCTCAGATTATGGTTACACGATGTACTTAAATTTGAAATTGAGGATGCCGGTTCTAGCGGCTCTCTGACTCAAGTAGATACTCCTGGCGAAATTGCCTCCACGTGCGCGCACATGATAGTGGCGGCTTTACGCGAATTTCTGCAGCTTGTTCAATTGCCTGTATTTGATCGAATACCGGTTGTGAGCATCGACATTAATTCAACGACTCCAGCTAATTTTGTTCTTAGTATTGCAATTCCAGCTATGCACCACACACCGACTTCTATATATCGTTATGTACTTCGCTTTACGATGAAGACCTGCTTATGGATGTTCCGAGTAACGCCTAACGACGCCAATAAGGTCATGTTGTTCGATTCAATTACTGAGAAACTACAAAGTGTCTTGGCGAAGCACATTTTTTCCACTCAATCGACCATGCAAGTCCTGGGTGCGGCACACGCCATGGAGATTCCATTCCTTCATTTAGGTGTTGGCGTTTACCAGCTAGGCTGGGGTAGCAGAGCGCGGCGCATGGATCGCAGCATTACCGAACTAGACTCGTTTCTTGGTGCACGGTTATCTCAAAATAAGCATGCTACGGCGGCATTGTTGCGTATGGGAGGTTTACCTGCACCTATCCATCAGCTCATAGGCAAGGAAGCACAACTTGTCAGCGCTGCGAATGAGATTGGATTTCCGGTCGTCGTAAAGCCTTCGGACAAAGATCGCGGCGAGGGCGTCACTGTCGATATTTTTGATCCAAAATCATTGCAAAAAGCCTATCAATTGGCATTGGATATCTCCCCCAGCAAGCAAGTTATCGTCGAGCGACAAGTGGAGGGAATATGTCATCGACTCTTTATCGCTAACGGTTCGATGCTGTATGCACTCAAGCGTTGGCCGATGTTAGTTGTCGGAGATGGACGTCAGACTGTTGAAGCTTTGGTTGATAACGAAGTCGAGTTGCAGAATTCCTTGGTGCCATGGTGTCGGTCTGGCATTCTGCCAATCGATGATTTAGCCTTAATAGAGTTACGACGCCTCGGTTTGGATACTGATAGCATCCCAGCAGAGGGAGAGCGGGTCAGCTTGCGCAGAGTTGAATCAAGCGCATGGGGTGGCATCGATGAAGATGTCGCAGCAACCATTCATCCCGCGAACGTCAGTATCGCGATTCGTGCAGCTGAGTTGTTTGGTTTGAATATCGCCGGTATAGATATCATCACACCCGATATTGCCGTCCCTTGGTTTGATAACGGCGCCATCATCAATGAGGTGAATCTTTCTCCCTCGTTTGGAGTTGGTGAAATTTCTCGTCGTCACATTCCTGTGTTCTTACAACAGTTCATACAAGATAACGGAGAGATTCCGATTGAATTGTTTGATGGTGAGCAAGCGATGGCATTGTCTGATGCCAGACAGGCGGAATTACGAGAGCAAGGGCTGCGTTGTTTCTCGACCAGTGCCACGCGAACATTGGATTATCAACAAATAGAATTGGTGATGCCGCTTGATCGCTTGCAAGACCGCGTTACTGCATTGTTGTGCCGACCTGATGTAGATGCCCTACTGATAATCTCTGATGCGTCAATAACGTCTGGATAATGGATCCAGGCGTTGACATATGTTTCGCGCGATTGTCGATACGAGTGAGTTTTCAACCCGTGTAGTTGTGGGCTGCACGTTAAGTGAATGCTGTGCTGAGTTGGCTATATTAGTGAATTGATAGCCAGACCCGTGGCGTTACTGTTGTGCTAAACACTTCAATGAATTATAAGCTCGGTGGGTAACCGGGCGGTACATCGATGAACACGCAACTGGTTAGCCACGACGAAGCTGGTCCGCTGCAGGTGATTGTTCGTTGGGGCACTCTAAACGACCAGTTCGTTCTACCTAGTTGGCCATCGGTACATCCAGCCGGTTGCACCAAGAAATTAATCAGTAACTAAGCGGCTTAATAGGCAAAGGTGAGCACAACTTAGAATGTCAAAAAGAAGTTTCCAATTATTGTTCTGGTTGTGCGTCACAGGCGTGCTATACCTGTCGCTTTCACCAATAACGATGGCACCAGCTATTCAAAATGGCGACAAAGTTGGCCATGCAATTGCCTACGCATTGCTCTTCGCATTAGCGGTTAAATCCTATAGTGGACGCATTGAACTATGGCTGCTAGCGGCGGGCACCATGGTGTTTGGCATGCTCATGGAATGGGCTCAGTCTTACACAGGTTATCGCCATGCAGACCCACTCGACATGATCGCTAATGGCTCAGGAATTGTAATCATGTGGCTGCTAGTTATTTATAGCCGAAAAATAAAACAACGGTGACTTAGGCCTATCGCCGCAGCGACGATAGGTGATCACCCGAATGGGGAAGACGTGTTAGCGGCACTGGCAAACCATCTCCTGTGGTGGGACGCAGCGACCGCTCCATCATTGCCTTCAAGGCGTAGATTTATGCGGATTTCGGCTTTAATTCTAAGCTGGCAATCTAAGCCAAATAAGCGCTCCTAACGCTGTCATCTAACCCAGCGGTTGCATTGAAACAGGCGCCCAATCCTTTGGATTAGCCTGCCATTGGGGCGGGTCTTCGAGGAGGGTCTATGGAATTGCCGGGGCACGAACGGCGGCGCCTCCGCTTGCGAAAAGTATTTTTCAGTTTGTATTTTGGCGTTTAAAAAAGGAAGCCTCACGGGCGCTCACAGAACACCTCTATTTAACAAGGCCGGTCATTAAAGCAGTCATCAAATAGATCGCCCCTTTGTTTAGGTGCCGGCTCCGAAACGCCAGGGGGAGTAAGAACTCGAATCTGGGCGAGCGGGTGGCTCGTCTTAACTAAATCGATAAGCAATCTAACCACGCCCATCGAAATCAGAGATACGCCGATTTAATAACCAAAAGAAGCACCATTTTTGCATACCTCCAGACTAAATTACTCGACGAGGAACAATGCGGGAAAACCACATAACCACGTCGAGATACGGTCCTCATTCTTTGTCTTTTAAATCTATCGCTATACTCAAGCCGCTATATAGGTTGTTATAGCTAGCCGAAGTCAACCTGAAGCATTAATATTTTGGTAGTACATCGACTTATTAAGTTCTTCTTAAGTTTATGCTGTAACGATGGCAGTTGTACTCTATCTCCTGCTCGCGGTCGGCTGCGCAGTTTACAGATTCTCGAAGATACACTTCTGGCTGACACGGCCCATAATGGCGCTAATACTTTGACTAATCTTGGAATGACCTATGCGCTTACTCCTCGTTGAAGATGATCATGATCTAGCTCGCGCGGTAGATAAATCGCTAACCGAAGAAGGTTACGTAGTCGATTCGGTCAGCACTGGAGAAGGTGCGTTATTCTTGGTGGAGCAGGCGGAGCACGATGTAGTAGTTCTTGACTTGGGATTGCCCGACTGCGATGGCCTATCGGTATTAACAAAGATTCGTAAGCTGCGCCCCACACTACCCGTACTCATTCTCACCGCGCGCGATAGCGTTGCCGATCGTGTCGGTGGACTCGATACAGGGGCTGATGACTATCTGACCAAGCCCTTTGATATTCCGGAACTCGTTGCTCGCCTGCGAGCAATTACGCGACGCCTTAGCGGCCGAGTCAACAACGCCCTAAGCGTCGACAACGTGGTTTTGGATTTGACTGCCCATACGGTATCTCATGATGGAAACGCGGTGGAAATATCGGGGAAGGAATACAACTTGCTACAAACCCTCATGGAGAGCTCAGGACGTCTCCTCACGCGCGGCCAACTTGAAGATGCACTCTATGCATGGGGTGAAGAAGTCAGCAGTAATGCCGTTGAGGTTTATATCCACGGTCTGCGCAAGAAGTTAGGCAAGACATTTATCAAGACTGTGCGCGGCATTGGCTATGGCGTAGGTCTCTAATGCGATCCATTCGTAGCTTCCTCATCGTCGTCACATTGGCAGCGATTGTCTTAGTTATTTTCGTCGCAGTTTTTCAGGGTTATCGTAAAGGCATTGATCAGACACAGCACTTGCTCGACAGCCAGCTTGAGCATTACGCACGTCTTATTCTACTCGTGAAAGATCGCAATACGACGCCACTACCATCTAACAATCAGTTCCAATATCAAACCTTCGACTTGCAGGGCAACCTGCTCATGCGGTCCGATGGTGCTCCTAGCGATCCGATGCTGGCACTGGACTTTGTCGGTGTCACCGATAGCAGTTTCGGAGGGCAGCGATGGCGTGTCCTCCATTATAGGGCGCCGCAACAAATGTTATCTGTGCAAGTGGCCGAGACAGTCGGTGAGCGATTCGCGATTGCAGAGCAAATTGTCAACGCGACCTTACTGCCAATTTTGCTCGGCATCCCCATATTGGCCATGCTGGCCTGGGGAATCATCACCTTAGGATTGCGTCATTTGAGTAGGCTCGCAAAGGCACTATCTGAGCGGGGGGCGGACAACCTCACAGTCATCGAATTGCCGGGCATTCCAAGCGAGTTAGACCCTGTGCTGGAGAGCATGAATAACATGCTCACACAGGTGGCGAAATCTTTTGAGCGTGAACAACGTTTCGCCAGCGATGCGGCCCATGAGTTACGCACACCCATCAGCGCACTCAAGGTGAACGTATACAACCTAAGCAAACAGCTAACAGATAATGCCGATCTTAGAGGGCTGTCGGTCAGCTTGACGCGGATGGCTCACTTGATCGATCAGTTGCTGCTCCTTTATCGAGCCAGCTCTGACAACTTACGAACCGAGTTTGAACCCGTGAACTTGAGACGAATCTGCGAAGACGTTATTCGCGATCGTTACCCTCGCATACTCGAGCGTGGCCAAGAGATTGAACTTGAAGCAGCGAACTTATCAATTTTAGGCAACCAATTTGCGCTTTCGGCTCTGGTGGCGAATCTAGTCGACAACGCCAGTAAATATACCCCCCAATCAGGCCATATAAGACTAGAGCTTGCCCAGGTTAACGGCTGCGTTGAACTACTTGTCGAAGACAGCGGCATAGGTATTTCGATAGAGTTTCGCGGGCGCGTAATGGACCGCTTTTTCCGAATCAATACCGGCTCCTCAGTCCAAGGTTGCGGCCTCGGTTTATCTATTGTCCAGCACGTCGTTGCATTGCATGATGCGCGCTTTTCGATCACGGACTCTCAATTTGAAACGGGAACTCAAGTCGCAGTTCGATTTCACAGCCTAAAGGGTGACATACAGTGAAGATATTCCGCGTTGTTTTTATCGTCTTCAGCGTGTTCACAGCAACCGCACACGCCGCTGCGCCGACCATCGAAATACACATCGCAAATCACGTTTTTGTCCCTGATATTGTCAAAATTCCCGCCCAGCAAAAAGTTCGTCTGATGATTATTAATGATGACCCCTCCCCGGAAGAGTTTGAAAGTTATGAGCTCAATCGAGAGAAAGTTATTGCTGGCGGCAGTAAAGCCATTATTTTCGTCGGCCCATTGGCCCAAGGCGATTATCCCTTCTTCGGCGAATTCAATCCAAAATCAGCGCAGGGAATTCTGCGTGTGGTTGACCAGGTGGCGCTGTGAATCTTGATGCAGTAGTCATCGTTCTTCGAGAGGTGTTGGAGGCAGCGTTATTGGCCAGTCTGTTGTTGGCATTGGCGCATCGCATGCAGCTGGGTCGGACTTGGCTATGGCTCGCTATCGTCATAGGCACGCTCGGCGCTTGGTTCTATGCCGGCGCTATTAGCTGGATTAGTGAGCTGTGGGATTATACTGGGCAGGAAGTCGTTAACACGTCCATGCAACTGGGTATATTTTTTGCATTTGTGACGCTACTGGTGAATCTACGCAAGCCGACACCGAGTCATCGGCTACTCGTTATTTCGATGGCTATAATAATTGTACTAGCTTTGACGCGTGAGCTATCGGAGATCTTGTTGTACCTCCAAAGTTATTCCGCAAACGAGGATATGGCCGCCAGCGTTTTTGCGGGCGCCGCCGTCGGCTTCATCACAGGGAGCTGTGTCGGTATCATTGTTTATGTCATCACACTTTGGGTCGTTGATTGGTCTTTTGCCCGGCGCGCCATTTTATGGACTTTGGCCGCGGTCGTTGCCGGGATCCTCATGCAAGTAGTCTCGCTGCTCTTGCAGATCGACCGACTGCCTCATTTACCACCACTTTGGAATTCAAGCGACATCCTTTCTGAGCGCTCAATACTCGGTCAGTTACTTTACGCGCTCCTAGGTTATGAAGCGACGCCAACTGCCTGGCATCTTGGGGCTTATGTACTGTCGCTTATCGTGATGCTGGCGCTTATTCAGAAGAGGTATTTACGCAACTGACTATGCTATCTCCTTCACTTAAATCTCTATGCTGGTGTATGACACTACTTAGCGCGCTTAGCATTAGTTCCGTAATGGCCGACGGCAGTAGCGTCGGACAAATTTATGCGCCCTATGTTCAGCCCCTAGAAAAAGAGATTGAGTTGGTGGCGGTATACGATGCTCGCGCCAAAGACGCGCAAATCCCCTCAAGCCATTGGGGCAAAATCGGTTATGGCACTTCGCTTTGGGATAATGTCTACACTGAATTCAGTGTGACCAATATCGCAGACGACCATAATCGCTATTATATAGCTGAGCTCGAGGGCATTTGGCAGCTGACTGAGCAAGGAGAATATAACAGCGACTGGGGCATGCTCTTTGAACTTGAAATGGGTATTGACCGAGATGCTAACGAGTTCACTGTTGGCGTCCTAAATAGTAAAGATTTTGGCAATTATACATTGCTGACTAATGGCTTGATCGCTGTGGAATGGGGCGACGACATTGGCGACGAAGTTGAAACATCATTGGCAATGCAGCTTCGCTACCGATGGTCTTCAGCACTCGAACCGACAATGGAATTTTTCTTATCTCAAGACACCTTCTCGATTGGACCAGGATTAACTGGGGTCGTTAAACTCGATGGGCCCAAGCAGTTACGCTGGAACTTCGCGGCATTAGCGGGACTCGAAAATACGTCGCAGTACAGCGTGAAATTAGAGCTGGAATATGAGTTTTTTTAATAACACGCTCGACATCAATAACCTATCTAGACTTCGCCTCTCTTAAATCAAGTGCAATCAATATCTCAGAGGGCACTCAAAGGCCAGCCTCCACTAAAGCGCTTTAAGCCTAGCTTAAGACTTACCCCCCATGATGCGAGGCTCAAAGTCTAACTGGCGATTTTCATGGTATCGTTTCGTTACCCCCTACGTTCAACATACTACCTATTCGCCCTCAGTATTTTCTTTACACTAATACTCAACTTTCCTTTCTTCTCAAAAATTTTCGCGTATTTATGGGGGCTTCCCGCGACTCATTGGTTATTTTTTCTCGCGATCCCTCTCGTCGTATTAGCATTTTTCTATTGTCTACTATCGCTACTTTTGATACCGATTATTGATCGCTGGTTAATGGCATTGCTCGTTCTCTGCTCCGCTATCGTTTCTTGGATGACCATCAGCTATGGCATTGTCTTTGATCACACCATGATCGATAACTTTGCCCAAACGGACACTGCCGAGGCTAAGACCTACGTCAGCTGGGCATCCTTTTCATATGTCATGATCTTCGGTGTTATACCTGCATTTTTTGTCAGTCGCGCTCAAATCCGCTACTGGCCAACCAAGCGTGAAATACTCAATCGCGGTGCAACAATGGCGCTAGCCCTATTAGTTTTTGGTGGCCTAGCAGGCATTTTTTATAAAGATTTCGCGGCAACTGGGAGAAATAATCTGCACGTACACCAATACCTGGTTCCGAGTCAGTTGATTTATAGCGTCGGTAAATATATTTATTTGGCGTTCAGAGGTTCCGGCGAGCCCTTTATTAACTTAGCAGGTGATGTATATCATGAGGCACACGAAGGAAAACCGCTGGTATTCGTTTTAGTCCTTGGGGAGACTGCAAGAGCGCAAAATTTTTCATGGAATGGCTATGGCCGAAAAACCAATGCGTATACCAAAGCACAGGGGTTTTTCACAATGGGCAGCGTATCTTCTTGCGGGACGGCTACCGCGGTGTCAGTGCCCTGTATGTTTTCCTTCTTAGATCAACGTCACTTCAGTAGATACGCCGCAGAGAATCAAAGCAATCTCCTCGATGTCATTCAGAAGAGTGGCGTTGACGTTCTTTGGATTGACAATAACGGCGGCTGTAAGAACGTCTGCAATAGAGTGCAGCACCAAGAAATTTCAACCGACAGGGACCATCTGCTATGCGATGGTGATTATTGTTATGATGAAATTCTACTGACGCACCTACAAGCCAGACTCGACCGACCGGTCACCCGTGACACGCTGATTGTGCTACACATGATCGGCAGCCATGGACCCTCTTATTACCGACGTTATCCGGAGAAATTCCGGAAATTCACTCCAGATTGTGCGCGCGAAGACATCCAAAATTGTTCGCAAGACGCAATTGTCAATACCTATGACAATACCATCGTTTATAGTGATTACGTGCTGGCGCAAGCCGCACGACTACTACAAGACAAGCTTCCTGGCGCGCCGACGGGACTCTTGTATATTTCTGACCACGGCGAATCACTGGGTGAAAATGGTTTGTATTTACATGGAATGCCAATGCGTTTTGCGCCATCGGAACAGCATACAGTGCCAGAATTAATGTGGTTTTCCGCAGAATTTAAAACGCAATTCACCGTAGATAATTCGTGTCTTGCTAGGTTATCTAGGCGCGCTGGACATAGCCAGGATGAACTATCACACACCGTCCTAGGTCTACTGCATGTCAGCTTAGCCTCATATTCTGCTGATCTAGATGCCTTGAGGTTGTGCCACAGCTAAATTCCTACTATCTAAAAATGACCGCTACAGATGCTCTTGCGATGCTAACCAGCGTCTCTGATATGACGACCCGCTCAATATAAACGATCATTTAACGCGCGCTTTTACCGTTAAGAATGTCTTAAGTTTACTGTTAGATACTAATCACTCGATCAGCCCTTGCGGGAGCAAGTGATGAGTGCAGAACTACATATCAACAGCGAGACGCCCAACTTCCGTGCGTCCGACTTGAGCCTACCTTTCAGTGCTTCGGCCCAACCTCTGAGTGTGGCTCCCGCTCCGATTGCAACCTTGCACTATAGCGATCTCGAGCCCGGGATCGATGTTTATCAAGCCGGCAAAGCATCGAGCTTGCAAACTTGCACCGCTAATTACATTAGAGACCAATACCACGCGGCTCATGGCGCCACACTAAAAACATTGATGTATTCACGCTTTGCGATACTCGATAAGCAGCAGCAACCCACGGCAGTCATTGGTGTTAAGCGCTTTATAAACCAACCGACGCTTGTAGAGAAATATCTCGATGCACCGATCGAGCAAATAGTCAGCAAGGTTATTGCACGTCAAATACGAAGAGACGCTATTGCAGAAGTAGGTAATCTCGCAGCAGAAAGTCTGATTCAGAGCTGCCGACTGATTGTCTTTTTAATTAACTACTTGTCGGAAGAAGGCATTAGCCATGGCGTATGTACGGGGACGACTGCGGTCCGGCTCGCCCTTAAACGCGCAAGAGTGCCCTTTATTACCATTGGCGATGCAGATCCTGAGCGCCTAGGCGAAGAGCAATGGAGCTGGGGAACTTACTATAACAACACCCCTAAAGTGCTGCTCATTGACATCCAAGAAGGGCTTGCTGCAGTGGCTGACCGCTATACCTATCGTCGTCGACTAACAGACATTAATACCTGCACACCCATGGCGTTAAACACTCAATGAAATCACTCATAGCGCGACTAAAGACACTCGCGGTAGATCAGCCAAACACAGAGGCCGTGGTTAGCAACGGTTACTCTATAAACTATGCCCAATTGGTTGAGAGAATTGAAAACGTCGCTAGCGAAATTCAGCGCATAGGCTTTGATCGTCTCGCTGTTTACGCAGGCAATGATCTAGATTGGCTACTTATAGATTTAGCCGCTGCAAGCTTGGCAATTCCTGTCGTGCCCATCCCGCTCTTTTTTAGTCATGAACAACGCGAGCATTTGCTTGTGAATAGTGGCGTTGATGGCGTCTATTGTGGCCAGGGTACCATTCACTTGTCCGGTTCGGCGTTGCGCTCTGATTTGCTGGCAGGGAGCTACCGACGGCTGAGCCCAATGACCCATTCCGATCCAGTGAGTTTTAGCAAAGTAACCTACACTTCGGGTAGTACAGGGACGCCAAAAGGCGCCTGTTTAAGTGGTGATACATTACTCACAATCGTATCTTCATTAGCCGATGCGCTAGAACCATCGCAACTGGGTCGCCACCTGTGCCTGCTCCCTTTTGCCACATTGCTTGAAAATGTCGCTGGAATTTACCTGCCACTTTGGATGGGACGCTCGCTCGTTATCGAAGATAACGAGCGGATCGGCCTGCTCTCTAACCACGCTTTTGACGCCACACTGTTTTGCACTGCAGTGGCACGGCACGCTATTGAGAGCGTTATTCTACTGCCCCAGATGCTCAAAGTGTTGATTGAACATGGGGACGTTGCGTCGCTGACAAGTCTGAAATTTATCGCCGTAGGGGGTGGCAAAGTGCCACCTGAATTACTGGAGCAAGCCTTGCTAATGGGACTACCGGTCTATGAGGGATACGGACTCACAGAGTGCGGCTCTTGTGTTGCGCTCAATACCCCCGGCGCACTGCGCATAGGCAGTGTCGGAAAACCTTTGTGCCACGCTCAAGTTCGGATCGCTGATACGGGAGAGATTTATGTGACCGGTGCCGCCATGGATGGCTACCTAGATGCCGACAGCGCGACGTGCGAAATTGCCACAGGCGACGCAGGATATATTGATGGCGATGGTTTTCTGTACATCACTGGACGAATTAAGAACACGATCATCAGCAGTTTCGGGCGCAACATTTCTCCTGAGTGGGTTGAGAGTGTTTTTCTCGCCGAGCCAGAGATTCAGCAGATCGCTGTTTTCGGAGAAGCCGATCCCTATTTAAGCGCAGTGATTTACGCGCCCAAAGAAGTGAGTGATGACGAGCTCAAGCAGGTGATATTGCGCGTAAATAGTAAACTACCTGATTACGCACGCGCTGAAGTTCACCATCGGACACACAGAGCTTTCACTGCGCTAGATGGCACTTTAACGGCAAATGGGAAGCTCTACCGTGGACGTATCGCAGAGATATTCGCCCAAGAAATCAATAACGCTCAACAGGAAGTTGCCTCATGCTAAGCGCAATAATAAAGCCAGCAGTCTGTCCAACCGTGTTTCAGAGTGCCGATATTTATTCGGCGTTAAAAAAAGATGGCTCTATTGTTTTACATATGGAGGGATTTGACCTAACGGCATTTAGCCAATTGATAGGTCAGCTGTGCGGACGCCTGACCTTTGATCCCGCAAGAGAGCATGTTTCTGCAGCAGCACAGTCTGTGGACGCAGGTACCGATGCGGTGGGCCTGCACATTGAAAATGGTAATACACCACTGCCTCCAGACATTGTCAGCTTTTACAGTGCACGCAGTGCTACCGAAGGCGCGCAAACGACGCTTTGCGACGGCGCTGCGGTATTCAATGACATTCCCGACCGGATACTGAGGCGGTTCGAAAAACCGTTCACTATGACTCGCTATTTACCCAAAGTGATTTGGCAACGCTATGTAGCGACGGCATTTGGCGTTGAGCATCCAGAACAGGTTGAACACAATCTTCTCGAGCAATTTATTGGTGCCGTTAAAGGGCAATCTTATCATTGGGCACAAGAAGAGGGTATTGACTACACCTTGGCAATCCCGGCTGTACGCCATGACAATTTGGCTGGCCGCCCTGCGTTTGCAAATAGCTTACTCGGGCCTTCATGGAATTACGAAGCGCCGGTGTATCGCTTTGCAGATAATGACGTGATCGACACCGATCTGATAGCCGAATTAAGGCTCCTCGGTGAGCGACACACCATAGAAATTCCATGGCGAGACGGAGATGTCGCCGTTGTCGACAACAAACGAGTGATGCATGGGCGGCGAGAAATCACCGTGCCACTCTCACAGCGACAATTATTTATAGCGATGGGTTTAGATGTACTGCTCGCTAAATCAGACTCTGAGGTATAACCATGTTGACGAAGTTAGCAGTGGTAACAGGTGCAACCGGCGGTATCGGTGGCGCAATAAGTGAAGCTCTATGCGCGGCAAAATATAGTGTCTGCCTGGTGGGAAGAAACACTCAGGCACTGCAGATACGACGTGAACAGCTCGCTAAAAAGTATTCTAGCGTTAAGGTATATGCGCAGACCTGCGATATTACTGAAGCTGATGACCGTATTGCCCTCGTTAACGCGGTCCAGCATTTGGAACACGCTTTGGCATTGTGGGTAAATAATGCCGGCATTAGTGACTTCGGTTTATTTCAAGAGCAGTCTCCCGACGTCATCGCAGCTCAGCTAGATGTCAACACAAAAGCACCGATGCTAATGACTCAGGCTCTATTAAATAGCATAGATAGTGACGGTGAATTACAGATCATCAATGTAGGCTCGACTTTTGGCAGTATAGGCTTTCCCGGATTCGTAGCGTATTCGGCCAGCAAGTTTGCCCTTCGTGGCTTTACGCAAGCCTTGTCTCGAGAGCTCGCAGATAGCGCAATTCGTATCCGTTATTTCGCCCCACGCGCCACCAAAACCGCCTTAAATCCATCTGCTGTAAATGCAATGAATCGGGAGCTAAAAGTAGCCATGGATACACCGGATATGGTCGCACAGGCTTTTATGGCGTTTCTGAGGTCCAAGGCTGAAACCCGTCACGTGGGATTTCCAGAAAAATTGTTTGCACGCCTAAACCAGATACTACCGGGATTTGTCTCAGGCGCACTACTGAAACAGCTCCCAGTTATTCGTCGCTATGCCAAGCGCCAATCTTAACGGATGCTGTCAAAAGTTTTCTGCAGGAACTCACTTTAGCGACTATGACTTAAGTCTATCGCCGCAGCGACGACAGGTGATCAGCCGAATTGGGAAGACTGTTAGCGTTACGGGTAAACCGTCTTCTTTGGTGGGACGCACCGACCGCTCCGTCATTTCCTTCAAGGCCTAGATTTATGCGGATTTCAGCATTAATTCTAA
>CAWUXF010000067.1:0-24943 GCA_963926325.1 uncultured Luminiphilus sp. | reverse complement strand
ATCCTATCGGCCTATGCCATTCAGGCTGATATCGCTTATATCTTTTTGCGCGGCGAATATACATTGGCGGCGCAGCGGATCGAGACAGCGATCCAGGAATGTTACGACGCAGGATATCTAGGTACGGGTATTCAAGGGAGTCATTATTCCTTGGAGTTACGTTTACATCGTAGTGCCGGGCGTTACATCTGCGGTGAAGAAACTGCGCTGATTAATGCATTAGAAGGTAAGCGAGCCAATCCACGCCCGAAGCCCCCTTTTCCTCAAGTCAGTGGCTTATGGGGTAGGCCTACCATCGTTAACAACGTGGAAACACTCTGTAATATCACGCACATACTCACCCATGGCGCCGACTGGTTTCAGTCTTTGGGTATTGGTGAAGACGCCGGTACAAAGCTGTTTGGTGCCAGCGGCAACGTGATGAATCCCGGCGTATGGGAGCTGCCAATGGGCACACCTATACGAGAGATTCTAGAGCAGCATGCCGGCGGTATGCGGGAAGGTTATCAACTGAAAGGCTTTTTGCCGGGCGGTGGTTCAACCGACTTCTTGACAGCCGATCACCTCGATCTAGCTATGGACTACGACGTGATTGGAAAAGCCGGATCGCGCATGGGTACCGGCACTATGATTGTTTTAGATGATCGGAGTTGCCCAATTGGTATGGTTCGTAATTTGTCACGATTCTTTGCCCAGGAGTCCTGTGGATTTTGTACGCCCTGCCGCGATGGTATCCCTTGGATCGTACAACTTCTCAGCCGTTTCGAGGACGGGCAAGCAACCGATGCAGATCTTGTATTACTTGAGGAAAAAGCACGGTTCGTCGGTGGCATGGGCAATACCCACTGTGCTTTAGCGCCCGGCGCTATGGAGCCGGTGATCAGTGCGCTGAAATATTTCCGGGAAGACTTTGAACGTCACATACATGAGGGCGGGTGTTGCTATCAGCACGCGGCTGGAGGGCACTGATATGGCGCAGATAACCATTGATGGTGAGCAATATGAGGTGCCGGACGGAAGCAATGTGCTTGAAGCTGTTTTAGGCCTAGGGCTTGATCTGCCGTATTTTTGTTGGCATCCCGCCTTGGGTTCGGTGGGCTCCTGCCGTCAGTGCGCCCTATTGCAATTTCAAAATGCCGAAGACGATCGCGGTCGCATTGTGATGGGTTGTATGACGTCTGTATCAGACGGCATGTTGTTGTCGCTATCCGATACCCGAGCAAAGGATTTCAGGGCCGATGTAATTGAGGCATTGATGATCAATCATCCGCACGACTGTCCTGTCTGTGCCGAGGGTGGCGAATGTCATCTGCAGGATATGACCGTCATGTCGGGACATAAGGATCGACGCTATGACGGTCTAAAAAATACGCATGTTAATCAGTATTTAGGCCCGTTAATTAACCATGAGATGAATCGCTGTATCGCTTGTTATCGTTGTGTGCGCTATTACGACGACTATGCGGGAGGTACCGATTTGGCCGCCATGGGGTCCCACGATCATGTGTACTTTGGTCGCCATGAAGATGGGATGCTCGAAAGTGAATTCGCCGGTAACTTAGTCGAGGTCTGTCCTACGGGTGTCTTCACCGATAAGAGCTTGGTCAATGACTACACCCGCAAATGGGATTTACAGTCGGCACCCTCAATTTGTACGAGTTGTGCAGTGGGTTGCAATACCTCTCCGGGCGAGCGTTATGGGCGTTTAAAGCGGGTCCATAATCGTTATCACCATGAGGTGAATGGCTACTTTCTTTGTGATCGAGGTCGTTTTGGTGGTGCGTTTGTGAACAGCCCCGATCGTCTAATGAGCGCAGGCGCTAAGCAAGTGGACGGTGTATTTGAACCCATCAGTCATGGGGATGCCGTAGCGCGACTGCAAGAGTTGTGTGGCACTCCCGATGGTCTATATGCGATCGGGTCGCCTCGGGCGTCGCTTGAGTCGAATTGGATGCTGCAGACACTGGTCGGTGCTGAACAGTTTTCTGCAGGCCTTGGATTAGAGAAAAGTGCAGTGAACGCTGTTGTCGCCGCGCTGCAGGATGGCGGTGTTGCGACGGCGACCTTGCCCGAAGTTGAAGCGGCTGATCTCGTTATTATCTTAGGCGAAGATGTCACCCAGACTGCGCCGCGTGTAGCGCTGGCGTTGCGCCAGTCGGTGCGCAACGAGGGCATAGAGCAAGCCGCCACTATTGGCGTGCAGTACTGGCAGGATGCAGCTGTACGGAATATTGCGCAGAATACCCGTAGTCCGCTGATTCAGTTAGTGTCCGCATCGACGCGATTAAATGATGTCGCCAGTGAAACAATGGCACTGGCACCTGACGATATTGCTCGTGTCGGTTACGCATTGGCTGACGCGTTGGGAGGCGGTCATGCGGTCGATGGACTGAGTGCTGAGCAATCGGCTCTGGTATCACAAATGGTGGCACTGATTGAGAAGGCTGAGCGACCGCTCATTGTCAGTGGTGCGAGTTGCCATAACAGCGCGGTTGTCTCTGCCGCAAGAGCCGTTGCTGCGCTCATTGCTGAACAAAAATCACAGACTCGAGTCGTGTATGTCGTACCTGAATGCAACAGTATTGGATTAGGTCTGCTGGCCGCTGAAAGCCTTTCAATCGATGCGCTATCAGCGTTAGCCAGAGACGGTAAAATCAAAACTTTGCTAGTAATGGAAAATGACCTTTACCGGCGCGCGCCGAAAGCGGTAGTGGAGCAATTGTTGGCGTCCGTGCCCAATGTTATTGCGCTGGACACCGTTGAGCATGCAACCGCTGAGTTGGCTGATTGGGTTTTCCCTGTCGCGAGCTTTACCGAATGTGAGGGCACCCTCATCAACAACGAGGGCAGAGCACAGCGTTTCTTCCCGCCCATGGAAGGTGCCGACGATAGATTGCCGTCATGGCAGTGGCTAAAGCCTTTGGTTGAGGCCAGACATGATGTCTTGCGCCATCAGCTCGAGCACATTGATGATGTTCTAGTGGCGCTGGCACACCATGTCCCAGCACTTGCGGGTGTGGTAGATGCGTCACCCAATGCCACTTACCGTGATCGTGTTGGTTTAAAAGTTGCTCGGCAACCCCACCGTTACAGTGGTCGAACCGCCATGTATGCGGACAAGACGCTCCATGAGCCGAAGACCCGCGTCGACGAGGGTTCTGCCCTTGCTTACAGCATGGAAGGGGAGAGCCATAATCTGCCCAGTGCACTGCGATCATTCGTTTGGGATCCCGGTTGGAATTCGAACCAATCGCTGCATAAATTCCAGGCTGAAATCGGCGGGACATTAAGGGGTGGCAGCGCAGGAATACGACTGTTGAATGGTGAGAATAGAGCGCCTGATCAACGAATGAGTATTCCTGCCGCATTTGTGCCAAAAGTAGATCAATGGTTACTAACGCCCCAGTATCGCGTGTTCGGCAGTGACGAGCTGAGCAGTTATGCAGATGCGATCAAAGAAATGATCGCTGAGGCAACCCTCACTATTTCCCCCGCCGATGCACGCTCACTGGGTCTCACCACAGAGGATGGCGTAAGTGTGTATGTCGACGATTTTACGCTCGATTGCGCGGTGAAAATAGATGGCCTAGTGCCCAGCGGCACCGCAGGTTTTGTAGTCGGTCACCCCGTCATGCTGCAGTTGCAGTCAGGCGGCATCGTTTCTCTAGAGAAAAAAGCAGGTTTTATGCGCGCGCCTGATGTCATCGTTTCCGATGGAGCGCGTATTCATGGATGAACTTCAGGTTGTGGCATTGCTGTTTGTATTGATCGGTGCTGCGGTTGGTGGTGCGGCAGTGATGACGTGGTTCGAGCGACGTATGCTTGGCATTTGGCAAGATCGATTGGGTCCCAACCGTCTTGGACCCCTTGGAATTTTCTTAGTTGCTGCCGACATGATCAAGTTGTTGGGTAAGCACGACTGGGTACCCCCTTTTTCTGATCGACCGGTATTTGTGTTTGCGCCTACAGCCATTGTTATCTCGATGATGCTGGGCTTTGCGGTTGTGCCATTTGCGCCCAACCTTTATGTCATCGACATGAATATTGGCTTGTTGTTTTTCTTGGGGATGACATCGCTGGCGGTCTATAGCGTATTGCTTGGCGGTTTGGCGTCCAATAATAAGTATTCACTCATGGGTGGTCTGCGGTCCGCAGCACAAATGGTCAGCTACGAAGTGTTCATGGGACTCTCACTCATGGGTGTCGTCATGCTCTCCGGTAGTTTTTCACTTCCCGATATCGTCGAGGCACAAACTGATTGGTGGTTTATCGTTACCCAGCCTCTAGGCTTGTTCGTTTTTCTGATTGCCGGCTTGGCTGAAAGTCACCGACTGCCCTTTGACCTGCCAGAGGCGGAACATGAACTGACCGCAGGTTTTCATACTGAGTACGGTGGCATGAAGTTCGCCATGTTTATGCTTGGAGAGTATCTGGGATTAATACTGATCTCCTGCATGATTACGACGCTGTTTTTGGGGGGGTGGCTGGGTCCATTTCTACCGCCGCTAATCTGGTTCCTGCTAAAAACATTCATCGTCATTTTATTTTTTATCTTATTGCGCGCGGCAATCCCGCGGCCTCGTTACGATCAACTGATGTCATTAGGCTGGAAAGTTATGCTGCCGATCACGCTCTTCAATTTATTGATAACCGGCGCGGTCGCGCTGTGGCTTGCAGAGGGGTCAGTATGAACCGAAGCATAGTGGTTTCAGGGGAGGGCGCTTAATGTTGGCATTGCTAGAGTCGCTACGCAGCCAATTAGAGACCATTTGGCGCGTGCTCGGACACACCTTTACTCGATCAGAGACGGTGCAATATCCGGAGCAAAAGCCGTACTTAGCACCACGTTATCGGGGTCGTATTGTTCTTACTCGTGATCCCGATGGTGAAGAGCGCTGTGTCGGTTGCAACTTGTGTGCTGTTGCATGCCCAGTCGGTTGCATTGCACTGCAGCAGGGTGTGAAAGATGACGGTAGGTGGCATGCCGAGTTTTTTAGAATCAATTTTTCCCGATGCATTCTCTGCGGTATGTGTGAGGAGGCATGTCCAACATACGCCATTCAACTAACGCCCGACTTTGAGATGTGTGAGTACGAACGGGATAGCCTAGTTTACGAAAAAGAGCACTTGCTCATAGATGGACCAGGCAAGTACCACGACTACAATTTTTACCATGTGTCAGGGTTAAAGGTCGATGGTAAAGAAAAGGGCGATGCCGAGAACGAGGCGCAACCCATTAACGTGAAGGGGCTACTACCATGATGCTCGTTCTATTTTATATCGCCGCTGCTGTGGCAGTGACTTCAGCGCTATTGGCATTGACGCTCAGTAATGCCACGCATGCGTTAATCTTTTTGATTGTCTCCTTACTAGGCATGGCGGTCATATTTTTTCTCTTAGGGGCGCCGTTTGCTGCTGCACTAGAGGTGGTGATATACGCCGGAGCGATCATGGTGTTGTTTGTATTCGTTGTCATGATGCTAAATCTAGACCCCGAGGCTCAAGCGCAAGAGCAGTCCCTATTATCATTCAAATATTGGTGGGGCCCGGGTCTTCTTTCCGGCATTTTACTGGCTGAGCTTCTGGTAGCACTAAATACCACTCACCATGCAGTTGGCGGCGATGCCGTACTGCCTAAAACGGTGGCCCTGTCTTTATTCGGCCCTTATATGCTGGGTGTTGAATTGGCCTCAATGCTGCTACTTTCCGGGCTGGTTGGTGCCTATCATTTAGGTCGCGATTTCCTTGTGCGTAAAGGAGACCCGTCATCATGACGACAGTGCAGTTTGTACCCTTAGAGCACGTGCTAGCGATCGCAGGATTACTTTTTGCTATCGGTTTATTTGGTCTGATGTTGCGCCGAAATATTATTTTCATGTTGATGGCGCTGGAGGTCATGCTTAATTCCGCGGCATTAGCATTTATCGCCGCGGGCGCCTATTGGGGACATCCCGATGGACAGGTCATGTTTCTGTTTATTTTGGCGATCGCTGCGGCAGAAGTCTCGGTCGGATTGGGGCTGGTGTTGCAAATGCGCCGGCAGATCGGGTCTCTCAACATGAACGTCGCATCGCGCCTGAGGGGGTAGGATTATGCAGTTGCTGTTAATTCTTGTCCCCACGTTACCGTTACTTAGTGCAACGCTACTTTTGCTGCTTGGTAGGAATATGCCTCAGCGAATGGTCACAGCTCTGGGTGTAGGAAGCGTTGGCCTCGCGGCTGCGGCGGTCGCAGTTATTGCCAGACAGTGGCTGATGGCCCCCGACCCCGTAACTATTGTGCTTTGGCAGTGGTTTGCCGTTCAGGATTTCTCAGTTGATATCTCGCTCCATCTCGATCAGTTATCGATTATTTGGCTATGTACTATTACGGGCATTGGTTTCTTGATTCACCTGTATTCCAGCGAGTACATGGCTAATGACAGCGATTATTCGCGCTATTTCGCGTATTTAAATCTCTTTGTCGCTTCTATGTTGATATTGGTTTTGGCCGATAATTTATTGCTGCTATTTTTGGGATGGGAGGGTGTTGGTCTCTGTAGCTACCTATTGATCGGTTTTTGGTATGCAGATAAAGCAAATGGGGCCGCGGCGCGAAAGGCGTTTCTTTTCACGCGTGCAGGTGACGCCGTGATGGCGCTGGGTTTGTTTTTATTGGTGGCAGAATTTAATACGCTAGACATCCAACAGCTTGTCAGCAGCGCAACCGATCAGTGGGCAACGGGCTCTTTGCTACCTACCCTCGCTTGCGCACTTATATTTGCCGGTGTTGTTGGCAAGTCGGCGCAGTTACCACTGCAAACGTGGTTGCCCGATGCGATGGCAGGTCCAACA
Source organism: uncultured Luminiphilus sp. (assembly GCA_963926325.1). Taxonomy (GTDB): domain Bacteria; phylum Pseudomonadota; class Gammaproteobacteria; order Pseudomonadales; family Halieaceae; genus Luminiphilus. The sequence continues at coordinate 18,110 of CAWUXF010000067.1, read as the reverse complement.
CCTGTTAGCGCGTTAATTCATGCAGCGACCATGGTCACTGCGGGTATCTATCTACTGACCCGGTTAAACGGGCTCTACGTGCTTGCCCCCGATGTGTTGTGGGGTGTTGCTGTCATTGGTGTGATAACCGCCGTTGTCGCCGCTTGTGCTGCATTGGCGCAGAATGACATCAAGCGAATTCTGGCATATTCCACGATAAGTCAGCTGGGCTATATGTTCTTAGCGCTGGGTATTCAGGCGTGGGAAGCCGGTGTCATGCACATGATGACCCATGCTTTCTTTAAGGCCCTGTTGTTCCTTGCCGCTGGCGCAGTCATCGAATGCTTGCATCACGAGCAGGATATTCGACGTATGGGTGGCTTGCGACAACGTCTTCCTGTGCCATTTTGGAGCTTTTTAATTGGCTCAGCCGCGCTGGCAGCGTTACCGTTCACGGCTGGATTTGCCAGCAAAGACCTTATTTTATTGTTTGCATGGGAAGCGGGATCCGGCGGTGTATGGCTTTGGTCCCTCGCTGCCTTGGGCGCCCTGATTACGGCGATCTACAGTTTCAAATTGATTTTCGTCGTTTTCTTTGGGGATCTAAAAACTGAGCCAACACACCAGCCCGGTTGGAGGATGGCATTGCCCCTCGGTATTCTCGGCCTCTTCTCGATAGCGGGAGGCTTGATTGTATTGCCACTTGATCAAATCATCACGATCGCCTCGGGTGAACCTGGACATGGTCTCATCGCTTGGATTTCTGGCGCTATACCGGTGCTTGGTGTCGCCATCGCCTATCTCTTGTTCCAACGCGGTGGGATTGAACATATCGGCTTGATTCAATCGCCTTTTGGACGCTGGCTCGCTGGATTCTGGCAGGGCGGATGGGGTATGGATACGTTCTATGACCTGGTCATACAAAGGCCCTATCGTGCGCTCACACAATGGTGGCGCAATGAGCCAGTAGACCTTTTAGTGGCTGGCGTCACCTCGACAGCAACCCGTATTCATAGCGTACTTGCCGCCACTCAAAATGGCAGCTTAGGTCGATATATTACGGTCATGGTGGCGGGCTTGATACTGATGCTTGCACTGCTCCAGGGAGGCGTGTCATGAGCCTACTATTAATGTTGCTGTTGGTGGGCGGAGCCATTGCCTGGTATTCGGAGCGCTTCGGCAAAGAGCTGCCGGCTAAAATTGCTATTGTCGTTTTACTGATGGCCATAGGATTTTTCGCTTACTTAATAAGACCGGTGCTTGGTGCCGACTCGTCTGTCAGCGATGGGTTGGGCTTTTGGCTGTTGGTTGAAAGTCACGTTTGGATCCCGCGCTTTGGTATCACATTCAGTCTTGCAATGGATGGCATGAGCTTGCTGCTGGTTGGACTTACACTGTTACTCGGCGTAGTGGCTGTGATTGCATCTTGGTCTGAAATTGACATGCGCGCTGGATTTTTCCATGCCAATTTACTGTGGACCCTCGCGGGGACGGTGGGAGTATTTCTTGCAGTAGACCTCTTTTTGTTTTTCTTGTTTTGGGAAGTGATGTTGGTACCTATGTACCTGCTTATTGCTATCTGGGGTCATGAGGGCCGCGCTAAAGCGTCAATGAAGTTCTTCATCTTCACCCAGTCCAGTGGGCTGTTGATGTTGCTGGCCATTTTGACCACTGCAGTGGCTTACGTAACCGCGACTGGTGAGTGGAGCTTCTCTTATATGGATTGGCTTGATCAGCCACTAACCGGGCCTATTGCGACATGGGTTTTCGTGGGCTTTCTGCTAGCCTTTCTCGTTAAGCTTCCCGCGTTTCCTTTTCACAGTTGGCTCCCCGACGCGCATACCCAAGCCCCAACTGCCGGCAGTGTGATATTGGCAGGAGTGCTGTTAAAGACCGGTGCCTACGGTTTACTGCGGTTTGGTGTTCCTTTATTTCCCGATGCGGCAAATACACTCAGTACACCCTTACTCATCATCGGCGTTGTTGGCGTGTTATACGGGGCAGTGCTTGCTTTCGGGCAGCAGGATTTCAAACGACTAGTAGCTTATAGCAGTGTCAGTCATATGGGATTTGTACTGCTGGGTATTTTTGCCTGGAACACATTGGCATGGTCTGGAGCGGTCTTGCAAATGATTGCCCATGGTTTGAGTACGGCGGCATTGTTTATGATTGCGGGCGCATTGCAGCATAGGTTGCATACCCGCAAGCTCGAGGCGATGGGCGGGCTTTGGCGAGTCATGCCTAGGATGGGTGCCATGGCGATGTTCTTTGTCATCGCTTCAGTGGGTATGCCAGGGCTGGGTAATTTTATGGCTGAATTCTTGATATTGGCAGGCCTATTTCAGGCTTGGCCTTTGCTTTGTGCCGTCGCGGCCATTGCTTTGGTAACGGGAGCAGTCTACGGGCTATCGCTCCTGCAGCAGGCATTTCACGGGCCCGTGGCTGAAGTAAATAAGTCATTGCCCGACCTTCATTGGCGAGACATGTTGGCGTTGGGGGCGCTGGTCATCGGTCTGCTTGTATTAGGCCTCTATCCTCAACCTGTGATTGACCTCGTTATGCCAACACTCAATGCTATTTCAACGATGGCGGGGAGCTGATTCCATGGATGCGATCATGTTTCAAGCCCTAGCACCCCTAGTGACGTTGGGTATTGGCATTGTAGCTATTATGTTACAGATTGCGATCACCCGGCGTAGCGGGCTAACTCATACTTTGGCGCTACTTTTATTAGCGTTGTCGTTTGGGATGGTGCTAATACCCGGCTCGGCATCTGCGATGGATATCACGCCACTGCTGGTCGTGGATGGCTATGCACGGTTGTTTACGGGACTGGTGCTTGTTGCCGCCTTCGTCACGCTCGTCATGTCCGAAAGATGGCTTGCGGCCGAAGGAGCGGAGACAGGCGAATACGTATTACTCATCTTATTAGCGACGTTTGGCGCCGTCGTCCTCGTCCATTCACAGCACCTTGCCGCGCTGTTATTGGGTCTTGAGATCCTGGGAGTGTCGATGTACACCCTCATTGCGTACCCTCAAAGACAACCTATAGCGATTGAGGCGGGTTTAAAATATCTTGTTCTAAGCTCAGCGTCGACGGCCATACTGCTCTTTGGCGGTGCACTTTTATACGCGGGAACGGGCACCCTCGGATTTAGTGAAATGGGGGATGCACTTGCAGAAGCGAATGTGGTTTTTGTGACGATTGGTGCTCTGATGGTTCTCGCCGGAGTTGCCTTTAAATTGTCACTTGTGCCTTTTCATATGTGGACTCCTGACGTCTACGAGGGAGCGCCAACGCCTGTTACGGGATTTTTGGCAACAGTTTCCAAGGTGGCTATTTTTGCAGCACTGCTGCGCTGGTACCAAGATGCATCCCTGGTGAACCATAGTCTTGTGGTAACCGCTTTGGGCGGATTAGCTATTGCCTCAATGCTTGTGGGTAATCTCCTTGCGCTAAAGCAAGAGAATTTGAAACGTTTACTGGGTTATTCATCGATCGCACATATGGGCTACTTACTCATCGCGCTCATAGTATTGGGTATGACCACAGACGGCGTGATGGGCTTCGAAGCCGCGGTCTGGTACCTCATTGCCTATACGGTTTCGACCCTTGCTGCATTTGCAGCGTTGACGGGTTTGGCGCATGACGGTCATGCCGCAGCGACCTGCCAACGAGAAGCGCTGGCGGGACTGTTTTGGCGCGAACCACTGCAGGCGTTGTTACTCACTGTGTCACTGCTGTCATTGGCAGGTGTGCCACTAACAGTCGGCTTTATCGGCAAATTCTATCTCGTTGCTGCGGGCGTTGAAGCGCAAGTGTGGAGCTTACTTATCGCTTTAGTGCTAGGTAGCGCTATATCGATTTTTTATTATCTAAGAGTGATTTATACCCTTGCAAGTCCCGCCGAGCCTGGCGCTGATAAGGCTCCTCGGCTCGCTGCTGGGTCAACGCTCATATTTGTAAGTCTCATTACAGCAGTGCTTTTCATGGGTATGTTCCCAAGTCCAATCATCGATTTATTGGCGCGACTATTATGATCTGATCCTAAGGGAGAATGACCGATGCTACGAGAGGTTGAATTAATGCACTATATGGTTCCAAACCCGGTGTTCGTAAAACCCGAGGCCAATCTTTTTGAGGCAATTACGCTTATTGAAGAGAGTAAGGTGTCTGGGCTCTGCGTAGTAGACGACGATCATGTGCTTGTTGGTGTGCTCTCCGAAATGGACTGTCTTCGCGGCGTGCTAAGTGCTGTTTATAATGATTCGGCCATTGGCAGCGTGGCAGATTTTATGAGCCACGAAAATCTTTGTGTTGCTGGTCTCCATGAAAGCATCGCAGACGTAGCCGAAAAGATGCTGAATTCAAAGCGTCGTCGTCGACCCGTAGTCGATGCCCACGGTCGACTAATAGGTCAAATAACAATTCGCCAAATATTGAAGGCTGTGAAAGGTTTCGCTGATAACCACTAGTCGGATAGCGTTATCAAAGTGGTCTCACGTTAGCTTAGGCGCATGATTTTAGAAGCTCATAGTGAACGGTTATACCGTGTCTTACCCATCGACTAAAATTATTGAATGAAGGGTGCCGGTGTAGCTTACATGCCCGGTGAATCTTTTTTTGCAGGCGCCGAGCATAGCTGTAATATTCGACTGAGCTATTCACAGATGAGCGAAGCTAATATTCGCGAAGGCATATCACGTTTGGCCAGTTTGATAAAAATCTGAGGTTTTGGCGCCCCAAATGGCTGGCCGACGGGCCGAGCTCACCCAAGTAGTCGCCATGCCTCATGCAGAATTAAACACAAAAACAGAAGCGCCGAAGAGTAAAAAGTCAGTGCGAATCCAACAGCACGAGATGCCGCTCCCGCTGTGTAACCCCTAAAAAATAAAATACGACCCAAAGCAAAAATCACCGCACACAGCGGCACAGCCGATAGCATCGAAACCGGCATTAAAAAACACCAGGCTAAATATACCGCCATGGCGAGCACAACCTGCTCTAGCGTATTTTGCAAAAGACTTTGCAGCACTAATGAATCTTCAGAGCCTTTCGTTAAACCGCTGCCGTCTATCTCATCGGGACTAAAAAAGCGAAACCGTGCCATTCGACCAATAGACACAAACATAAATAGGGTCGGCAGTATTATGGATAATCCAAATATTTGAGCTCTACCTTGGAAGTCATTAATAGCCGACAACCCAAAAGGATCTAGGTAAACACCATAAAAAATGGTCGCTACACACAGCGTCATAGCAAAAGCCATACCCTTTGCCACACCCGCCTGCGTTACTGAAATTGCCATACCTAATCCTCACAGGGCCTTCATGGTTGAGTGCATCACTTTTACACCTTACTGTACCGGCCAGAATTCACCGAAATCCAGCGACGCCTTCAAGTAATGCTTTGATCAAATGTTGCTCATCAGCATTGATATCTGGTCGCCAGACATCGAACAATAAAATAACGCGATCGCTGTTACTAAGGTTCCAGGCCTCGTGATTGACACTGTCATCAAAGGCCCATGCAACGCCACGCTGGGTCGACCGCGTTTGATCACCCACACGCAGTGCGCAGTGATCGGGGACCACCAAGGGTAGATGGCAAATTAAGCGGGTATTGAGCATCCCCGTATGAGGTTCAATCCTTGCGCCAGCATCTAGCTTGGAAAAAAGCACCGAGGGAGAAAAACCCTCCATCAATGTCAGCGGTAGTTCGGAGAGCAGTTCTGTAGTTTTTGGACAGAGCGCCATATTGTCATGGTTGGGACTGCCATCTTCCCAGAGATAAGCGGAGGTCCAATCCCGACTGTCGAGCAAAGTAGTCTCGGAATTCTGCGGTCGGTCGATTCCGCCGTGAATATACGGAGAGAACTTGTCTTTTTCATTACTTAGCAGCGTCTGTAATTCCGATTCAATAACGTCTGTGTGCGCTTCTAGCTCTTTTAACCAGGGAAGTTCTTGTTCCGGAAAAAAAGTGTGATAAGCGACATTGGGTAAAAAGTATACGTGTGGCGCCTGAGGAAATTGCTGGCCGGGGTCGGTACGATCCAGACGCCCTAAGAGCATGTCCAATGACTGAGTAAAACGCTGGCTAGCCTCTGCCCGCCGGTAGCCCACCGTCGCTAGCTGTTCATACAAATGCTCTTTGAATGAGGTCATCAGGTACTGCTGTTGCCCAGCAATACGATTGATATCAGCTTGCAGCGGCGCAGGCATATCAGTAAGGGAGGCCGATAAACGTAAGACCAGTGCATAGTGGGCTGAGGCCGCTTGATTTTCGTTGCGCCCAACAAGAATGTCACCCTTCATAATTAGCGCGCGTAAATTGTGAGGCTCAGTCTTGAGTACTTGGTCGAGTGCGGCCTCGGCTCTTGGGATATCGCTTTGCGATAAACACGCGAGCGCCATACCTAGCCAAGTGCGCGCTGTTGCGATGTTAGCGTCAATAGCCGTTTGAAAATTAGCTCGAGCTTCGTGAGCATTCCCCCCTTGCAGGGCGGCAATACCACCTCGAAACAATGACTCTTCCTGACTTGACTCCATTATGATTCCTTTATAAAGAAGTGACGTATTCTCAGCGTATATTTGAGCACTTTAATCCGATCCTGGGCGTCGGTTCTTAGCGTTGGCTAAGCAACCACAGCCCAGTAGGCTTAGTACAATTTAGCTGTGCCTAGTCCGTAGCTATCACAAAGCTGGTTCGGGCACCCAAAAACTACATTTTAGCGTATAGATCTGAGAAAACGTTCATGTAGCTCTCAGTCTTCCGACAGTAGACGTTGGGCACTTTATGCCTTTGTTTTCGATCACTCAAGTGGTTAACCATAGTAGACACTCATAGCAGACTTGTTATGATGATTCTACTTGAGAAAGCACTGACCATGCCTTATGGCAACAAGAAACTATGCGTTACCTATATAGCTTAGTGTTCGTAGCACTTCTGCCCTTGTATCTCTATGGCTTGTACAAAAGCAAAAAGGATAAGCCGAGCGTCGGTAAGCGCTGGATTGAACATTTTGGTTTCACTCCACCTGTTAATGACAGTATTGAACCGCTATGGATTCATGCTGTGTCGGTTGGCGAGGTGCTTGCAATAACGCCGCTCATTAAGCGCCTTCACACACAGCAACCCTCGCTTAAAATTGTATTGACGACGACGACGCCAACGGGCGCCAAACAGGCCGAGACGCTTGCTGGGTATGTCAGCCATCGCTATATGCCATTAGATCTCTCTTTTGCGATCAGAGGCTTTCTGAAAAATGTCTGCCCAAGCACATTGGTGATCGTTGAGACCGAGCTTTGGCCCAATTTGTTGCATCACGTTGAAAAGCGTGGCATCCCTATCCTTGTGGTTAATGCCAGATTGTCAGAACGTTCATTTGCTCGATACAAGAAAATTCCCGGGCTATTTCAAATGATAGGCCCAAAGCTCTCTGAGGTTATGTGCCACCACAGTCAAGATGCGCAGCGCTTCATTAAGTTGGGGTTACCTCCCAGTAAGGTGAGTATTACGGGCTCCATTAAATATGACGTAGATATTTCGCCAGATACGTCGGAGCACGGACGCCAACTGAGAAAAGCGACGTTTGGTCAACGCAATATCTGGACGCTGGCTAGCTCTCATCGAGGTGAAGATGAGCAGATTCTGCGGGTACATAAAGTACTCTTGCAGCGTTTCCCCGACCTTCTGTTAATTCTGGTGCCGCGACATCCGGAGCGATTTCACGAAGTATTTAATGTGGCTACAAAAAACGGCTTTAACGTCGTAAGACGTTCAGCAGGGACGCAGGTCTCATCCGACGTCAGTGTGTATTTAGCGGATACGATGGGTGAAATGTTTACCATACTTTCAATGAGTGATATTTGTTTTATGGGAGGCAGTTTATTGGGTAACAAAGTCGGCGGTCACAATTTAGTAGAGCCTGCGGCAATGGGTGTTCCAACTATTATTGGGCCGAGCTATTTCAACTTTAAGGAAATTACTCAAGGGCTAATAGAAGAGGGCGCCACTGAAGTAGCAGGATCAGATGAAGAAATTATACGTGCAGTAGAGGCGCTCGTGAGTAGCAAAGGCTTGCGAGAAGCGCGCGCAAAAAATGCAATGCGTGTTGTCGCACAAAATGGTGGCTCGATCGCCAAAACTATTGAAAAACTAACCAGCCATACAGCAACGTTATAGCTGTTGATCTAATAGTCTTAGAGATAGGCACTGAAGGTCTTATTCGGCGTTATAGCCGTCTAGCAAACTTTGCCAGTCTCGAGATTCATCCCAATGGATGTTGCGCTTGCGAAGCTCCTTTAGAAACGAGCGTTTCAGTCTAGCTAAGTTGCTTTGCTGCCAATGGTTTCCTGAGCCTTGATAAGAAGCGTCTTCAATTCGGCTTTTATCGAAATCAATAAGCCATACCTTCGAGTTAGCATCCAACATAATATTATGAATATTGAGATCTGAATGGTTTACCTGTGCCAAATGCATCTTTTTTATTTCTTGCCCAATCTTTGAATAAGTCTCGTGTTCAATTAGGTTGTTAACTAACACCGAGGCAAGATCTTTAGCATCCTTGATTAGGGTCGTGATGATATCGCAGCTGTAATAAAGCCCCTTGCGAACCGCTCGCGCTGCGAATGGCGCTGGGACATTAACCCCCGCATGTTGTAGTGTTTCTAAAACCTTTAGTTCCTGAATACCGCGACTAGACTCCCACGATCGAAAAACAAACTGATCGGATAAAATCCTGCCTATGAGCCCGCCGCGGTAGTAGTGGCGTAATGCGACTTCTGTTTGATCCCCGAGTCGAATGAACCAAGTCGTCCCTCTGCCTTGCGCACAGCCAATAATCTTGCCATTGCTTTTACAATAATCGATATCAAAAGCGTGCTGCGCTTGAGCATGATTTGATAAATCAGACTCGTACCATATTATTTCGCCATGATTTTTAATGCATTCAATCATTGAACTGTGGCTCTATTGATTCGGTTTAGGCTGATTATCTGGGCGGTTGTTTTTCGGTTTTTTTGCGGATCTGATACCGAAGTTGTTTGGTTTTACTTTGCAATATGATCGCTGCATAATTTAGCATATATCTTCCTATTTGATGAACTGATGGCTCTTTTTGAAGCGGCACCACACGCCCTATGTATCTTAAGGCTTTCAGCCATCGGCGACGTGTGTCATGCCATTTCGGTTGTACAAGCGATTCAACGGCACTGGCCTAGCACTCAGATAACTTGGATAACTGGAAAAGTCGAGGCCCAGTTGATCCATGATCTGCCCGGCGTTGAAGTCCTAGTCTATGATAAAAAAACTGGTCTTAAAGGTATGAGGGCCGTTTGGACGCAGCTAGGCAGCCGACATTTTGATGCGCTGTTACATATGCAGGCGGCGATCAGGGCAAGTGTGTTAACGCTAGGTATAAGCGCGAAACACAAAATTGGCTTTGCTAAGAATCGCACCCGAGAAGGCCAGCGTTGGTTTGTCAGTGAATTGTGCCCAAATACTGATGCAATTCATGTTTTAGATAATTTCGCAGAGTTTGCCCATTACATCGGCGTGCCATTTGAAGGGCCCGCATGGGACATCCCTGTAAGTCAGTCAGATAGGAACTTTGCGGTTGACCAACTCAGTAGCGATGAGCGCAATCTGGTTATTTGTGCGGCGGCGAGTGACGATGATCGGAATTGGACAGCCGAAGGGTATGCGGAATTTGCCGACTACGCGGCGATTAGAGGTTTCAGCGTAACCCTGTGTGGCTCACCTACCCCAAGGGAGATGGCGCTAGCGAATAGTATTGCCGGATTGACCGAGGCTAAGGTCAACAATTTAGTGGGCGAAACAACGCTCAAACAGCTGGTTACAATTTTAGCGCGGGCCGATGTGGTTTTGGCCCCCGATACTGGACCCGCTCATCTGGCGGTGACCCAGGGTACGCCGGTTATTGGTCTTTATGCGCATAGCGATCCGAACCGAACAGGCCCTTACGGTAATTTGCGGTATGTATGCAGTGTGTATGAAAAATTCGCTATGGACCAATATGGGCAAGCTGGCAAGTTCTCTTGGGGAAGGCGGAACAAGGGCTCGGATTTAATGAACGCTATTCCTTTAGCGCTAGTGCAGAGCAAATTCGATTTAGTTTGTGAGCAGATAGTCGACGATTCGACGACTTGCTAGGCCATCCACTTTGCCCGCCAATAATTCGATGTATTCCTTTCTCTTGTGAGCGAATAGCTGTGGTTTGTCTATTTGCTCATCGACAACATCCTTTAACTTTTTAAACGTGGAGGCGTGGGCTGCCACGTCGGCATACCTGTAAAGATCCTCGTCCATTCGCTTGTTAAAACGAAACCTCAAAGGACCACGATAAGACCAGCGAAGTTTGATGAAATCACACCAAACAACAGGTTTGTCGAGTGCGGCGAACTCAAAGAGTGCGGAAGATGCGTCGCTTATAAGTAGGTCTGCAGTGGCCATAAAGGGCAGCAAGTTAGTTTCGTCGGTGGCGGCCAAGTAAGCATTTTTGGATTGGGCCCAAAACTCAAGCAGAGCCTTTTGGGCTTTATAACGTGGTTTCGTTAGCGAAAAAAAGTGCGGCTTAAGTAGTATGTTGTATTGTTCAAATTGTTTCGGCCAATGCTTGCCCATTTTTTCTATACTGCTTGGATAAAAAGTGGGGGCATACAGAAGCGTTCGTTTATTTGGATCTAGACCGAGCTCACTGAGGTCTAATCCCGGCTCATTTCCGTTTATGAGTGGGTCTAGCTTTGCGTAGCCGGTGTCAATAAAGGTTTTGTCTGGATAGCGTTGTTGCAGGCGCTGCAGTCGATACTGACCTTCAACAAAGCGTACTTGAATATCGCCTCCGGATTTATCGTAGTAAGAGGATTTTGGTCCTATGCCATGCCCCACTGAAGCGGTTTTACAAAAATTATTTAACGCGCTCGCTGCGTCAAATATATTGCCGAAAATCACCCAGTCTGGTCGCGCTTGTTTATAGTAATTTAATGCTTCCAAAGGATCGTCAACCCAATGGCAATCTAAACCATGCCGGTTAACAAAGGCCTCTAACATCGGCTGCTGATCATTTGATCGATAGATAATAAACTTACTGGCGATACCTCGCCGTGCTAACTCGTCCTTTATTGGAAGGTACTGAGGTAGGTAGTAAAGATGTAGTGTGTCGAAGTGGATCAATTGCTGACTCCTGCGTTTTTTTCACGAGCTAACCCGTAGCTTAAAACAGCGTTCAAGGTATAAAGCTAACCTCCGAAGGCGTCCTAATGAATTCTGAATTAACCCAAGCTTCCCTCTGTGTATCGTCTGCACGCCCTCAAGCTCATCAAAGAAACCTGCGTTGCTTAATTCCTACTAAAGCAAAAAAACTACGGCATGCACTAGGTCAATTGAACGGTGCAATTAGGCACGCAGATCTATGTGCTAGCGGGGCTCCTCCAATAGATCACCAAAGAAAACGGCGTTGACCAGTAACCTTTGAGTACCCCACCAAAATGCCCTGAACGTGGCGCTATCGAGCGTTAAAATTATAGCACCTTCCCCTTTTGCATCGACGATCATCCCCGCTGAGTTTGCAGCCAAAGCGCGATTCTCGTCTGACATATAGCCAGACAACAAAGGGTTTTCGGTATAGATAATTGGTGTTGAATAAGGATTGTCTGAACGCGCCATGAATTTAGCATTAGTGCGGAACATAGGTAGCGATTCCCGAGCGTAACCATAGCCTAGCGGGTGAGTAATATCGACCAAACCCTCGAGAATAGCACCGCGGACTAAGCGAAACGCCGCCGTGTCTTCCGCCTGAATAAAAGGCGCTCTCGGCGGCAGCAGTGCTTCCATTTCATTAATCGCTGCGTCGTTTTCTGCACGCTTTTTTTCCATCTGCTTTCGCGCTGTTTCAAGTGCGGTCTCGCGCCATAGCATCTGGGTGAGACCCGCGGATTGTAACCAGGTGAGTGTGGTGTCACCTTGGGCCCAGAGTACGCCCCCCGCCTTTATAAAGACGTCAATCTTTTCTATCACATTTGGGTGCAGAGACTTTAGTGGATCGGTCACAATGATATGGGTGTAATCGCTAAAGTCGACGCGAGATAGGCGCGTGCTATCGACCATTGTGAGCGGCATCTCAATACGACGATCCAGTAAATGCCAAATTTCGCCGGTGTCATAGGGTGACGTATTTTCGCCAGTGACCATTAATACCTTAGGCAAAGTCAGGACATGAAAATCTCGACTACCTAAGTCGATACCTTGGCGCGTAAGGCTGCTTGCAACCGGATAAACAGCGAGTCCTGCTTGTGCGGCGGAACGAAGGCGTATAAGCGCATCTGCCGGAATAGACTTGTCGATCTCAGGTGAAACGAACAAAGTCCCATAGCCAAAATTAACAGCGCCTTGGCTGATAGTACTTGCAGTAAATGGGCGCTTGGCCACACGAACATTAGCGTCAGCCGCTAGAAGGTCGTATAGGAGCGCAGCTGCTTTGGCGTCACGCCAATCGATTAGATAACCAATATTAGAGTTAGCAAGGGCTGTGCTGGTAGCTAGAAAGTCTTTAGGCAGTCCGGTGGTTTTGACATTTCGAACGGCTTTGCGGGTATGCGTGAGGTTGAATGCCCAAGGCATAGTCCACGTGGAAACGTCGTAAAACACATTTTCTTCGAACACAAGCTGCTCGTTCCAAAGCGTATGCAAATAGGTCGTTTGGGGCTGATCTAAGGGAATCGCAATAGTCTCACCTGCCGGGTATAGCTGTCCGTCGACGGTGATGTCCTTGCTGAGTAACTCGGCTGAAATTTGGTGACCACTCAGGACCCGAATAAATTCGCGCAGACGCGTTGGATCGCCCTTGGCAGCGGCTAGAAAATAGCCTTTGTCATTCCGGTTTTTTTGATCAACGTAAAAATCGCGCTGATAAGTCAGCAACTCGTTCTTGAGCGCGGCAGTGGCCTCAATAGAAGATAACGATGCTCGAAACTGATTCGCAATGGCGTTAGGGAAAGATAGCAGTCCATTAATGCCGTCTTGCTGCGCACCTCTAGATGAAGGTTGTTCAAACAAAATGCCAACGCAGCCAAACAGATCAGGATAGGTAGATCCCTTGCCCATAAAAAAATCGTCATAGCCTTCTTCTGTGAAAAACAGGATGCCTTTTTTGTCAAAGGCCTTGGCATGGAATTCGCCAATCTTAGCAGTGAGTTCTTGATTGATAGCAGGTGTCAGTGGGTTGGTGCGCTCAGGTTTACCCGGCATAAAGAAAAAACTACTGTTATTTCCCTGTTCATGAAAGTCCAACTGCACGTTGGGCTTCCATTCATGAAATAAAGCGAGTCGACCACGGCTTTCGGGGTGCTGGTGGGGCAGCCAGTCACGATTGAGATCAAACCAGTAGTAATTAGTCCGGCCATTAGGTACGGACTCACGGTGCTCACGATCATTGGCGTCGGAACTGGGATTTAGTCCACGGTGGCTATTAGTCCAGTGGGCAAAGCGATCGAGTCCATCTGGATTGAGCATGGGGTTAAATATGATGACAACATCGTCGAGCTGCGCTTCAAGCGCTGCATCTTTTGCCGCATTTAGATAATACGCCACTAGGGGTGTCGAATTGGCACCACTCGGTTCGTTGCCGTGAATGCTGTACATCATATGCATCACGGCGGGTTCATCAGTGACGTCAATCTTAGCTTTTGGGTCGATGATGTTCTGACGATTCGCTTTGATCGCGCCAAGACGTGCAATGTTTTTTGGTGAAGAAATAGCATAGCTGACAAGGTCACGACCGCCGTAGCTGGTCGCATGAACACCCAGTGAGACCATGCGTGGCGAGGCCTTAGCTAGCGCATCCAGATAGCGCGTGATTTCATCGTGATACCAGTGTCGCTCGCCTACTTTGACGCCTACGACGTCCTCGGGTCTGGGCAGGTCGTCATTCATTTGAGGGACGCGATCTAGCACCTGCTCCAGAGTTAGCTCAGTAGCATGGGCACTAGCGGCCGTTACTAAGAAAAAAAGATGCAACATGCCGATTAGAAAAATGATGGTTTTCATAGGAAGCGTCCAAAAAAACGAGATGCGTTATCATAACGATATTGGCGCACAAAAACCCCAATGCAGCTGGCGGCAGAATTGATGTTTACTAGGCATTAATTCAATGCACCTAATAGACCTATTAAACACCCCCCGTTATAATGTGGGGTGTGACTGCAGAACACTCACTGGGTGAATGTATTTTTATACTAAGATCTCCGTTTATTCCGATTAGTCGGCGAGCACGCCGACTAAAAAAGATCAGGGCCCACTGCCCTTGACGATATTTTCAACGGCGTATGCTGGCGATAGGCTGCATCCATACGTCGGTTATTAGACGATGCGAGTTAGTAAAGACTGCTTGGGCTTCGCGTGCCCCTATAAAAACACCAAACTAGGAACTCATCATGCTTACACCACTGAATGCTGGCGGCGGGTTGTTTGTCGGACGCGCAGGCTTCTTTGTTGCGCCTCTTTATTTCGCTGTAGTGGCGACTAGCTTTGCGCAGGAAGGTCCAGTGCTTGAAGAAATCATGGTCACTGGGAGCTACATTAGGTCGACCAGTGAGAATGAGGCCTCGCCAGTAGAAGTACTTTCTAACGAATATATCGTTAATTCAGGTGCTGTCGATGTCGGTGAATTGACTAACAAGCTCGCATTCAGTTCCGGTGCCGAGAATAACGCCGATGCATTTACCGCGGGAGAGACCCAAGGTACAAGCAATATCAACCTGCGGGGATTAGGTCTTACATCGACGCTAGTGCTAGTTAACGGTAAGCGTCAGACAATTGTTGCCGCTACCGCAAATGACGGCAGTGTATTTGTTGATACCAGTACGATTCCTATGGCTGCGCTTGAGCGAGTAGAGATATTAAAAGAGGGCGCCACCGCAACCTATGGTTCTGATGCAGTGGCAGGCGTGGCGAACTTTATTTTGCGCAAGGATGTCGAGGGTGTTGAGTTTTCTACCGGCTATGAAGAAATAGCAACGAGTGGTTCGGGCAAAACAGACGTGAATATTCTCGCTGGGTTCGGTAACCAGCATACGCGCTTTACGTTGGCTGGAACTTACATTAGTCAAGACCCTATGAGTTCTGCGGAGGTGCCCTATACAACACAGAATGCACTGAGTTCCCTAGGTCGAAGCTTCCTCACGTTTGCGCCCGACACAGTGAGCACTGGGCCTTATGCTGGAACCTATGTGCCGTTTGAAACGGTCGCTGACCCTGCATGTGTTGCTAATGGTGGCACGCCGGGTACGCCTTTTGTGGGCGTGGATGGGTTTGGTCCCGGAACTGGTGGTGGCGGTAAATGCGGGTTTCTCTATGGACCACGATTTAATTTGCTGAATGAAGAAGAGAAACTGCAGCTCTACGGCAATATGACCCATGATATTTCAGATACAACGACCTTAACTGCTGAGCTGGGTTGGACCCGTCATGAAGTGCTTGATAACCCCCAATCCCCCTCTTATCCTAATTTAGCATTTCCGACGATCCTACCGGGACAGGCCGGCAGTCCATTCAACGTGCCGGTTCGTTGGTATGGTCGTCCCTTGGGTTCGGATGCGCCTTCGCCTTTAGCGCCGAGAAAGAGCGAAACTTTGCGAGCCTCGCTGCAACTTGATGGCGAATTTTCTAGCGGCTGGCGCTACATGGGCGCACTGACATATTCCGAAAATGATCGCGAGGTGACGCAGCCCGATACGATCCGATCACGTTTAGCTGACGCACTGGCTGGTGTGGGTGGTCCAAACGGTGACCAGTCCTTTAGTCCTTTCGACCCCACGGCTAATGCGCAGGACCTGATCGATTACATAAGTTGGGAGACCTTCGCGAACAAGAAAACGGATTTGACTGTTGCGGATTTTGTCGTCTCGGGTGAACTTTTCGATACGAGTCAGGGCCCAATTGGCTTTGCGGCCGGCGCCCAATGGCGACAAGAGAGCTTTGCCGTGTCGCGCGATGAGATTTACACCCAGACTGTCGACCCAGTTACTGGGGCGACAGTGCCGGCTGACCTGATCTTTTTGGGCGGTGGTTTGCCAGTAGATGAATCACGAGAAAGCTACGCCTTATTTGCCGAAGCTAATATTCCCTTAACAGAGAATCTTGAGGCAAGTGTCGCCATACGTTACGAGGACCTAAGCACGGATAGCAGTGTCGATCCAAAGTTGTCGCTATTGTACACCCCGAATGATTGGCTAACCCTCAGGGCTTCCGCTTCATCCGCCTTCCGCGAGCCCTCATTGGTGCAAGTCTATAACCAAGAGACATCGCTACAGGGATTAGTCGATCCGCTGGTAGGGGGTAGTGCGCTCTTTGTGCAGGTGAACTCCCGGGGCAACAACCAATTGAAGCCCGAGACGTCTACCAACTTTAACTTTGGTGTGATCTTGACGCCCACAGATAATCTGAGTTTGCGGATGGATTATTGGCGCTTTGAGTATGAAGACGTTATTACAGTAGAGAACGCTCAGGGCAAGCTGAACGGTGACCCAAATGGCGAAGATATTTTACGTACCGGTGGTGCGCTCAATGGTGTGAACGTGAATTATTTGAATGCCGCTTCAGTGGATACTGACGGGATTGATGTGTCAGCGGATTATATGATCCCTTCATCAGTAGGTGATTTCAGTTTTCAGCTATCGGCGACACATTTTCTAAGCTATGAAATCCCATGCACTGCCGCCAATGATCGCGGCTGCGCAGGGGATACCGGCGTGCAGGATGTTGTCGGTTACTTTAACTATGACAACTTTGTACGGTCTATGCCCGAGACGAAGGTCAACTTTACGGCGGATTGGCGGCGTGATAATCATAAGCTTGCACTGCTTGGCTTCTGGACGTCTAGTTATGAGTCAACGCGAGCAGTACCAGCGGCTATCCAGGCTGCAGGCTTTAGCCAAAATATTGACTCATGGCTAACGCTAGACCTGCAGTATGCCTATACGTTCAATATTGGTGACAGTGAAGCGATATTGACGTTTGGTGGAAAGAACATTACTGATGAAGAAGCTCCAGCGGTTTATGACGCTGCAAATTTTAGCTACGATGCAAAGCATCACGATCCTCGCGGACAGATTTGGTACGGACGTATTAAGCTCAGATTCTAGACTTAATTAAAGCCCGAAGCGCTGACTATTGATTGCCCTCCTTGGTTGTATAAAAACAACCAAGGAGGGCATTTTTATTTTTGTACATCACGATGGTACGTCGCTCTTCATTTTATGAGCGCTTCATTTAGTGATGGGGGATGACTGGGAAGGTAAGTTTGACGATCTTAAAGACGTTTGGGATGTCGCTGTTCTGACACGGACGCCCTCTATTTCAACAACAGAAATCGTTGAGCGTATCTTAATAAAAGGGCGGCTTTAGATGGTGGAATGCACATTAACTTGGTACGCATGTGTGCACTTTGCGCGCACTTAAGTGTCGTTATTGATGCGGCTAAATCAAGTGTTATTCCACTCACATAGATCGCACTCAGGTGATACGTTGTTCGCGGCAAGCACCAGGAAAATAAAATTCTGCCAAGTTTTGTTGGGTGACCAGGCCGAGCGCATATCTACATATGCTTCATCAATGGGGATGCCTTGGTGCAGTACCCGGTACAAGAATACAAAGCTACTCGCACGCCAATTCACTTGGCAGTGGACTAGGTTTTTTTGATCTTCACTCTGCGCCAAGGCAGCGGCAAATACGTCGAAATCACGAACCTCTGGCTGTTGCCAAATCACTGGGATGTGGATGAACTGCATGCCTAGGTCGCGCACTATTCGGTCTTCATTGAGAAGCGCACCATCGTCGTCTGCGAAGGCGAGATAGAAGACCCGTTCGACACCCGCCTCTGCAACCGCCGCAAACTGAGATTCAGTCGGCTGTCCGGAGCTTGCCAGCTTTGTATCGTACTCGATGTAATTTAACAGTGCGGCGTCGCTGCGAGTGAACATTGGCAGCATTACGCCGGCAACAAATGTTAATAGCTTAATTAGCCGTAGTGTAGATCTCATCTCTGAAATTCCTTAAACCGCTAAAAAATAAAACCTGAACATGGTAAGCCATTTGCTGAAAGTAGATAAACCTG
>CAWUXF010000066.1:0-8511 GCA_963926325.1 uncultured Luminiphilus sp. | reverse complement strand
ACTATGGCGTTGCGCACACGCTCACGACAAATAAAACTGACATGATGCCCGCAAAGTTGCAACAGCCCACCCAAGTAGCAACCTGTAGAGCCGGCACCAAAAATTGCAATTCGCATTAAATATTTAAATCGTACAAGTTGGAATCTCTTAACGCTGTCGTCACGGTTATTATCCTAATAAAACGCCTTGTCAGACTCAACAAAGGGTTGATCTTGGTAAGGCGCTGCGTGGGGGGAAGACTGCTCACGGACGTCAATAGCGTAGGCAGTAACTTCGGATCTGCGAGATTATAGATGATATCGCGGCGGCTGATTCGTCTCATGCGGTTATTGAGCGAGTGATACGATATAACCGGCAGATGGGGGGACTGACCCATCAATAAATTGCGGATATATGTCTGCTAAAGCCGAGATGCCATCGAGCTTCTCTACAGTGACCCAATCGAACGTCGCTGTCGCTGCGGCGGTTAAGAATGCTCCAGATTTTTTATCGAATTCACCCGGCGCCATCGTTTTACTGCGTTCAAGAATGTAGCTGGGTGCAAAGAACATCTCTTGAGACTTTATGGCGGGCAGTTCGTCTTCATCTTTTTGGGTGGCGCTATGATTCGGCTGCTCGTCCCAATGCGTTAGTCCTACATTGATATAGTGTTGCAGCTGGTCACCTAGTCGCGCTTGAAGAGCACGTCGGACATTTGGATTGCCTGCCATGTCGATAATCACCGTGGCTTTTTGGTCAAGAAGTGCGCCGATCTCGTCATAAGCAATGACTGCGTCGTACAGATTTGTGTCGCGCACGAATGCGCTATTGGCTGTCGAAGTGAGCCCGATGACCACGGGTGCGTCGTTATCTAGACTTAAAGCTAATCCAACCCCGAGGCTGGTCTTTGACGAGGCGCTGATGATAATCACTTGCTCTGACTTGAACCATTGCTGCTGTTTGATGTGGTCCCAAATACAATACGCGGTGAGGTGCAGTGGGGCGAGAAGCATACGCGCTACATCGGTATGGGGGTCGTAGTTTGGATCCGCCAGAACGCGCGTGTATCGATTATACAGCGGTGGTAACGATTGGCGGTGTGCTATGCCATCAACGAAAGCGCCCTGTTTGACATGTTGCGGTAGCATGACGACTGAAGTTGCTGGTGGAAAGTAGCCGTAAATTCGGTCACCACAGGGTAAGTCATGACATTGGGATTCAATGACATCAGCGAAACCCCATACGGGGATAATGCCCCAGTCATGTTCTTCGGCTTGATCGACCGCTGGAAAGAACTGCCAGTAACCCAGCATATCTCCTGCGGCACCATAGGTAATGTTATTGGCGGTAAATGCAAAGTGGTCGATGGCTAAACGGACCTCGCCGGGCGCTAGTATTGCCTCGGCGGTATTGGTCACCCGAAAGTCCGTTAGGCGGTGTTTTTGAACTTGCAGTTCCATGAGTGGCGCTCCACAATTTTGGTGAGGTGATTGAACACAGCTGCGATACTCGCTGACACTAGTTCTTATTTGTGTGTTTGACCTTGTAAAAATAATGCGAGGCCAATCAGTGCAGCCCCAAAAGTCTGTGTGATCGTTGGCATAATTCCGTTAATTGGCCATGAAATAAGCGCTGCAAATACAGGAACCAAAAACAGCCAGGCACTGGTTTCTGAGGCTGAGCGCTGATGCAGCGCACTAAACCATAATCCAAAGCTTACAATAGACGCAGGGATCGTAAGCCATAAAAACCAAGCCCAGCTTGCTGTATCGGTGGGTAACCAGAGACCGTCACCTTGTAGCCACGCTGTTATAGCCACTATGGCTGCACCACTAAACATTTGAATATTGTTGAATCGCCAGGTATTAACGGGCTTAAAATGTTTACTGATTAGGGTCGCAGATGACCAGCAACAGGCCGCGCCCACACTTAGCCATTCGCCAAAATAGCTAGTTCCCGCATTAGTAGTGGCCAGAATCATATGTACTGTGCCGGTCACCAAGGTCAGCCCACTGACGCCCAGCGCTAAGCTCGCGATCAGTGTGGGTGTCCAATGGCGTCTACCCGCGATGGCATCGACTGCTGCGACGACTAAGACATTGCTGAACAAAATAGCGGCAACAACCGCGGGATCGACGGTTTGAATGGCGATAAAAATTAGCGACATCACACAGCCTGTTTGCAGTATACCAACGACAACCGCACCCATTTGCACTTGCCTGGTTTCAGCCGGCTGAGTCCTTGTATTCATAAAGACATAAGCGATTAAGGTAGCGATGCATGCGGCGCTAAAAAAGCGCAATGCGACGAGGGGCAATGGTTGTGTGCCTGCATCCAACAACACTCGACTTACGGGAAAGCTAGAGCCCATTAAAAAAACCGAGGTGATCACGGTGGCGCTAAACCGAGTACTGCTAGTCGCTTTTGTATTCAATGGAACCATCCGTTTTGCATTTATAGCGATCTATTAACTTGCGTCCGTCGCTTAGTCGCGCGTTGGTTGATATTGTGTGGCGATTCACTTTTACACGTACTGGCATACATTTTACAACATGCAAACCTATATGGCGGCTGTCACAAATACATCGACACGCGAGTGCTTTAACCCGCTTATGGCGACGTACTATACCGAGGTGGTGATTAAAATATCATTAATACACATGGTAAGCCGTGGTTACGACTCTCGGTAGAGCCCGCAGCAACTGATATCTGTCAGATAGGCTAAGTGCTTTCGGGAATGTCGCGTTTTACGGCCCGTTTTAGTTATCCCCAGGGGGTTCGCATTGATGAGTTGTCATTCGGTGTCATTGCCGATCAAGACAACGACTGAGTAATCAGCATCGTAAATTGTAGGGTGACTGAGTTAAGCTAGGTGTCCCAATGACTGCAGGGTCGTTTTTTTTGAATGAACAGGGTGTTGTGACGTGTCTGAATTGAAAACATATTTTGTATGGGATGCTTCTGTCCGTTGGTTCCACTGGATTAATGTTTTATGCATGTTGATGTTGATTGCACTGGGTGTCGCTATTTTAAATGCGGGCGCACTGGGCGTGTCTACCGACGGCAAAATTTTATTGAAGGTTATTCATACTTGGGTGGGTTTTGTGTTCACCTTAAACCTCTTATGGCGATTTGTTTGGGCGTTTTTCGGTAGTGGCCATGCGCGCTGGCAGGCTGTACTTCCCGGCGGAAAAGGGTACTTAGGTTCGGTTAAAAGCTATGCCGTCGCGTTTGTGTCGGGTAATCCTGAACGCTATCTTGGCCATAACCCTCTAGGTCGTTTGGCGATTTTTGTGTTGTTTTTATTAATGCTTATCCAAGCAGTGACGGGGCTAGTCCTTGCGGGTACAGATCTATTTTATCCGCCCTTTGGCGGCTGGATTGCCGAGTGGGTAGCGGCTCCCGGTGTTTCGCCAGACACCTTAGTGCCATATGCATCGGCGATGTATGATTCTGAGGCCTATCAGAGCATGCGCGCGTTTCGTAAACCCTTTATCACCATTCATGAATTCAATTTTTTTGTGTTATTTGCGTTTACCATATTTCATATTGCGGCCGTGGTGGTGACCGAGCTGAAAGAAGAGGGCGGTATTATTTCTGCCATGTTTACGGGTAAAAAAACGTTTAGTCGCACCCCGCTAGATGTTGCCCGCAACCTTGAAGATGAAGGCGAATAGCATTCGGTTGTTTAAGGCATTCACTTATTAGCTTGTATCGGCGACATTTTTTTAACACGGTTAAGGAATAAGTATGCGAGCACTGCCGCCATGCCCTGATTGTCAGGCTGAGTACACCTATGAAGATCGTGATCTGCTTACCTGTGCAGCGTGTGGCCATGAATGGCAGCAGGCTTCGGATGATAGCGCTTCCGATATGCGAGTTAGGGTTAGTGACGCCAACGGGAATGATCTGTTTGAAGGCGATAGCGCCACACTGATTAAAGATTTAAAAGTGAGAGCTAGTTCGAGTGTCTTAAAGGTGGGCACCAAAGTTAAAATTAAACGAATAGTCGATGGCGATCACAATATTGATTGTCGAGTCGACAAGTCGGTTGAAATGATGCTCAAGTCGGAATTTGTCAAAAAATCGAGCGGCTAATACGGCGCTTTGTATTACTTTCGGCATTAATTGCCCAGCAAAGAGCGGGGTAATGCATGGTATAAGTGCCTTACAGTCCGCCGCATTGTGCTGGGCACCCGCTGCATAAAAAAAGGACCTAGAGCGTTTAAGTTATAGGCCTTAACGGCGGTAGAGAATGCCAATGATGCACTTAGTTTTAAAGTCTTTACCGCTTGCAGTTCTGCTTACACCGGCATGCGAGCAGATAGCACGACCTTGACGGGTCCGCTTGATCGGCGTGACTTACCAAACAAAAAGAACCTTGTCGCTGTGTCGTTTGCAGTGGTGTATTTTCCGTTTTCCCAATAAGGTTTTTTCTCGATGCGTTCTTATCCACATAGTTTTTATGCAGGTAACTTAGCCGATGTGCATAAGCACAGTACTCTGGCTTGGATCCTTAGTTATCTAATTCGTAAAGATAAGCCGGTGACTTATATCGACACGCACAGTGGTCGCGGCTTGTATAACTTGTCTTCGGTTGCAGCAATCAAAACAGGTGAAGCCGATCAAGGTATTTTGAGGCCAGTGGTGCAATCGTGGTTTCCATCGGGTCATCCCTATCAGAAGGTTTTGGCCAAGGTGCGTGCAGCGCATGGGCAGTCGGCCTATCCAGGCTCCCCGACGATTGCCCAATCGTTTTTGCGCCCAATAGATACGATCCATTTGGCAGAATTACATCCCGCTGAAGCTAAGGCGCTCAGTAAGGTGGTCGCTAACACGGCGCATGTCCACACACGTGATGGCTTCGAGATGGCGAATGCAATTTGTCCACCGATGCCTCGTCGTGGACTGATGTTGATTGATCCCAGTTATGAACTTCAAACCGATTACGACCAGATACCTAAATTTTTAAAACGAACTGCAGAAAGGTGGGAGGTCGGTATTTTGGTACTTTGCTATCCACTACTAGCAGAACCGGTTCACGAGTCGATGCTGCAGAGATTGCAGCAGTTATTCCCGGATGCAATTAACCATCAAGTGGAATTTCCGGCCACACAGGCGGGGCATGGCATGGTCGGTTCCGGATTGTTTCTGATTAATAGTCCCTATGGGCTCAATATCGAGCTAGTGCGACTAGCGCGCTGTTATCAGGATGCTTTCTCTCGCTAACATGGAGCAACCTTAGACATGATCTCGGCTTTATCAGCGGGTCTTTTTAGACGATTTCATCCAAATAATCAGTCCCATGCCTAAAAGTAAAAAGCCGAAGAGGTAGTTCTGATAGCTAGCTAATCGCCGCTTGAAGGTGTTGGCTACTACTTGCTCGAGCATACTGTAGTCCTCGGGCATCGCTTGGACGTTATATGCCAATGCGTAGCGTTGATAGTCATCGCGTAGCTCGCTCAACAGCGCTGGACGAGAAGCACTCAAATCATTTGTTTCCCCGGGGTCTGTTTCAATATCATAAAGTTGCCAGCGGCTATCGCCATAGGGCGGTAGGTTACGGGAAATTTTGTAATTACCCTTGAATAGTGCAGCGTTGCCTGCGACTTCAAGTCCTACGGCGTCGCTGGGCCCGTAGGTGTGATCGCTTTCGCCATTAATCACCGGTAATAGGCTACGGCCAGTGATCGCTACCGTCTGTTTATCGACGGTAATGGCTAGATCAAGGTAGTCGAGTAGCGTTGGGGTAATGTCAGTGACCATCGCCAGCGATGATTGCATGGTGTTGTTCGGAATATTGGGACCCGTAATAATCAGCGGCACACGAATACCGCCATCGCTGCTATAAAACTTAAATTTGCTGTTAGGAGAGGCCGCAGCTGACGCCCATTCTGGACCGATAGAGACCAGACTGCCGCGTTCGCCCATTCTCTCAATGTCGTTATGGTAGCCATTTATAGCGCGGTAAAGCTTGGAGCCGGGTATTTCCAAGACGTCATTGAATTCTGGTCCGTTATCGGAAGTAATGACAAATAGTGTGTTGGCCAGCTGTTGTTCAGCTTCAAGCCAATGAATTAGTCGGCCAATATGATGATCCATGGCCTCGAGCATTCCCGCATTGACAGACATGGCTTTCGAATAATATTGGCGCTCTTGGGCATCGAGGTCCTCCCAAACTCGAAGCCCTTCGGGCATTGCTGCAAGCGGCGCATTCTGCGGAATTAATCCCAGTAACTGCGCTTTTTCCCAGCGCTGTTCGCGCAATACCTGCCATCCTTGATCATAAACGCCAGTGTAGCGATCGGTAAATTCTCTTGGCGCTTGAATAGGAATATGAATGGCTTGAAAGGCTAAATAGGCAAAAAAGGGCTGGGCATCCGTGTTGCTCTCGCCGGCCGAGTCGATATATTCAATCATTTTGTCGACGATAAAGGCGGAAGAGTAAAAGTCCTCTGGCAAGGTTGCGGGCTGGTCGTCTTCATACCATGGCGCAGTCTCGTAATAGACCATGTAGGGCTTTTGTTCCCAGTTGTCAGCCCCCGACGCATCGAGTACGAATGAGCGGTCAAAGCCATGGCTTATAGGGAGATCCTCAAGTCTGCTACCCATATGCCATTTGCCTGTCATATAGGTTCGATAGCCAGCTGTCCGAAGGTATTCAGCCACGGTTTTAACGCCCGGCTCAAGGGCCATTGAATAACCCGGTTTGCCCGCGTGTTCACTGGGGATGACCTCTGGGATAGTGGCTATACCGGTAAGATGGTTGTCGATGCCCGTTAGCAGCATCGCGCGGGAGGGTGCGCAAAGTGGTGATGTCCGATAATGGCTGAAGCGAACTCCGCGATCGGCTAAAGCCTGAATGTTTGGCATGTGGGCCTCACCCCCAAAAGGGGCAAAATCCATTAGACCGGCATCATCTACCAAAATGATGACGACATTGGGTGCTGCCTGCACGGGTGCTGCCTGCACGGGTGCTACTGCAATCGGCGACAGCACTATTGCTAGCATAGGAATGTAAAGCAGCCACCCGATAATTACGCGGGCGAAATGTTTGCAGTTCGTCACAAGTAGGACCCGTTTTTCTAGTGCGGATTAATTGTGGCGCATAGACTGTTATGGCACCACACAATTTATGAGACTGACCTGAAGCGAGATCAGTTCAGCCGAAAAATAAGACGCACTATATGCTATCGATCAGCTTGCTTGATGACTAACATCATCCGCTTGAGTTAACCCACACTCTTGCTTTAAATAACCTAAGAGCGCCGAGTAAAGCTCTAACTTATGGTCTAAAAATAAAGTGTTAGAGAAATGATCAGCACCTTTAAGTTCGAGATAGGTAAATTCTTTTTCTGCTTGCTCTAGTGCATCGACATAGACCTCGGCGTGCTCAAGTGGGACGCGCTGGTCGACATCACCGTGAATAAGGAGAATAGGCACGTTGACCTTACTGACTTCCGTCATCGGGGAAATGCTGCCATCCCACATATTTAGCTGTTCTAGCTTACCTGCACCACGCATGCGGTAGCGGTAATAATCTACCTGCATCTCGGGATCCGAGACTGCGGCACCTGCAATGACACATTCATAGGCTTGAGGGGAGCGAGAAGCCGCTACAAGCGCGGCATAACCACCGTATGACCAGCCAAACATGGCGGCATTACCCTTTGTGGCTAAGCCTTGTTTGATAAGCCAGGCAACTCCGTCGTCTTTATCATCCTGCATTTTAAAGCCGCCTTCGCCACCATTAATAAAGGCAGACTGGTAAAATTTTTGGCCATACCCTCTAGAGCCTCGGTATTGCGGCTGAAGGACCATGTAGCCGTTATTGGCAAGCAGCTGCGCCCATTCGTCAAAAATCACGGTCTCCTGTACGAAAGGTCCGCCATGAGGAAGGACCACCAGTGGAAAGGGTGGTGTGCCATTCGGTACGGTGAGATAGCCTGGGATTTGAACGCCATCCCGAGCCGGGTAAGTAACATAGCGAAGATCAGCTAAGTCCTTGGACTCCAGGTAAGGTTTTTCACTGCCAATAATTTGCAGCCGTCCCTTGTGATAAAGGTAGTTCGTGCCCGGGTCGCGAGGACCGGTATTGCGAATAGTTAGCGCTTGGCTGTCTCTGGATCTGCTTGTCACGCGCGTGTAATAAGCATTGGGAATGACGCTGGCTAATTGCGTTGCTAGCGCACCTTCTGCTTGATCGAAATACTCAACATGAGGTTTGTCCTTACAATACACAACGCCTACAATTTTGTCGGGCTCTACCCAGCCATTGCTATGGTAGCGAACCCCACAGATATCAACGTCTTTGCGCTGATAAAGCAGCTCTGCAAATTGTTTTGATTGCGCGTTGTAAGACCACAATCCGCTGGTATCGTCATTTCTTGTCGCCTCGACTAAGAAATTGCCCGGTACGTCTGGGTCTGTGCCCATCACGTTGAAAGTATCAAAACTGTCTTCATGTTGCCGGTAGAACTCAGTCCATTCGTCACCACTTTCACCGCGCCAATACCAAATATATTCGCCGTT
>CAWUXF010000065.1:0-4374 GCA_963926325.1 uncultured Luminiphilus sp. | reverse complement strand
TTGAGTGCGTCGTCATCGCTGAAGCAGCCTGCTGGAAACTGCCAGTTGCGGCTCTGCGATAGCGGGTTCCGCTTGGCATTGCTGAAGTTGATTTCCGCAATGCGATTTAAATGGTCGCTATTGATGCCGTGCCGGATTTCATATTCGCGGGTAATTCTGTCGAACAGAAATGGCCAGGGGTATTCGCACTCGGTTGCCTCGTGACCCTGCCATGCGGCGGCACCCAAGTACTCAGCCCCTGTCCGTCCATTAACGTTGCGCATCAGTTCTAGGCCAAGTACGCAGGCTACATCATAGTGACCCGCTTCAATATCGCGCATTGCCGCCAGAACAGCCATTGAGCCCGAGGCGCAGGCGGCCTCGTGACGCGCAGTTGGAATGGCGCCAAGCTCAGGATATAGCTGCCCAAAAAACCCGCCAATGAGCCCCTGTCCGGCAAATAAATCCCCTACAAAATTGCCAACATGGCCCACCTCAATTTGATTAGGCTCGATATTGGCGTCGCTAATAGCGTCTTTTAGCGCTTCGCTAAACATGTCATAAAGCTCGGCATCTTCGCGCGCCCAGTTGCGGGCAAAGTCAGTTTGGCTGCCGCCAAGTATGTAAACGGGGGCGCTCATACGGTCGTATCCTTGTTAGGGCTCTGCCCAAATTTATTGATATTAGTCGCGGTCAATAGCGCCGCTTGAAGTTCTGCCCGGACAATTTTGCCCATAGGATTTCTTGGCAGCGCAGTTAAAATGGCAAGGCGCTCAGGTAGTTTGAATTTGGCGATGCCGCATTCGCTTAGGTAATGACAAATTGCGTCTAAGTCGGGCGCAGAGTGTTCTTGTGCGACAACAATGCAGGCGCAAATTTTCTCGCCCAGTGCTGAATCGGGGTAGCCGCAGACAGCGGCTTCGGTCAATCCTGGGTAGCCTTCTAACAGGGTGTCAATCTCCGCCGGTGAAATTTTCATCCCGCCGCGATTAATGATGTCTTTACAGCGTCCCACGATTTGGTAGTAGTGCGGTGGTTCGCCGCAAATCTCCACTAAGTCACCTGTTCGGAAATAACCATCTGGCGTAAATATACCGTCGTTACTGACACCAAGATAGCCATCGAAGACGGTGGCGCCGGCAAAGCATAGCTCGCCTGCTCGGCCCGCCTCCTCGATAGTCTCGCCAGAATCAGGGTCAATAATCTTGCTGCGCACCGCGCGCTGCACGTAGTTGTCCCAGGGCATCTGTGCCACGCCAAAGCGTGGAAAGCAGCTGGCGCGCAAACTCGGCGTAGCGGCGGTGTGCGGTGTCGCAAACAATGCAATGCCTTCGTTCGAACCATAGAAGTTGATCACCGGCTTGCCGTAGTCATTTTCCATCTTGGCGATCATAGCGGGTGACAACGGCGCCGACCCAGAGCCAATGGCACGCAGCGCTTTAAAATCAAACGCATTCCAAAGCTCGGGCTTTGCCGTGAGCTGATTGAGAACTGCAGGTGGCGCAATAGTGAAGTTGATCTGCTCGTCTTGAATTTGTTGCAAGTAAAGTGGTGGGTCAAAAGGATGGTGCAGAAAAAGTGCACATCCTAGCTCGGTAGCGGCGTACAAAAA
Source organism: uncultured Luminiphilus sp. (assembly GCA_963926325.1). GTDB lineage: Bacteria > Pseudomonadota > Gammaproteobacteria > Pseudomonadales > Halieaceae > Luminiphilus. Next base: position 2,783 of record CAWUXF010000065.1, on the reverse strand, counting down.
TCCACCGATAGCGGCCATATTAACGAGTGGAAATGGATTCAGTAGACGCTCACCTGATTGATATTCAGCGGCCTCGGCGGTGGCCCGAGCGGTGGCTAGCCACATGTTGTGTGAGCGAGGTACGCCTTTGGGTGTGCCGGTAGTGCCAGAAGTCCAGCAGACGGTAATGATGCGGTTGGCGTCGTCTGCCAGTGTGAGTTGATGCAGCCTGAGTGCATCGTTGGCTTCAGTTGTCAGTACGGTGGCTAAGCAGTCAATATCCTGCCCTACACACAGCACGGGGATGTCGGGCAGCGTATCGCGCACCGTACTGGATAAATCTTCACCGCGAAAATTAGGACAAGCAACAAACAATGCGGGCTCGAGCATCTCAGCGAGCATCTGAATTTCATGGGCACCATACTGCACAGGCATTGGCGAGAGTACTGCGCCGAGTTTGCTCGCCGCAAAAAAGCAGACAAGCAACTCACTGATATTGGGCAGCTGCACCATGATGCGGCTGCCTTCACCGAGGCCATGATCAAGTAATTGTGCGGCGAGCGCATCACTGGCTATCGCCAGCTCTGCAAAACTCAATCGTGCTGGGGTGTCGCCAGTGAGCGCAATTTTATTGGGCTGGTCAGCGACAGCGAGGGCATTCGGGCGCTGCGCAACCTGTGCGGCGAGTAAGCTGTGTAACGTATCGGTTCCCCACAGGCCATCAGCTGTGAGCTGCGCTACGCGCTGAGAATCGGTAGTATGCATTACCTGCCTTTTAAGGCCGTTAAACACGACCTTTGTTTTTATATTACAGTGATCCTAGGGGAGGTTGCCCCGCCTTGGCAAGTGCCACACAGCGGTGGCCTAAGCCCTGTAGGTGCTTGATCATTTCCGTGCATGACCATTCTTTTACGACGCCTAACAGCCCTAGCGTAAAACCATATAGGGATTGGCGAGATCTTCCGGGGTATCGAGTATCGCGTAAAACGCTGCAACCGCTTCAATAGCGCCTGTTAGCTTAATATCTCCGCTGGCAAGCCCTGATTCATAGCTGGCACTACCGGACCAAATACGATTTACAAAAGCGCGGCTCATGACGAGTAGCGCATCGATATTCGGTGCAATTCTTGGTTGTATCTCCAAAATACCGTTGCGCATCAATAATGAGAACGTCTCTTGTGTATCCGTAAATTGGTAGGCGATAGACACAGTCTTGCCCGCGGCGCGATTGGGGTTCACTTGGTAGCGCAAATTATCCAAAACTAATGCGCTCGAGAGCCGTTCAACGTTAAAGAGCGACTTCTTTAAGCGGTTCTGAACATCAATGGGATTAACCTTGCCCTCAAGCTCTAATGCGCCGCCCAGATAAAAACCTTTGGTACTGCTACTGGTTTCTCTATAGCCGAGCTGGCGGAGCGCCGCCGCTTTTAAATAACGCGCGTCCCAGTCATCATGATTGATGCGGATCAATAATGTTGCAAGCTCAGCTGCCCACTGGGGGTCTTGGTCGAAAAAAGCAGATTCAGCGGCGTTAAAAACCGGATCGCGTCCGCCCATTAACGCGACAGTGCGCTGGGCCTTTTCTAGTCGTGGCGTCGGGCGCAGTTCAGCCGGGTCACCATTCCACCAGCTGATATAGCCGCCATAAATATTGCGCGCGCTGACATCGACGTTGCCGTAATACTCGATTGTCCAAGGCTCCAGCTGTAAGTCGACAGGCAGTGCCTTTATATTTTCTGCAATATCATCAGGTGTAAAGCCCATGTTGATCAGGCGCACGGTTTGGTCGTGTACGTATTGCATCGCGTCGCGATATACCGTGAGGACTTTGTCGATTTCCGCGGCATCGTTTAGCGGCAGCCCGTGGCTCGGGACTAAGTGCGCCACGTTGTAGCTGCGTATTGTGTCGATGGCCGCAATCCACTTTATGACATCGCGAGGCTTAGTACCGCGCAGCGAGTGGAGTTGAGGAAAAGTGGGCCCCTGTAGCTCATCACCACTGAACATGACATTACGCTCAGGCATATAAATGGCGAAATGGCTCGCGGACTCACCCCCTGTGGGTAGGAAGATGAATTTCTCTCCAGCCAAAACTAGCTCGGTAGCTTGGTCGCGGGGTAGTAATAGGTTTGGCTCAACAAAGCCATTATTCCCAGTGACATTAAAACCGCAGCAGCCCACGTGATACTGGCTGCGTTCTGTTGGTGTTTGCAGAAGCCCGTACATATAGGCGGCGCGCAGTCCCATCAGTGGTCCGGTGGCGTGATTTTCGCCGGCGAGCTCTTTGACAAAATTATCGGCGGCAATGATTTTGATATCTTTGTTATCACCGACAAAAGCACTTGCTCCGTTAATATGGTCGCCATGGTGATGCGTGTAGATCAGCGCCTCTATCGGTTTGTCGGTGCGACTGCGCACATCCTTCAGCACCGTGCGGGCAATATCTTGGCTGATCGAGGTGTCGATCACGACGAGGCTGTCGCGTCCCTCCACAATGATAATGTTGCCGAACTGACTGGTCGTGTTGTCAGCACGCGGACTCGCATAGTCGTAGATGGAGTGATCGCCAATCTGCACCCGTTGCTCCACAAATAAGCTGGCGTGGTCGAGGTAGTTTTGCGGTGCGCTAAAGGGCACTTCGTATTTTACGGGGCGGCTGGGGATGTCCTGCGCGTGGCTCTGGATGCTGCCAATCAGCAGGGAAGTTGAAAATAGAACAGCGGGCCGTTTGAGTAGTGTGATCAATGGCGTTTCCTTATTCTTATTGCGGCTACCTTTTTCGGTTGCCAGTTCGATGGTAACTA
>CAWUXF010000064.1:0-12012 GCA_963926325.1 uncultured Luminiphilus sp. | reverse complement strand
CAATATATGCATCTAAGCGGCCCGGTGTAAGCCATGAAGAACGCACTTCGTTGGTGCGCGACATGCGCCAAAACTGCGCGTTTTGGATGGATGAATGCTGGACAACAGTGCGTTACATTGTCGGTCTCACCTCTATCGGATCGCGGTCATGAATGACGAGCAAAAACCCAACCAAAAACGGAGCGCGCCTTTTGGCAATCTCTTCGAACAGCTACTTGGTGACGAGAATCCTGTACGCGATCAAATCGATCGTAACGCCAAGGCGCTTGCCCAAGCCGCACTCGGTAAGCTGGATGTAGTGACTCGTACAGAATTTGATGCACAAACCGCATTACTTCAGCGCACCCGCAACCGCGTTGAAGAGCTCGAGCAAGCGCTGGCAGTGCTCACAGCGCAAATTGACGATATGCCGCAGGAACAAAGCTAACCCCATTGCGGAGCCAAGGACGGCTGCGCCCGCTTTTCAAGGATGACTTATGAACACCGCTTTTGTGCACAGTCGTGCGTGTGCCGGACTGGCAGCACCGCTCGTTAATGTTGAAATACATCTCAGTGCCGGCTTGCCGGGTTTCACCATCGTTGGCTTACCCGAGAGCACCGTGCGCGAGGCACGCGAACGTGTTCGAAGCGCATTGATTAACTCCTACTTCGACTGGCCGGATTACCGTATTACGGTTAATTTAGCACCCGCCGATCAGCCAAAAACGGGCGGGCGTTTTGATCTGCCGATTGCTATGGGAATATTGGCAGCATCAGGGCAATTCCCCGCTGAAGCGCTTCATGGGCGCGAACTATATGGTGAGCTGGGCCTCGATGGCGGCTTACGGGCCTGTCGGGGACTGCTAAGTGCGGTAGCTGCTGCAACCGCGCAAGGCAGCCTCTGTGCAGTACCCGAAATCGTGGCTGCGCGACTCGCCAGCGTGCCCGACAGTCAGATCGTCGGTGCGCCAGACTTGTTAACCCTTTGCGCGCACCTAAAGAACCCCAACCCACCACTGGTGAAATGCCAGGAAAAACCACCCACGCCAGAATTTTCTCGCGATATCCGTGATGTGCGCGGGCAGCAGGCAGCCAAACGTACACTCGAAATAGCCGCCAGCGGTGGCCATCATCTGTTGTTTTTAGGCCCACCTGGCGCGGGGAAAACGCTATTGGCTTCACGCCTGCCCGACCTTCTGCCGCCCAGCCGAAACGATGAGCAACTCACACAAACCTTGATCGCCGATTTGATGGGTCTGTGCGGCGAAAATCAGTCAATCGATGGTCGCAGGCCATTCCGGGCTCCCCATCACTCGGCCAGCGCAGCAGCATTGATTGGCGGCGGTGCGCAGGCACAACCCGGAGAAATCAGCCTAGCGCATGGCGGCGTGTTGTTTCTCGATGAGCTTGCCGAATTTCCCCGGCATATCCTCGACAATCTGCGCCAGCCACTTGAATCTGGAGAAGTAACGATTGCGCGCGCCAAAGGTAAAAATCGATACCCCGCTAGATTCCAGCTTATCGCTGCAATGAATCCCTGTCCCTGTGGCTATGCCGGCAGCGCAGAGACACCCTGCCGCTGCAGCCCCGACGTCATCAATCGCTACCAAAACAAGGTGTCGGGGCCACTTACGGATCGGATAGATTTACATCTCGTACTAGAAAGACAAAACACCAACAGCTTGTTCAGCAGCGGCGAGAGTGGTGAGTCCAGCGCAACCATTCGCGCCCGAGTCATCTCGGCACACGCATTGCAGCAAACAAGACAAGGCTTTTTGAATGCGCAATTAGAGGGGGACACACTCCTTGCGACTGTCAACCTCACCGCCTCAACCGAGCAGTGGTTCACCGGTGCCTGCGATCGACTCAAATTATCGGCACGCGGCGTACATCGCTGCCTTCGGGTGTCACGGACATTGGCTGATATGGAAAAACAACCACGCGTTAAGCAAAGTCACTTACTAGAGGCAATGAGCTATAGGCCGCTAATCAACGAAGGCTAAGCGCGCAACAACAGTAACAGCCGGTCTAAACCGGCTGTTACTCGACCCTTACTTGCTGCTGGCGACCATATAATCAACCGCCGCATTAACTTCCTCATCCGAGCAGTTGGCGCAACCACCTTTTGCGATCATACCTGTGCCAGGGACACCGTTAACACCACTGTCATAAAGCACCGCCATACCTTTTGCGAGGCGCGGTGACCAGGCAACCGCGTCACCCAACATGGGTGCACCAGCAGCTCCCGTCCCGTGACAGGCACCACAAGCGCTGTTGTAAACGGCCTCTCCCGAACGGGGACCACTCGCAACCGACGCAGCGGCGCCGCCGCATTCGTCACCTGGCAAGCAAACCTGACTGTAGGGCTTGATACGATCTTCAATGGCGCTGCGCTGCGTGTCGGTTAAGTCAACCGCCCACAGCGTCATAGGTAAAAGCACCAACACAAAAGCGATAATTCGCATGGGATAATCTCCTGGGTATCTGGCCGCGAAGTATAGCCATTGCCGCAGCTTTCTGAAACTGACATTGACAATAACTGCAGGTAACTAGGGCAAAGTTTTGCTAAATTGTAGACCTTAGCTGCACGCCCACTCTGTTTCATTGAATTTTTAGATCAAACATGTATTTCAAACATACCGAGGACACATTATGAAGCTGTATACCTTTGATAGCGCACCCAACCCAGCTCGACTCAAAAGATTTATGGATTACAAAGGCATACAGCTCGATAACGAACAAATAGATATGGCAAAACTTGGCCAGCATGAAGCGCAGTATCTGGCGGTCGTCCCAGAGGGTACGCTGCCCACTTTGGTATTGGAGGATGGCACACGGCTTACCGAGGTTATCGCTATTGCTCACTATCTAGAATTGATTTTCCCCGACCGGCCGCTTTTGGGTGTTACACCACTTGAAAAAGCGACCATTCTCAACTGGAACCACCGGATTTTTAATACCATATTCATGGCCGTGGCCGAGGCGTTTCGCAACAGCCATCCGGGTTTTGTAGATCGCGGTCTACCAGGCACCAAACCTTATGCACAAATCCCTGCACTCATTGAACGCGGCCGTGCGCGGCTCAATCATGAATTCGAGGGTATTAATCGGCATTTGGCGCAGCACGCTTTTGTGGCGGGTAATAACTTCTCATTTGCCGACATTGATCTACTTATCGCGCTTGAGTTTTCACGATGGGCAGCGAAAACTGCACCATCGGAGGCGCTCAGTGCCATTACAAACTGGCGGGAACGGTCGACCGAGCAGCTACAAGGCTGATTTTGTCTATTATTGTGCAAGCTATAACAGCATTGTTTCTGCTGCTTCTGTTAACGGCTTGTGGACGCTCTGACACCGGGCCCGACCGAATAGAGCACTACATCACGCGTCTAGCTCGCACACTAGATGCGCGTCCGCCTGAGCAACAGATCACCCCAGTTGCGCGTATCAGTGCCGCAGATTTAATGCCGCTGCCGGTCACACGTAGCAATATTGACGTGCTTGATTTTTTATCACTTTCGGACTGCGCATTACAGGTTAATTTAGGTCGTCGAAATAGCTCCCTAGGGCGCACTGCCAGCGCATCGCAACGGTTACTCCTCGACTTGGAGTTTTTAGATTTAGCACCGGCTTGTATCGCAGAAATGCGCAGCACAGACAGGAACAGCTTAGCCGAGCAACTGTCAATCATGGCAGATAGTCGACGTAGTGAACTACCCATTAGCATCTATAACGCCATTTTCGCTGGCCCTGAGTTTCAGCAGTTTTGGCAGATGCCCAGCACCCTCGACGATTACCCTGAACGCACCAGCAGCGCCATCGCCGATACCCTCACGCGTTTAGACACGCTGGCTGCCAGCTGGTTAACTGGCGATTACAACACGGGCAACATGCAATTTGAGCACTTACTAGCAGAATTGCGCGCCGGAGATGGCGGTGCGTTGCTGCGCGCCGCGCATATCCAAAGCGCGATGCTTGCCCAAGCAGATGCCATGCTAGTTGCAGCGAGCCTTGCCAGCCCCTTATGTAGCTCTGATCTCAAATCGCCCAAAGTCGAGATTATTGGCAACATCATCAGCAGATATTTTGTAGACGATGTGCAGCGCTGGCTTGCTGATGTCTCCAAGCGACGCCACTTGCTTATGCCACCCATCGAATCACTAGAAATGCGCCTAAATGCTGTACTACCTAGTAATTATGTCCTTTGGCAAACTAAGCGAAGTCAGCAGATCGAAGACCTTGCGGGGGCATCGCGGCGTCACGTCGAAGCGATCCAATATTTATTACGCGACTGCTCAGGGATGGCTGGTAATACGGTCATTTAGTTGTGTTGCCGGCATTTAAGTAATAGGGCTAAAGGCTGGAGAAGCGCAGCTATAGACATAAGTTGAATACGTTCGGGTGTAGCGCAAGCAACAGCCAAGCTGTCGCCATTTCATTCAAGTTTGTGTGCTAATCTGGTGCAGACTCAGCAGACAACCATACACATTAGGAGCATTATGATAAACATCAGCCGTTACACCATCGGTGCAGCAGTGACAGCAGTTGCCTTTTCCGTACTCGCAGCCTGTAGCAGCGCGCCGCCAAAGCCTAACGTTGATTTTTCACCAAATCACGATTTTAACAGTGACAAAAAAATTGGTTTTTATGCGCTAAGTGGCCGCACCACCGGCGACAATCCAACCCAAATGACTAATTTTCAACGCGACCGTATCGACGCTGCGTTAAAAAACGCTTTGGAAGCCAAGGGCTTTACTGTAGTTAGCGAAACAAACGACGCAGATTTGCTTATTAGCTGGCACTTAAATACCGCTGAAAAGACCGATGTTCGGACTTATAACTCGCCAAGCTACGGTATGACAGCCGGCTATAGCCGCTATAACCGCTACGCGGGCTACAACTGTTATAGCTGTTTTAACAACACTGAAGTCTCGGTAAATAACTATACGCAGGGCACTTTTATCATCGATATGATCGAGCCAGAGTCTGGCAAGTCGGTATGGCGAAGTGTTACGCAATCTAAGCTCGACGGCGATGCCATCAAAAACCAAGCAAAAATTGATGGTGCCGCGCGGCTGGTACTACAAAACTTTCCACCTCTGGCAGCCGCTGCAGAGTAAGCATGCTGGCAAAGTATGAGACGGATATTAAAAAAACCGGCGCTCCAACGAGTGTCGGTTTTTTTAACCAAGTCTTCATGCCAAAGATAACAAGCCGCTACTATTGGCAGAGACTTAACCACCCTAACTGCGCAAACAGATGACCCTATAAAATGTGGACTGTATCGACAAGTGGCATATCGCTTTACGCCCTGAACAATAACTAATGCGGGAGCAGCCACACAATTCAGCTAAAATGTGCAGTGCATTGCTTAATAGGCACAATTGGACGAAGACTATACGATATCACTCTCTTGATTATGTAATTCGGCGGCGACATGACGCATCAATCAGAACAACCAGATAATGAAAATTTGCCAGCAACGGCCACTACCGCGCCGGCAGTAGAAAAGCCGTCTCCACTCGCCGTGCGCGCAAAACTTAATAGCGAATGGCACGCGCGACCCGTGGCGATAATGGAAGCGCCATACCGATGTAGCCATCAAGTATTTCACCGCGATATGCCTGTCAGTACAGTGCGCAATAATTTTGTTGACCTCTGCGCAACTTATGGTCAGATGACACCCAATTCAGATAGCCGTTATCACTTAGCTCAAATCGGCAGTGCGCTGGTGAAATGGGAAGGTCACACCGAAGCGGATAGCGTTACCTGTCTTGTGCCGGGTAATGGCAGTCCGCCGTTTAGCGAAATTGCAAGTCAGCTTGCGCCTGCTGAGCTACAAACGATTTTTGGCGGCTCACTCATATGTGGTGTCAAAGTCGAAGTTTTGAAGCAACCGGTTGACGCAATCGACAGAGACACCATTCGCAGCCTTCTTGGTGCTGATAACCTCTACGGGGGGCCCGTTGCAGATGGCAAAGCCAGTCTCTGGTCGAGCTTTAGTCTCGATGCCGAAGGCTATACCCGTATCGTACTCATTGATCACGAACTCCCCACAAGTGCAACGGGGCGTCTACTACAGCGAATCCTAGAGAGCGAAAGCTATCGCATGCAGGCAATGACTGCACTGCCATTGGCGCGCCAAACAATGTCTACTCTAAGCACACTAGAAGCTCGCCTTGGCCCATTGATGGCAGCGCTTGCCAAAGCTGACAAAGATATTGATCACGAGGCACTACTCACGCAACTATCGATAATGGCCGCACGTATTGAGCACCTTGCAGCCACGAGCAGCTACCGCTTTGCCGCAGCGCGTGCTTATTCTCGTATTGTTGAGCAGCGTCTGAGGGAGCTGCGAGAAGAGCGCGTAATTACACAGCCACGTTACTCAGTATTTTTACTCCGCAGCTTACAGCCGGCAATGCGTACCTGCGAGGCCGCTGAACGGCGCATCGATGAACTCGCCCAGCGGATTGCCCGCGCTATTACACTGCTCAACTCGATGGTTACGATGACCCAGACCCGACAGAGCCATCAAATGATGGAGGAAATGAGTCGCAATGCTGCAATCCAAGTCCGCTTGCAACAAGCGGTGGAAGGCTTCTCGATTTTCGTTATCAGCTATTATGCCTTGGGCTTATTCAACTACATGCTGGAGGCCGCGCAAGCCAGTGGCTTGTCGCTTGAGCCGCGTTTAATTACCGGCGTTGCGGCGCCCGGCGTGCTGCTCTCTGTTTGGCTTATCAGCCGTTGGGTTCGAAAACGCGCCACAAAAAAAGCCGATTAACACAAGGCTTATCGACTAATCGCTCGGCTCATCCAAGCCACGATACTCTGTGGCTTGGCGTATGCAGTCTGTTTAAAGCGCGCGTCTCACGACTTCATTTTAAGCACCAAACCCAACGCTTTGTCGGCAAACTTTCCATAAGGTGGCGCCAAGTGTTTCATCAGTGCAAAAGGTCCCTGGTAGAAAATAGGCCGCAACTTCGAGCAGGACACAAAACCCTCATAGCCATGGTAGTGACCCATACCGCTGGGGCCGACACCACCAAAGGGTAAATCGTGCTGCGCCACATGAAACAATGCATCATTGACCGACACACCGCCGGACATGATGTGGTCGACATAGTACTGCACCAAGCCTTTGTCATTACTAAACGGGTAAAGCGCTAGCGGGCGATCACCCGCATTGACGTATTGAGCCACATCCTCAGGGTTTTCATACTCCATCACCATCAGTAGCGGACCGAAAGTTTCACGCTGACGAATCGTCATCTCGGGGGTGGTATCGAGTACCAAGGTCACGGGAATCTTGCGCAGTTCAGCGTTGGCGTCTTGCCCAGTCGCATTAATGACCGTCGCGCCTTTGGCTTGCGCGTCAGCAATGGTGTCTTGTAAGCGACGGAATGATCGATCATCGATCACCGAGGTATAGTCAACGCTATTAATGTCCGGCACATGCTTTTTAAGCCAATCGCTAGCCAGTTGTACAAACTCACCACGCTGGCTTTTGTGCACAAATACGTAGTCAACATTGGTGCAGATTTGACCCGCATTGTACTGCTTAGTAAACATAATGCGATCAACCGCTTTCGCCATTGGATAGGCGGGGTCGATGACCGCGGGTGCTTTGCCCCCAAGTTCGAGAATCACCGGCGTTAAATTTTTTGCCGCAGATGCCATCACCGCACGACCGGTATTACCCGACCCAGTGAAGATGATTAAATCGAAGGGTATTTGTGAAAACTGAACACCCACACCGCCAGTTTCTTCAAAAAACTGCAGCTTAGTGCGATCGAAGTATCCCGGTGTTAACTCAATGAGCAAGCGGGTCAAATTGCGCGAGTTTTCAGACATTTTGACGATCGCGCGATTGCCCGCGGCAAAGGCTGCGGCCAGCTGACAAAACGTCAGGTTAATCGGGAAGTTCCAAGGGATAATCAAACCAACAACCCCCAGTGGCTGGGGAATCAAACGATTCTTAGCCAACGGGAAAGTCATTTGATCAACATGCCGGCTTTGGGGCCGCATCCACTTACCCACCTTTTTACGGGTATCGAGCAAGTTGTCCAGCGCAGTGATAATTTCGGCAAATAAACTCTCATGCCGTGAACGATTGCCATAGTCAGCGCTGATTGCTGCACAAATTGCGTCAACGTTTTCACTGACCATGCGGTGCAAACGCCCCAAATCGTCTTTGCGCTCAGCGAGCGTGGGTATTGGATAATCGAGATACGCTTCACGCTGCACGTCAAAAGCTTTCTTTAACATCGCTTGAATATCGGCCGTATCGCCATCGCTGTTGCTCGCGGCTGGATTCACTTCGGTTATAGCGTTCATGGTCGCTTCCCTTATTGGGTTAAGTATTATTTTAGTGATGCAATATATAGTATCGCTGGTAGAGGTCCAATTCGCCATAATTAATGGTTGTACTGGCTGACGAACCGCACAAGAAAAAACACCGCGATTACTAGGTAGCAAAGTATGGATATTTTTCGCAACTCACTGCAAACAAGCCCCTGCAGAAATGCCACAAGAAGTGAGCAGCTACTTACTATTTCGGTTTTACAAGTTAACTGGCTAAGCGATCCTATCGCTCACAAGGCCCAACTTGAGACAGGGATTGCAGCTGCGGCAGATGCGGGCGCAGAAATTGTGTTTCTACCGGAACTGACGCTGTCGCGCTATCCCGCCGATACCCTGCCAATCGGTCGCGCCGATCAGCTCGCTGAAACGTTACACGACGGCCCCACGCATCGATTCGCGGCAGCAATGGCCGCGCGCTACGATATTCACGTTCATGCATCGCTTTATGAACTGTCTGGCGCCGCCGATGGACGGGGGTTAAATACCGCGATCGTAGTAGCCCCTAGCGGCGATTGCATCGCCCACACCCGCAAACTTCATATCCCTGTCACCGCGGGTTACTACGAAGACCATTACTTCGAACCCGGCGCAGCCGATACGCCTTACCCTGTGCATCGACTGGCACTCGATAGCGGGGAATTGGCACTCGGGCTACCCACCTGCTGGGATGAGTGGTTTCCTGAGGTGGCACGCAGTTATGGACTCGGTGGCGCTGCGCTGCTGGCCTACCCGACAGCCATTGGCTCCGAACCGGATTATCCGAATTTTGATACCGAGCCGCTATTGCGTCAGGTCATTGTTGGCCATGCGATCACCAACGGCTTATTTATTGCGGTACCAAATCGGTTTGGCGCAGAGGGACAGCTGCAATTTTATGGTACTAGTTTTATTGTCGACCCCTTCGGCCGAATACTGGTTTCGGCACCGAGAGATCGCGCAGCCTTATTGGTAGCAGATATCGATTTAGGCCAACGCGAAGACTGGCTAACCCTGTTCCCGTTTTTTAGCACCCGCCGTCCCGATAGTTATGGTGCACTGGTCGCGCCGATTGATAATCCTCGAGGCGAGGACGGCCAAGGTGTCAACGGTGGTATACCTGGTATTTCGGCCTCATGAGCAATAATGGTCAAGCACGCTTTATGCCCCCCGAGTGGGCGCCGCATACCGCTACGTTTATGGGTTTTCCCCATGATGCCTACCCTGGCAGTGGCGTCAGTCGCGACGACGTGCAACGCGCCTGGGCGGCAGTGGCCAATACCATTGTCGACCATGAGCCTGTAAATATGCTGGTCAATAGCGCAGATACAGCCATTGCTAAACGCTTACTATCGAGCGCAGTAACGCGCCATAGCTGTGCAATTGATGACGCCTGGCTCCGAGATTCGGGGCCAACATTTGTTCGCGATAATGGCAAGCTGCTGGGGATCGACTGGGTGTTCAATGGCTGGGGAGACCACACCGCCTTTGATTGGCAAACCGACGCAGCTATCGCGCAAACCGTGTGTGAGATTGCCGGCGTATCCTCAGAGTCTTCACCCCTCGTTAACGAAGGCGGCGGCATTCATGTTGACGGTCGAGGCCGGGTTTTAGTAACCGACACCGTGCAACTCGACCCGAACCGCAACCCAGATTGGACGCGCGAGAGGGTTGCGACAGAAATCCACCGGGCGCTAGGTACCGAGCAAGCCATATGGCTACCCAAGGGTCTGTATCGCGACTACTTAGACCATGGCACTCGCGGTCACGTAGATATTGTTGCCTGTTTCATCCCCGATGGACGCGTCGTATTACACCAACAAAAGGACCCGGCGCATCCCGACTTTGCATTATTTAACACAGTGCGCACGATACTCGAAGATCAAGGCTTAAGTGTTATCGCAGTACCCGCCCCGACGACCGTAAAGGACAACCGGGACTGGGTCGATTACAGCTATATTAACCACTATGTCTGCAACGACGCCGTTATTGTTCCAACCTTCGCCGACCGTCAGGATGATATTGCACAAGAACAACTCGCCGAGCTCTATCCAAATCGCGCAATCTGTGGCGTAGAAGGACGCGTACTGTTTGCTATGGGTGGTGGGGTTCATTGTATTACGCAGCAACAGCCCGCGGTATAGCGCGCAGATCTGACATGGGCACCTGACCCCTCTTACGTTAGAATGCACACGCTCAAGGCAGATCATAGCGACCTGCGGAACTGCTCAGCAGACAACAGTGAGATACCATGTTTACTTATTTAAATCCGGAAATTCGCCAGCGCTTAATCAGCAAAGGCAAGCTTATACGGATTAACGCGGACGGAGATCGCATCGACGACGACGTGCTTCCTGCCGGTGGCCAGCGTGCGCTCAATTTACTCGGCCCCATTCCAATGCCTATAGGCCGCAGCGCCCAACCGCTCCTAGCTCAGTGGTATGCGGCAGTGCGCAGCACAGAACTGCATGAAGTTGAAGCACTGGCCTCTACGTTGCGTGAGCAAGGTGGCCAACATCTTTTTTCAGACCTCGCATCGAGTATGGCGGTAAATAGTGTCCTGGTTATTGGCTCACCAGAAAACGCTAAATCACCATTGGTACGCGTCCATTCAAACTGTTTAACAGGCGACGTTTTTGGATCGCGGCGTTGCGAGTGTGGGCCGCAATTAGAAGCTGCGATCGATCGCATCGCTGAGGATCCGGAGGGTGGCTATTTGGTCTACATGGCCGGGCATGAAGGTCGTGGCATTGGCTTGTGGGCTAAGGCCGCAACCTATTTACTCCAAGACTCAGGCGAAAACACCTACGAGGCCAATCGCTCACTCGGCTTACCGGACGACTCCCGAGACTTCAGTGATGCCGCCACGCTACTGCACCACTTTGGTCGTGGACGAACACTGCGTTTATTGACCAACAACCCCAAAAAAATCACTGACCTGAACGACATGGGCGTAACCAACTTGATTCGTGTCAAGCACGTCTCGGGTGTTGATGAATGTAATATGCGTTATCTGCAAGCCAAGCGTGATTGGGGCCATAATATCGATGCAGACGATTTAAACCGTACTTGATGGCCTACATGACAACCACCCTCGCCCTTTGTAGTGACCAGCACGGCGTTTCAATTTAACCAATCAGGTAGCGGCTGGTCCCCCAGCGGCAGTTCCATAGTATTGCTGTTGGCGCTGTAGTTATGCCCTACCATTTCGTCGTAGGCGCTGCGATGACGCAGCACCAATTGGCAGCGCAGTTGCGCTTTTAAACAGCGCTTCATCGCTAAAAGATTAATGCGTTTTAGTACCTTGCCATTATTTTCGGCAAGTAAATGTTCTTCGCCGTTTATGACCGCTTGAGCAATATATAAACTGAGATCCACCGACTCGATAAAAATCTTCTCCACCTCCGCGGATCGTCGACCAAGCTCCTGCAATGTCATTTTCATCGGTGGAATACCTCAATATCTTGATACGACTAATACGCGAGGCAATTAGGCCTGGTTTGCCATTGTCCGATACTTGTCCAAGGCCAGCGCAAACCGAGGAAAATTCTTATAGGAGGCAATATCTGGCGGTGTGTCATCAATCGCATTGAGCAGCGCGGTTAATGCCCCTGGTGTCTCTGTCAGCGATTCAAGTGGCGACATAAACACTCGAATCGTAAACGCGACGGCATCGGACTTGGGCAAACG
>CAWUXF010000063.1:0-9013 GCA_963926325.1 uncultured Luminiphilus sp. | reverse complement strand
CCAAATGATTATTGAAGATACCGATGAGCTGGCTGCAGCCAAAGTACAGGCTATTATTGCGGGGGCAGATCAAGGCGCCATAGCAAACATCCTTGCCAGTGCAAGTTTAGACACCAATGTTGGCGGCACCAGTGACCAATTAAAGGCGGCGCTCGATCAAAGCGTAGAAGATGGCAATATGGCGTTTATGGGCATCCCCGTCATTTTTGGGTCACCAAAAACTGTCGCAAGACGAATTGAAGAGATCGCTGAGAGGACCGGTGTCGACGGGTTACTGTTTAGCTGGCCCGATTTTGTCGGCGGCATTAACCGCTTCGGGACTGAAGTTATGCCGCTCCTTAAAGATG
The DNA here is from genome assembly GCA_963926325.1 of uncultured Luminiphilus sp. GTDB lineage: Bacteria > Pseudomonadota > Gammaproteobacteria > Pseudomonadales > Halieaceae > Luminiphilus. Next base: position 8,666 of record CAWUXF010000063.1, on the reverse strand, counting down.
CGCCTTAACGCGGCGCTACTTTATCGTCGTCCTCTACTAAGCTGACCACTGCTTGATAGTCTTCAGAGGGCGCCTGCTCGAGGTCCTCTAGGGCGGATGTGATGACCCTCGTCACTTCACCAAACAATGTCTCATGGCGTTTGCCTCTCGCCTCAAGCGCTGCTTGATCGAGTTCGTAGGATTCAATGTCATCGCCAGAAAAGAGGCCTTTTGCTGCAGCTACGCGCTCCAGTGTATCTAGTCGGTCTCGTGTAACTGAAAGTTCGCCGGTAAGTGCCATTAACATCGATAAAAGACGATCTACGTCCGGGTCCGAGAAATAGGTAGGCCTTTTCCCTTTTGCTTTTCGTCGCAACTTTACCGCAGATTCATCACTCATTTTTGACATCCGTAAACAAACCAAACACCGCCGCCACCAAAATCGCCACCTTGGAAGGTTAAAGTCCGCTGAGTTTCCTGAAATGCACTAGGTACCATTAGCTGCAGTGGCGCGTGCTCAGTGAACCCACCTTGGCGAGCAAGTTCATCGAGGTCTAATGTGTGGCTTTTTCGCCAAAACGGCTCGTTGTTATTCTCACTGTCCCAATCGAAAAGAAATGTTTCGAAGGGTGCCATACCTTCATAAGGGGGCGTTTCGACGTGGAGCATCAAGCCGCCGGGCTTTAAAACCCTGTGGCACTCTTTGATAATGTTCTTGATCGCTTTTGACGATGTTTCATGGAGCAATATATGTGACACAACAAGATCAAAGGAGTTATCCGCATAGTTGGTTGTTTCGGCATTTTGCTGTGCGAAATGAACAGGTAGGCCCTTGGCGCGTGCGCGTGCATGGGCATGACGCAACATAGGCGCAGCGACGTCAATGGCATGCACCTCAGCGTTGGGAAAGCTCTCTGCATAGGGCAGCGTGCTGTGCCCAACCGCACAGCCCATATCAAGAATTTTGGTCGGCTCGAAGTCTGGGTGTTCTTGTTTAAGCCAGGCGACCGTACTGTCGCCCATGTCAGCGTTGTCACGCCCCATTTGACCCATGGCATAGATATAGACGCCGCGATCGTAGATCGCCCCCTGCGCCACGTCAGAGGGTATATATTCGGTATGATAGCCGCCGGGCTGACAATGAATGTCGACCGCGCGGTGGTAGGCCGGAATCACAAGACTGGGGTCAAGGCTCAGTGAGCCATGGTCGTTGGTGTGATGCTGAGCAGATTCTGCCAAATTAGCCAATGATCGCTGTACGGGTATTTGCGCCGACGACCACATCATTTCCTGGCTGGTACGTAATAAGCAGCTCCACGCCTGATAATGGGGGTCCTTGCGCATGACCTTACCCACTTCACTGATATTTTCTGGTTCGCGTTGATGTTCGGCAACGAATTCAACTTTGGCGCGCTTTTCGTAGGCGACTTTGAGACCCGGGTGAACCGCTGAAACTAAATGCTGTTTGAATGAGCGCACAAAATGTTGTCTGGCGAGTTCATCATGATTAGTTTTCGGTAGTGCGTCGTGTGGTTGCTGCTCAACGAATGATGCGGCCATACAGTTCCCCTGAGTCTTTTAAAAAGACAGTTCAAATGACATTTGCACCAACAATATACCTCACGGTGGTCCGGCCGCCAACCGTGCTAATGAGGCTGTTTTTTTAAGGCTTTATTAGGGCGCATCTGACGCTTGCTGTCGAAACCGTTCCAGAGGTAAAGTGATCAATTCATACGTGTAAAGTGAGGATTAAGCATGGCAATGACGGTGGATTTATCGGGTAAAACGGCTTTAGTGACCGGTGCGAGCTCGGGTATTGGTGCGGGTGTTGCCGTGGCCTTGGCAGCAAATGGTGCGCATGTATTCGTCAATTACCCACGCCCAGAGGAGCGGGCAAATGCCGCCGCGGTCGTTGAAGAAATTGTGGCGTCGGGTGGTGTGGGTTATCTCGTTGAGGCTGACGTGTCTAATGAGGCGCAAGTGCTGTCAATGTTTGAACAAATACAAGCGGTGACACCCAGCTTAGGCATTATGGTCAATAACGCGGGTGTGGCTCACAGTAGTGTTGTGGAAGATATGCAGTTAGCTGATTTTGAGCGGCTGATGGCCGTTCACGTGACAGGGACATTTTTGTGTACAAGAGCAGCACTGCGGGTTTTTTATCAACAAAATTATGGCCGCTTAATTAATACGGCCTCACAGCTAGCCTACTTGGGCGCACCTGGTTTTGCACACTATACGGCTGCGAAGGGTGCGATTTTGTCATTCACGCGCAGTGTGGCGCTCGAGATTGGTGACCGAAATATCACGGCCAACTGTGTCGCACCCGGCGCCACAAAAACGCCAATACTTGACGGTGTCCCCGACGAAATTTTAGAGGCGATACGCAGTAATATTCCAGCGGGCAGGCTCGCAGAAGTCGAAGATATTGTGGGTGCTTATATGTTTCTCGCCAGCGATGAGGCCCGTCATTTTAGAGGCCAATGCCTAAGTCCCAATGGCGGCGACGCCTTTTTATAACGTCAGGCTAAATAGTGAAAGCGACGATAATTTTATGTGTGAAGGGCGCGGTGGTGGTGAATAAAGCACACCTACAGCGGCTTTCAGTGAATGAACAGTGAGGATGGTATGAAACAGAAAACAATATTAGTCACCGGTGCGGGTATCGGTTTAGGTCGGGCAATTTCCTGTGCCTTGGGTGCTGCGGGTTATCAGGTGTTTGTCACAGATGTTCTGACCGATGAGGGCGAGCGCGTCGCCGCTAATATTCGAGATCTGGGCGGCGATGCTGAATTTCATTATCTGGACGTCACAGATACGGGCGCTGTGTCGCGCTTATGTGCAGATATTGAGGCGCGGTATGGTGCCATCTATGGCCTAGTACTCAATGCTGGTATTGCGCGAACACTGCCCCTAGCGACGCTGACGGACGATCAATGGGACGAGACCATCGATGTGAATCTGAAAGGGATGTTGCGAGTTTTGCGGGCGGCGGCACCGGGTATGCGCGCAGCGAAGCAGGGTGCAATTGTTTGCTTGTCGTCGATCGTAGGATCACTTTTGGGCTGGCCTGAGCATATTCCTTATGGCGCAAGCAAAGGCGGTGTTGCGGGGCTTGTGCGATCAGCAGCCCTAGAATTGGCTGCCGATGGCATCCGAGTTAATGGTATCGCACCTGGCGTCATTCGTTCCGCCCAAACACTAGATCCTGTTAATTCTTTGGGTGAGGAAGGGCTGGCGGCATTTGCCGAAAATGTACCTTTGGGTAGAGTGGGAGAGCCGGAGGATATCGCTGACGTGGCTGAGTTTTTGCTGTCTGATAAAGCGCGCTACCTGACAGGCCAAATTATTGCGGTAGATGGTGGCACGACCATCAGTCTCTAGAAGCGCACTAAAGTAGCTATTATTAAACGCTAGAACCATAAAATTTAGGCGAAAAAAAAGGCGAGGATAACCTCGCCTTTTTTGGTTTACGCAGGGGTTAGAAGCTATACGAAAGCTCGACGCCTGCTCGGCGCTGTGTGCCTGGGCTGACAAACCCGCCACCAAACTCCGGTGCCAGAATAACTTCTGCGACGAACTCTTCATCAAACAAGTTGCGCGCAAATGCAGTGATGCTCCAGTTGTCTGCCCGTACGCCGAGACGAAGATTGGCAAGACCATAACCATCGACTTGCGTTACGTCGTAGTTAGCTGGCGGACCACCAAATAACGTGGCAGGCACTTCATCATCTTGCACAGTGTGGTACCAAATATCACCTTGATAGGAGTATTCGAACCGGCCAAACAACTCGAACTCACCGACAGGCACGGAGTACTGAAGCGCCGCATTGGCTAGGAAGTCAGGGTTGTTAGGCACTTCGTTACCAGCGGTGTATGGGCGCAGACGATTCTTATCAATTTCTCCGTCAACCATGGAATAACCTGCGTCAAAGCGTAGGTTATCGGTGATGGCCCAAGCAGCACTCAGCTCAAATCCTTGTAGAGTGACTTCATCAATGTTTTCAGCGGTTCTTAGCAGACCAAATGGGCCCACGAAGAATTCGAAAAATTGCATGTCATCGACTTCGGTATAGAACACCGCACCGTTCAACTGTAAATTTCCATCCATAAGACTAGAGCGGAATCCTAGCTCAAATGCACTCGAGGTCTCTTCGCGGATGAGATCTGGTGGTGCGATCAGCGCAGCTCCGTTTTGCACGAGATAAAAATCGACGATCTGGTTGGCGCCAGAGTTGTTAAAGCCACCCGCTTTGAAACCAATACCCCAGCTACCGTAGAGCGTGGTGTTGTCAGTGACATCGTAGGTTAAGCTGATTTTTGGCTGAATCTGGTCAAAGGTTTCGCTGTTGTTTGGAATGCTTGAACTGACGGTAAAGTCGTCGAAGTTAACAAAACCCGGGTTTAGCGGTGAGCCATTCAGTGGCTCGCCATTCAGTGTGCAATTGCCACCGCAATAGTCGATGAACTGCGACAGTGCACCGTCGGCTGGTGATGGCACACCATTGGTGACATCGCGTTCCTCTCGGTCATAACGCACCGCTAAAGACAGTTCCAAGTCTTCAGAGATGTCGTAGTTAATAGAGCCAAATACGGCATAGACCGTCGTGTCAAAGGTGTCGTTTACCATGGCATCGGTAAACTCGTTATAGATTGATGTGGGGACATTACTAGCGGCGTTGGGCCAGTTACTGCCGTCGTCACGGGCCTGTGAAACCGCCTGATAACGCTCGATGTCAAGGAAATATAGACCCGCTTGCCAACGCAACTGTTGATCACTGTCTGACGTCAGCTGTACTTGAAAGCTGATATCTTCCTGAAAGCGCTCTTGGTACTGATAACCATCGCAAGTTGTCGGGCTGTAGGGCGGCAATACTGCTGCGCCGGGTGCAGAGCCAAAGATAAAAGTTGGTGCGGGTAAAGCAGTGACGCCGCCAGGTATCTTTGGTGTGTAAGAGGGTGCGAGCGCATCAAGGGTGTTGATGCAGGATTCAGTGCCGCCGTAAAATCCAAATGCACCCGAGGTGCCGTCAGCGATAAACGTATCTTCCGAGTCACTGTAAAACGCCCAGGCAGAGAGTGTTGCGCCATCTAGTTCCCAGTCTGCCTTGATCGAAAACTCGAGCACGTCCTGCTCGTTCACAGGGCGTACATTATTTGAGAAAATGAAGTCGTGTTCGTTGACATCCTGATAAAACGACTCGGAGCCCGGGGTGCCGAACGCGACAAAACCGGGTATTGCAAATCCCGCGTTAAAAGAAATGGCAGCCGATTCCGCTCTGCCAACCCGAAGTTTAGTGTCGATAGACAATGTGTCGGTGGGGTCAAAAACCAGACGACCGGTAATTGAATAGTTCTCCGCATCGTCCACGACTTTGTCGTTTAAGAAAGAGTTACTGTAAAAGCCGTCGCTGCTGCGGTAGTCGGCGGTTAGTCGGCCGGCAACCTTTTCACCCAGTGGGCCAGCAACCGTCGCAAGCGCTGTATAGGTGCTGTCTTCCGCCATGCTGACACGGATATCACCTTCGGCTACTTGCGAGGGACGTCGCGTGCTCATGATGATAGCGCCCGCTGCCGCAGAGCGACCATATAGCGCACCCTGAGGACCTTTCAATACTTCGATCTGCTCAAGATCTGGATATTCTCGGTTGAAGGCGTAAGTGTTGATATGAAGGATGCCATCAATGATGAGGGCAAAGTTAGTCTCGGCGTCTCTGGCACCATTGATGCCACGAATTGATATCGATGAATCACCGGTTTCTACTGTGTTCACGAAACTGACACCCGGTGTCTGGGAAATGAAATCCTCTGCACGCGAGATACCCATATCCCTGATCTGGCCAGATGTGAAGGCGGTTACAGTGCTGGGTACGTCTTGTAGAGATTCGCTTCGGGCTCGCGCGGTCACCACAACTTCTTCGAGTTGGGCGCTGGCTTGCGCAGGCATTAGCATGGAGCCGCCGGCACCGGTTAGCGCGGCAATCACAGCCGGCAACAGTTGTCTGCTAGAGGGAATCTGGCGTTGTAATAGGGTTTTGAATGACATAAACGTCTCCTGATTTTACTTTTTTGTTAAACACGATCATTGATATTGCTGTTGCAGGAGGTAGAAAGCTGAGTCAAGACCCAATTCTATTGTCCGTACAACTCTTGTGATGCCCTAATATGGCTTCACACTGTGCTTCGGTCAAGTCTAATTTTGAGAGAATTTCGGCAGTATTTGCGCCGACTTGTGAGAGCCTTGCGTCGATAGCACCCGGTTCAGCGGTGAATTTAATTGGGATGCCGATATGATCGTTCCCTGCGTCATCTTGTACACGCATCTCGCGCGCGGCAACATGGCTCTGTTCCCAGGCCTCTTTAAGGTCGAACACAGGGCTCCAACAAATATCTCGCCCGTCAAACCATGACGTCCATTCGTTGAGCGTTCGCTCAAGAAATGCTGACCTGAGAAACGCGATTGCCGCTTTGTGTCCATCACCCGCCGGCCCAGTCACTGATTCAATAAACTCTGGACGATCTAAGCCTTCGAATAAATTCTTTACGAATTTGTGTTCACCGCCACCCAGCGCCAAAAATCGATCGTCAGCAGTGCGATAAATGTTGAGCATGGCACCGCCACCATGGCTGCGTTCTTGCAGTCTGTCGGGTGCCTGTTGGCTGGCAAATACGGGTCCCAAAATATTGGGTGAGGCAGCCAACACAGAGTCATGCATGCTGATATCCAGATAATCACCTTGCCCGGTGGTCTCTCGTCGAAGTAGGGCCATGAGAATTCCCGACAATGCCAACCATGAAGACAGCATGTCCGACATGGCGACGCCGACGATTGCAGGGCCGCTGGTGTCGTCTTCGGGAGATCGGCTGAGGCTGAGCACCCCTGACGCGGCGACTGTTGCAGTGTCATGTGCGGGACGGTCTCGCCAGGGGCCTGTCTGGCCGAACGCAGAAATCGAACAATAGACCAAGCGCGGATTCAGTGCTTTGACTGCCTCGGGACCGAAGCCAAGGCGGCTCATGACACCGGGTCTAAAGGCCTCTACGAGTACGTCGGCCTCGACAATGAGCGCGCGCAGGGCGGCTTTACCCGCGTCGGACTTTAGATCTAACGCGATACTCTCTTTACCGCGCTGGGTATTACGAAACATCACTGTTTCGTTACCCTGAACCCAAGGAAACGCCTGCGCTGAACGGGTCGGTTCTGGGGCCTTGGGATTTTCAACTTTGATGACCCTTGCACCGTGATCAGCCATCATTTGGGTTGCGCCTGGCCCAGGAAGAAACAGGGACAAGTCAATCACAGTAACGCCTTCGAGCTTCATAGGGGCTATCTCAGCTGGTGACACCATCTTGGCTTAATTGGGCTAATTCATCGGCAGAAAGGCCGAGTAATTCACCTAGAATTTCTTGGTTGTGCGCGCCAATTTTTGCGCCAGGCCAGTCTGTTCTGCCGGGTGTTTTGCTGAGCTTGGGCATAATCGCAGGTATTTTCAGCGGTTCGCCGTTGATTTCCACCGTCTCGAACATGCCCCGCGCCTGATAATGCGGATCTTTCATCATGTCTTCGACGCTATAGATCGGGCCAACAGGCACTCTCACTGCCTCGAGGCGGTCAATAATTTCTTTTGAGCTGTTAGCAGCACACCAATCAGCGAGCGCTTTATCTATTGCTTCCTGTTGTTTCACTCGGCCCTGATTGTGTTCAAGTTCAGGGTCATTAGCCATATCGGCACGGCCGGCTTCAATCATTAGACGCTTATAGATGGAATCGCCATTACCGCCAATCACGACATGCTTGCCATCATTACACTCATAGGTATTGGTAGGCACAATACCGGTAATCGTGGTGCCGGACGGCTCTCGGATAACACCTGCGCCGTCGTACTCTGGCACGATTCCCTCTAATACGTTAAAAATAGATTCGTATAGGGCAACGTCGACCACCTGGCCTTCACCGGACTTAGTCCGTTCAATAATCGCAAAGGCGACGCCCAGCGCTGCATGGATTGCAGCCAATGTGTCCCCTAGCGAGATGTTGGGACGGACCGGCGGTTTACCCGGCTCACCATTAATGTATCGGAAGCCACCATAGCCCTCGGTAACGGAGGCGTAACCGGGCTTTTTCGAGAACGGGCCCGTCTGGCCGTAACCCGATATTCTGGCGTAGATAAGGCCGGGGTTGTGCGGTTTCACTGTTTCTGGGCCCAAACCCCAATCTTCCATGGCGCCGGGTCTGAAGTTTTCAATGACCACGTCGGCCTTGATGAGTAGATCAAAGGCGAGTTTCCGTCCCGCTTCCGATTTTAGGTCTAGCGTTACACTCTTTTTATTGCGCGCCAAAGAGTGATACCAAAGAGACATGCCATCACGGACTTCACGCCATTGGCGGATCGGGTCGCCGGTTGGAGGCTCTACTTTAATGACCTCTGCACCAAAATACCCAAGAATAGTGCCTGCGAACGGGCCGGCAAGAAGTTGCCCCATTTCAATGACGCGTAATCCTTCTAGTGGACGTGAAGTACTCATCGTTAACGCTCCCGTAATTTGTTCTGAACCTTAATAGTACGGACATTTAGTTAACTGCGCTACGCGTCGATAACAAATTTAGATTAAGTAATGGGATGTTGGGTTTACACGTGGCCTGCAAGTTGAGCGCGCAACAGGTTAAGTACAACACTCCTGAGCCA
>CAWUXF010000062.1:0-47803 GCA_963926325.1 uncultured Luminiphilus sp. | reverse complement strand
TTATAAGTGCGCACTGCTAATAAGTATAACCACTGGCATCAATGATACCGTAACCGGTGCGCAGATAACTTGCTGGCTTTAGCAAGGCAGCGCATTGGGCAGGGCAAGGTAAGGTAAGGTAAGGCACGTCGATCTCAGCGCCTCAGTATCAAAACGTTAACGCACTAGGTGAATAGATCAAATCAGATAGGCTACAGCGCCGCAAGAATTTAGTTCGCCATCACTAGGTCTTTGGGGTTAGCTCCATACTCATTGCTGCCTGGCTGGCTATCTAGACAGTCGAAGACCAATAATGTAATGACACCAATCACGGGAATTAGAATGATCCAAAACCACCAGCCCGACCTCCCGGTGTCGTGCAATCGCCTGATACTGACAGCGAGCTGAGGGAGAAAAATAAAGAGCGAAAACAGTGTGCTTAACAAACCAATCTCACCCGACTCAGAATCTAGCGAGAGTGTGCCTGTCATAACATCTACAAAGGTCAGCACAATAGTCATGACTAGAATAAATAACATGAAATACCAGTATTCAGATCGGCGGGCACGTCCCTTCCACACTGCATATTTTCGAATGGGTCCAATAAAATTTTCCATGATGTTGCCCTCAGCGGTTACATTTTGCTTATGACATTAGCATAATTATCAAAGCGTTGATTAGGCATTTATTCAGTGCAACCGCGAAATATCGCACTATTTTAGATTCATTAGCTCAGGTGTTTATATCCGGTTAAAGTGCATCGGTAGTGCTTTGCAAAGCAGTTATATCTGTCGCCGGTTGTCCAGTGGTATTGTGTGCCTTGGGATAATTCTAAGGAAATTTTTGAATGAAAAATCTAGGCCGCTTTCATAGTGCCAAAGTGCTCGGCGATGTTAGTGGTGGCGTTATGTTGGCGCTCGACAACGGCGTAGAAGTTTTGCTTCCGCGTAGGCTTTGCCCGGCAACCCTAAGCGATAAGCTCAATGTGTTTCTATATCTTGACGCGCAGGGAACGCCAGTTGTCACTACCCAAAGGCCGAAGGCTGAAGTGGGGCAGTTCGCCTACCTGAAGGCGATCGATAATTCCGAATTTGGCACTTTTCTCGACTGGGGGCTGGATAAGGATTTGTTGGTTCCTTTCGCGGAGCAGCACCGACCGATGGTTTCAGGTAAGCACTACCTCGTATACCTCTATGTCAATAAAGTCGATGGCAGGATTGTCGCGTCATCAAAAATTGATAAGTTTCTCAGCGATGAACGACCACATACGTTTCGGGCGGGGCAAGCCGTGGGGTTAATCATTGCTAATAGCACTGAGCTGGGTTTTAAAGCGATTGTTGATCATAGCCACTGGGGCGTGTTGTACAAAAATGAGGTCCTCGAGCGGTTGAGCTTCGGTCAAACGCTAACTGGTTTTATCAAATATGTGCGTCCCGATGGTCGGCTCGACTTATCTTTGCAAGGGGGAAAAGCGGCGCGCGATAAAAACGCAGACGTGGTTTTACAATACCTGCGAGATAACAATAATTATGCGCCAATAAACGACAAATCTGATCCTGTCGTAATCCAACGGTTACTTGGGATTAGTAAGGCTGCTTTCAAAAAAGGCGTAGGGGCGTTATATAAGCGGCGTGTTATTGCCTTGGAGGATAGGGGTATTCGGCTGGTTGAGTCAGAGGAAGATCCCAAGGTTGTCAGTTAACGGCAAAGTTCCAGCCTACTCAGCTAAGCCTGTGAGACTCACGCTGGCGAAAATCTGTGACACGATTTTAGACGAAAGCAGCTCACATGCCGCGCTAGCCGAAGCGCTGAATGAATGGGTTAAGCTGTGCAGTGAAGTAACAGATGTTTGTCCCGATCTTAGCTATGATGCCTGGGCGCCTGATTCACTCCTGAAACAAGGCGTCGCCATCAACCCTCAAGCGGCAGCGCAATGCGCGCTGGATTACATGCGCAGTGTCATCTTCATTCGTGGCGTCTACGCGGCGATCAATACCCTGCGGGTGAGACTTTGTAACCGACCCATTGAAATTTTATATGCAGGTTGTGGGCCCTACGGGACGCTGATAGTACCGTTACTCAGCAAGTTTTCTGCTGGCGATTTAAAGCTATATTTACTTGATATTCATCAAGACTCATTAAGTAGCGTAACGCACTTAATTAATCACTTCGGTTTTGCGGGTAATGCCGTTGAGACCATTAATGCCAACGCTTGCGATTACAAGCACCCAAGCTTACTTGACCTTGTGGTTGCTGAGACCATGCAAAAGTCCCTTGAACAAGAGCCGCAATTTGCAGTGACCGCTAATTTAGCTGCGCAACTAGCCAGTGATGGTGTGTTCATTCCACAGTCCATTGAAGTGGTTTTATCTCTTGCTGATTTAGCGAATGAACGACGGTGCCTTGGCAGTGTGCCAGCAGAGTGTGGCCATCAGCAGATAACACACGATCGAGTAGAGTTGGCGACGCTGTGCAACTTGAGTGCCGAGACCGCGTTAGCCTATGTAAGAATTAGTCAAGCGAACGCCCACATAGAACCACCGTTGCTGTTCCCTTCAATAATTAGTATCCCCGACGTCGGCAATAACGTGGCATCGCTGTTCACGCGCATCCGCGTGTTTCAGCAGTATTCACTTGGAGACTACGAGTCACAGATTACGTTGCCGCTGCAATGCCATGAGTTATCGTCAATTAACAGAGGCGAGCGCTACCGCGTCAGTTATGTGCTGGGTGCTTATCCAAAGTTCAATTTTGAGCAATTAACTGATGGGACATAAACTCAGGTCAGTTTAGCGTTCGCCAGAACGTCTTATGGGCTCAATTTATACGTGAACGCAACGGTGGCGACTTCGGCGTTTGGGTGCACATACGCCCGGTAGTTCCGGTTGTCCCAGCTTGCCGCTATCTGTTAGCTAACCTTCTAAGGTTTCAAGTGCGGCTTGGTGCTCTAGCCAGTTGGCTTCACATTCTTGTAACTGATTTTTGAGTGCGCCCTCACTCTTGAGCAGTTTCGTTAGCGCATCTTTTTTGTCATCCTCATACAGGCTGGAGGCGGCGAGTTCATTTTTGATGGCTGCCAATTTTTGCTCGGTGGCGTGGATTTCGCGCTCTGCTTTTTCAATCGCTTTTTTTAATGGCTTCATTTTCGCTCGGCGATCCGCCGCATCTTGGCGTTGTTCCTTGCGAGAATCGCCTTTGTCAGTCGCTGATGTGTTCGGTTTTGATGAATTGCTAGAGAGTATCCATTGTTCGTAACTGGCCAGATCTTGGTCGTAGGGGACGGTTTTTCCAGCTTCAACTAGTATCAAATCTTCGACAGCATTACGCAGCAGGTGTCTGTCGTGACTGACCAACACCAGTGCACCCTCAAAACCGTTAATCGCCACCTCAAGCGCATGGCGCATCTCTAAGTCTAAATGGTTTGTAGGCTCATCTAGGATTAATAGGTTTGGGTTTTGCCATACCACTAGCGCAAGCGCTAATCGCGCTTTTTCTCCACCGGAAAAAGGTCCTATTGCACTGGTGGCAGCCTCTCCCTTAAATTGAAACCCACCCAGGAAGTCTAAGATTTCTTGCTCTCTTCGGCCTGGAGTTAGTCGCTGTACATGGAGAAGGGGACTTGCGGCAAGATCGAGCACTTCAAGCTGTTGTTGGTCGAAATACCCAATACGCAAATGGGTGCCGGTAGTGCGTTCGCCCGACAGTAGAGGTAATTTTCCCGTCAGTGATTTAAGCAGTGTCGATTTACCTGCACCGTTGCGGCCTATAAGCCCCACTCTGTCCCCTGGACAAAAACGCAGTGAGACGTTGCCTAGAATCTCATTGCCGGCGTAGCCCAAGCTCGCCTGCTCAAGGACTAGCAGTGGATCACTTGTTTTTCCGGGCTCTGGAAAAGCAAAGTAAAAAGGTGAGTCGATGTGGGCCGGCGCCATCTGCTCCATGCGCTCGAGCTCTTTGAGTCGACTCTGTGCCTGACGTGCTTTGGTCGCTTTGGCACGAAATCTGCGTACGAAATCATTAATTTCCGAAATCCGCTGTTGCTGCTTTTCATAGCGACTTTGCTGTTGGGTGAGTCGTTCGGCACGCTGGATTTCATAATCAGAATACCCGCCTTTGTAGGTAATCAGGGATTGCGCTTCAATCCGCATGATCCGGTCGCAGGTGGCATCGATGAAATCTCGATCATGAGAAATCATCAATAAAGTGCCCTCATAAGCCTGTAGCCAGCTTTGCAACCACAAGGTGGCGTCAAGATCTAAGTGGTTGGTCGGCTCGTCGAGCAGCAATAGATCCGAGGGTGTCATCAGTGCTCGGGCAAGATTAAGGCGGATTCGCCAACCACCTGAAAAGGTCGCTATTGATGCCCCACATTGCTCGGCGGTAAAGCCTAAGCCAACCAGTAAACGGTCGGCACGCCGATGGGCTGAGTAGCCGTCTAGTGTTTCAAGCTGCTGATGAAGCCCCGCTAGCACATCGTAGTTTTCGGTTTCTTCTGCGACCTGGATAGCTCGAAATACCGAGTCTAACACCTGATCTCCGGCAACCACGTAGTCGCGCGCGGCGGCCTCAGTGATGGCGACTTCCTGCGCCATGTGAGCAAGACGCAGGCTCTCAAGGCCCCGAACATTGCCTTCATCCGCAGTGAGCTCGCCGAGTAAAAGCGCAAATAAACTAGATTTCCCACAGCCGTTGGCGCCGATCATTGCAACCTTCTGGCCGGGTAAGAGCACTGCCTCTGCATCATGAATCAACAGTTTAGTGCCGCGACGCAGGCTGAGGTGCTCAAAGAGGATCAAAGGAATTGCCTTTTACTGGGGTTGTATTTCGGCGCGTATCTTACCCTAACGTGGTAATGTTATCTTCCCGATATTAACGAAAAGGTTGATCTAGCCGATGCGCGCTGCCATTGAAAATATGCTGTCCATGCAGCACCGAATGAACACCCGTGTCCATGAAGATTGGATAAACCAAGGATTTGAATGGTACCGAGCCGTTTGGATCGAGTGCGGTGAGCTCATGGATCACATTGGGTACAAGTGGTGGAAGAAACAAGAGCCGGACATGGCGCAGGCGCGTCTTGAAGTTGTGGATATCTGGCATTTTGGTTTGTCAGCGCTTTTTACGCCTGATGCAGACATCCCCGCGTTAGCCCGCGAGATCGAAATTGCCCTGTATCACGCAGAACCTGAGACACAAGACATACGGTTGGCCACCGAATATTTAGCGGCGGCATCATTACAGAGTCGTAGTTTTTCAGTAGAGGCATTTGCGCAATTGATGAATGCAGCTGAGATGAGTTTTGAAGAGCTGTATCGTCAGTACGTGGGCAAGAATGTACTCAATTTTTTTCGTCAGGATAACGGTTACAAAGATGGCAGCTATCGTAAGCTTTGGTCTGGACGCGAGGACAACGAGCATTTGACTGAGATTCTTGATGCACTAGATAGCGATGCCTCGGATTATCCTGAGCAGGTTTATCAGGCACTGGCTGAGCGCTATAGCGCAAGTTAAAGGGTTGTTGGCTGTTGGCTATAGGCCAGGGTGAGTCGGCTTGTTCTTGCGGCTACTTCGAAGGTAACAATAGGCAAGTGCACTTTAGTAAAACGCTCAAGAGGTAGTGAGATGGCGAATTACCAAGATTTATTTTTCACGGTTGCCGATGGACTCAGACTGTACGCTCGAGACTATGCGGGACCGAGTCCACAGGCACCGGTGGCTTTGTTAATGCACGGTCTATCGCGTAACAGTCGTGACTTTCAGTCGCTTGCGCCAATTCTGGCACAGACCCATCGTGTGTTAGTACCGGAGCAGCGTGGCCGAGGAAAGTCAGATTACGATTCTGACGTTAACCGTTATCAGCCGCAAAATTACATTGCTGACACGCTGCAACTCTTGGCGCAGCAGCGTTTACCCCAGGTGGCTGCCATTGGTACCTCAATGGGCGGTTTGATGGCATTGGGGATGAATGCGATCCAACCCGGTATCTTTAGTCATGTGGTACTCAACGATATTGGTCCCCAATTAGCTGCCCGGGGACTAGATCGGATTAAAACTTACGTAGGCTCTGCCAGTGAATTCCCCACCTGGGAGCTTGCGAGCGCCTATTGTAAACAGGTCAACGGTGATGTATTTCCCAATTTCCAATCAGCGGACTGGCTGGCCTTTGCGCGGCAAATTTGTAGCGAGCGCGATGGTAAGGTGATGTTGGATTACGATGGTAAGATTTCTGTGGGCATGAAAAATCCAGCGTCCGATGTGCTGCCCGCGGACTTATGGTCTATGTTTGATCTACTTAGACCGCTGCCGCTTATGTTGATCCGCGGCGCGATTAGTGATTTGCTCGATGAGGATTGCGTCGCTGAAATGCAACGACGACATTCAGCAATGGCTTTTCTCGAAGTGCCCAATGTGGGGCATGCGCCGATGCTTAATGAAAATGGTGTGGCCGAAGCCATTGCGGGCTTTATCAACTCGCCTCAGTAGCGCGGCGCTGCAGTAGATCATTAACGGCTTGAGCTAAGGCAATATCTTTCTCGGTGATACCGCCCAGATCGTGGGTAATAAGCTCAATGTTGACTCGATTGTATACGTTTTGCCAATTGGGGTGATGGTCCATCTTTGTGGCAACTAACGCCACCTCGGACATAAATGCCCAAGCCTCATTGAAGTCGTTAAAGGTGAGCGACAAGTTCAATTTGCCGGCAACATATTGCCAGTTGGGGAGCCCATCCATTGCAGTTTTACAGGCCTGTTCGGTGAGTAATTGCATTGTTTATTTTCTCTCTAGCAGTACGCCACATTCTAGATGCTGCGTGTAGGGAAACTGGTCAAAAAACGCGAGCTGAGTAATACGATGCGTCTTGCCGAGCTGCACTAAGTTAGCCAATAGGGTCTCGGGGTTACACGAGATATAAATGACCTGTTGAAACCGTGCGGCCAGTGCTTCAGTTGCTGGGTCGAGTCCCGCTCGAGGCGGATCTACTAACAGTGTTTGCAGTTGATACGCTGCAAGCGGTTGTTTTAAATGCGCTAACCGTCGAAAGGGTCGTTCCTCGTTAAGTGCGGACGTCATATCTTCGGCCGATAAACGCGCAAACTCGATATTGGCGATGTTGTTCTCTTGTCGATTGACCTCCGCCGCTGCAGTGGCAACTTTGGATAGCTCGGTTGCCAAAACATTGTCGAAATACATCGCCAGCGGTAACGTGAAATTACCAATGCCACAGTACAGCTCGAGTAAATCCCCCGTTAAGTTAGTTGCAATACTGGCCGCCCAGGTGATCATGGCTTGATTTACGCTGCCGTTTGGCTGAGTAAATGCCTGTTCTGGTTGACGGTAGCGATAGTGAATGCCCTTTATCTCAAGACTCTCTTGCACCCAGTCTTTGCCAATCACACGTTTTTGCTTACGACTACGGCCAATAATAGAAACATTGAGTTCTTTTGATAGGATTTCTGCGTGGACTTGCCAGTCGTCATCGAGCGGACGATGGTATATCAGTGATATGAGGGTCTCACCGCTAAGTGTGGACAGAAATTCAGTCTGAAAGAGCTTTCGGCGAAGTTGTGGCTGTGCTTTAAGCGCGGTCAAAAGTTTAGGCATTAATTGTTGAATGCTGTCACAAACAATTGGGAAGTGATGGATCGCAACGGGGGTTTTGCGGTCGCTGGGTTTGAACATCACGTAATTAAGGTCGTCTTCGTCGTGCCACATTCGAAACTCAGCGCGCAGACGAAAACCTGTGGTCGGCGAGGTGTAGATCTCGGGTGGTGGCGCGCCTAATGCGCTAAAGCGCGGCAGGTGACAAGCGATTTTGTCCGCCAAAAGTTGCTCGTAGGATTCGGGTTGAATGGCGCTTAGTGGCATAGTGTTTTCACAGACAATTTTTGGGTTTTGGAAGGCCCGCGATACGACTGCCAACACGCGCTGGAGACCCGGGAAAGAGTGCCATTAAGTACAGGCTATTGCCTTTGTCTGGGCCAGCGAGTTTTTTGACATAATTAACGAGTGCGCGGTTGGCTGGCGACGCATCATATTGCGCATAAAATTCGCGCAGCAGCACTAGAATCTCCCAATGCGCATCGGTCAGTTCTAGGCGCTCTAACTGCGCAAATGCCAAAGCGATGTCGCGACTCCATAAATGGCTATCGCGCAAGAAACCCTTCTCATTGCAGAGACCGTCGAGCACAGCTGGCAACTCAATACCAAGCGACATGTTGTTGGTGCTCAGTGCTGAGCGCCACCCAAGCGGCGTAGTTGATGATTTTGATCGATGTGGGTGCGGTTAAGCCTGCCGCGTCTATATCTTCTGCGAGCACATAGACCTGGCAGGGGAGGGCCGACCAGTCCCGCGCTTCGCTGAGAAGATAAACCGCAGCGTCCATAATGATTAGTACATCAAGCGCGGTTAATGACGCAATGCAGGCATCGGAGTCGGGTAGTGCATTAAGGGTGTGCATTGCCATCAGAAACTCAGCACGTGATCTGCGCGTGCGATCAAGTCGCCGACACGATTTGGCGCAATAGGCATAACATCGAGATCTGGGATGGCGTTTACCTGTTGCCAATAAGTCGTGTCAATATAGATCGATTCAACGTCATATAAAGGCATTGAAGCCAATGTCTTTGCAACGTGTCGATCTGTCGGATGGTTGTGTTGGCCCTGTTGTAACTGAAATACGGCAGTGCCACGCAGTAGTACACTGACACGCTGGCCAAATACGCCCGCCGCCATGGCGGCATCAAGACCCGCTAGAACCCGTGCGCTGGCATAGGGCGGCTGGGACAAAATGATAAGCCAGTGCTTTTGATTAACCAAAGGTCACCACCCGGTCCGCATACAAACCCGCTTCGATCATGGCGCCCAGCCCTGCGATAGTAAAACTCTTGGGCGCTGATTCAATACCAAAATGTTCTGCTGAGGCGCTGCATAAAATTAATTCGGCGGCTGTATCTTGAGTCAGCCCCTGCCAGCCCAGGTGATCGTGGTGAGGTAGGCCAAGACTGGCGCTACGAGCGTAAAAAAACACTTGGATTAATTCATGACCAGCAGCTCTAAGTGCTACCGCAAAGTGTAACGCACGGCTGCATGCGCGGCTTTCATCGGGCGATGTCACAATAACGAGGCTAAATTTCATAGCAGTCCAAAATAAAAAACCCCAGCTCGGGCCGGGGTTCTATGATGCCAGAGCGTGACCCTGACGTCTGTACTCGGGTGCTTAGTCATCACCGCCGGTGAGCACCGTCAGTAGGTGCAGTAAATGGATGAACAGATTGTAAATATTCAAATACAACGACACTGTTGCGCGAATGTAGTTGGTCTCGCCACCATTCACAATACGGCTGGTATCAAACAAGATAAGACCCGACATAATCATCACGACAGCCGCTGAAATAGTGAGCGATAGCGCAGGGATTGCTAGGAAGATGTTAGCAATACTCGCGACCACTGCCACTAATAGGCCGACCATCAAAAATCCACCCATGTAAGAAAAGTCCTTACGTGTGGTCAGAGCGTAAGCGGAAAGCCCAAAGAAAACGATAGCGGTACCGCCGAGTGCTTGCATGATCAATGCTGGGCCACCGGGCAATGCGACATAAGCATTGAGCATTGGGCCCAAAGATGCGCCCATGACACCAGTGAACGCAAAGATGGCGGGTAGGCCCTTAGCGGTGTCTGCCATACGATTGACCACAAACAACAGGCCAAAGCCAACCAGCATCAGTACGAGCGCCATGCCGGCAGGCAGGTTCATTGCCATCGCTACGCCTGCGGTGACGGCACTAAAAGCGAGGGTCATGCCCAGTAGCATGTAGGTGTTTTTAAGTACCTTGTTGGTACTGATCAGTGAGGCATCAATACCGAACGCACGATCTTGCTGGGTATAACTTTGTTTTTCTGACATGTGTTTCTCCAAAGATGAGCTCAAAAGTCTATATATCTGTAATTCGATGCGCGACTTGGTCTATGAGTTGATAATAGGGGCGTATAGCCCTAATTCCAAGTACTTGCGCTAAAGAAAGGTTTATTGCGCGTCAAAAACGACGCTAATCTTGGTGGTAATCTGCAATTGGCCGGCTAAGTAACGGCCGGCACCGTCGTCTGCGGCAGCCTCCATCCGCATCATTGGCCGTGGCGATGCATTCTGTGCCGAATGAGTCTCGATAGTCCGAGCACCGGCTAGCGTAAGTCCCGCCGCGTTAGCAAGCAATTCGGCCTGAATTTTAGCATCGCTGAAGGCTAGTGCCAGCCCTTGATGCTCTGCAGTTTTACGCTGGCTGCTTACTAAATCCGGAGGTGAAAGGCGTGTAACACCGATTTTAACTAGGCTCTCCATAAGCGGTCCCAGCAAGGTTAAGTCGCGGATAGTGACGGTGACATCACGACCCACTTCAAAGCCCTCAAAGAGACGCACCTGGCGTGTAGCATCCCAGCGATATTGAGGGGCGACGCGTTGGCTGGTGGCGGTGATATCTTGCTCCAGAATGCCCTGGGCTGTGAGCTGAGTGAGTAGCTTGTTAATACGGCGATTGACGGTAGTCAATGCCTGCGCTGCTGTTTGATTGAGTTCTGTCACGTTGAATGATAACCGTGCCTCGTCGGGTACGAGGGCAACACTACTGCTACCACTGACGGCGATAGAGCGCTGCACGTCCGCCTGCAGGGCCGGTGTAAAGATTATCAATGTAGCGAACAAAAGCTGTTTAATCATTTTTAACTCCGTGGGACTAAAAGGAATGCATGGCAAATGCGATAGTTAGATTGGCAGTGTTTGGATACCGATTCGCGATCTCTCTACGTTGGACGCCAAAACCTGACGAGAGTTCGATTTTGCCATTGAAAAATCATCTCGCAGCGGCGCAGTAGCATGCAGGATACCGACAAAGGTACCCGCGGTACTATGCATTTTTCCCACCGCTTAAGTGGACAAATGGTTACACTGCAGAGATCAATAAATGAGGAGTCTATTCCGGTGAACAGTATAAACAAGCAGACTATTTCAAGGCTTTTAAATGGGCTGCTAGGCGGCTTGATTGTTATGGCTAGCGCCGCGACGGCCAGCCCCGTATCTGACGCAGGGCTGAGCGACGAAGCGGTTGAGCGAGCCGTGTTGCTTCGAGACAGCGCTGTAGAGGGCACACGTGCCTATGAATGGGTGGAGCGTTTGACTACCGAGGTAGGCCCGCGATTAGGGGGTAGCGAAGGTGAGGCTCGCGCCCGTAGCTGGGCGACGCAGACATTAGAAGCGCTGGGTTTTAGTAATGTTCATGTCGACCCATTCACAATAGACGGTTGGTTGCGCGGCGAAGAGCGCGCCGCTGTGATAGCACCATTTCCGCAGCCACTGGCAATTACAGCGCTAGGGAAGTCAATTGCAACACCGGCAGAAGGCGTTGAAGCCGAGGTCGTTATGTTCGAGAATTTGGCTGCGTTACGGCGCGCCGATCCCGCGACAGTTAAGGGTAAAATCGTCTATACGGGCCACGCTATGCAAGCGACGCAGGATGGTTCCTCTTACGGACATTCTGGTCGTCTTCGCCGAGAAGGACCGAGTGAGGCTGCACGCAAGGGCGCAATTGCCATCATGATTCGATCGATCGGTACCGACAGTCATCGAATGCCGCATACAGGAGCGACGGGGTATGATGAGGATGTGACACCCATTCCCGCGGTGGCACTGTCAAATCCCGACGCTGATCAATTGGAGCGTATTGCCAGCCGCGGGCTAGCGATACGCGTTGCGCTAACCATTACGCCTCGAGCGTTGGGTGAAGTGCGTAGTGGGAACGTGATTGCAGATATTCCGGGTCGTGAAAGCCCAGAACAGATTGTTATTATAGGTGGGCACTTGGATAGCTGGGATCTTGCAACGGGTGCTATCGACGACGGCGCAGGCGTTGCGATTACCCTAGAAGCCGCACGTCTGATTCTGGCGAGCGGTTGGCAGCCGCGCCGGACTATTCGTCTGGTATTGTGGGGCTCAGAGGAGCTGGGCCTTCTTGGCGGCCGTCATTACGCGGAGCAACATAAAGCGCACCTTCGTCAGCATGTTATCGGTACCGAGAGCGATTTCGGTGCAGGCAAAATTTGGCAAATGACGCATTCGGTCAATGACGCAGCAAAACCTATCGTGGACCTCATCGGTCAGCTTGTCGCGCCACTGGGTGTGGCTCCAGGTGCTGATAATGTGCGCAATGCCGGGCCAGATCTAACACCAATGATTCAGGCCGGCATGCCCGGCTTCAGGTTCGTGCAAGATGGCATGGATTACTTTGATCTTCATCACACGCCAGATGACACGCTCGATAAAATTGACCCCGCTAATTTAGACCAAAATGTGGCCGCGTTCGTTGTCTTTACTTGGCTCGCGGCAGAGAGTGAAGTCACTGACTGGGGCTGGCAGTAGCGAGATACTGATGTGCGTGTCCATCCCATCAATATACAAGGCTTGAGATATTGCGCTGCTGAGTCCGTAGCCAATGATTAAATAGCGAACAAATAGAGGAAGTAATGTGGCCCCGGTACTGATCAGAGACGCACACCCAGAGGATGCGTCAGTCATCTTGCGCTTTATTAGTGAGTTAGCTGAGTATGAAAAAGCACTGCATGAAGTCCAGGTTACCGAGCAACAGTTAACAGAAGCCCTGTTTGGAGATAGTCCTAAGGTGTTTTCTGTCATTTGTGAAGTAGACGGCGTGCCGGTTGGATTTGCGTTGTACTTTTATAATTTTTCTACTTGGCTAGGGAGTCATGGGGTGTTTTTGGAAGACCTTTATGTGACGCCTAAGTATCGCGGGGTTGGTGCGGGCAAAGGCATGTTACAGCACCTTGCTCGGTTGGCCGTGAAGCAAGGTTGTGGCAGATTTGAATGGAATGTCTTGGATTGGAATCAACCCGCTATTGATTTCTACGAGTCGTTTGGTGCTCGACCACAAAGCGAGTGGGTGGGTTACAGACTAACCGGAGACGCGTTGCAGCAATTTGGTAAAGCAGTGCGCTAACCTCGGGTGCTTAAGGCCAGTGGTCACTCATACTGATGCTGGTGAATTGCGTTATTAGTCGATAAAAAAAGCCCCAATAAATTGAGGCTTTTCGAAAATGGCGGTGGGCTAAGGATTCGAACCTTAGGAGGGGATAAACCCTCAACGGTTTTCAAGACCGCCGCTTTCGACCACTCAGCCAGCCCACCGAAAGTGTTGTGCTTTATCTGTCAGCACAAGACAGCGCGCATTATAACGATGCGCGCGCATGTATCAAGTGTTACGCGTCACTTGTTCCTTCAAAAAGATCTACAGTGGCAGGCGTTTCTGCTTGCTCTGTCGTTTCAGGGGCACTATTGCCGGTTCGCGGACCGCGTGGATCATTACTTACTCGCGGCAAATCTTGCGAAAGCATGGCAACAGGTGCTGCTACCGTGGCAGCGAACACAACTGCATGGGCAGTAGCGACGTTAACATCAGCGACAGGCATAGGCGCTACGCGCGGATCGTTAACAGCTTGGCCTTGTTCATTAACACCGCTGGTATCCAGTTCTATCACGGCCGGTTTAGTCGGAGCGGGTATATCAGCTATCCGAGATTGAACCGAGATTTCTGGGGACTCACTTGGTGGCGCAATGCTTTCGACTTCTGGCGCCGTTACGGGCTCGACTACGGGTTGTTCTGATTCGACTTCAGTTATTGCAGCTTCAACTTCAACCTCAGCTTCATCCGTAGCTACAGCGGCTGCTTCGAGCTCCACGGTATCGTGGTCACTGTTTGAAGGCAGTGTTGGAGCTGTATTCGATTCGGCCTCTAACGGCTCAACGGGCACATCGGCTTCAATCACGTCCTCTGGTGTAGCGTCGGGAATGACGGCCTCGACTATCGACGTTGTCAGCAATTGTGGGTCAGCAGATGAGGTATCTTCGTCAACGACGCTTTCAACATCAGGACTAACGACCGCTAGATCTTCTACAGGCGCCGCGCTTTCTGCGGTATCCGTAGCGCTGCCGCTGTCAGTGATCGTGCCGAGATCCTTTTCGTCGGTCAAGGCAGTAGTGGCGTCTTCAGCGATGGCTGCGCCGGCTTCATTGGCAAGCACCGGTGCAGGTCCGCGACGACGACGACGCTTACGCTCGCCTTTCAGGTCATTAGGACGATGGCGAGGACTATCATCTTCGTCTTCACTGGCCGAAACTTCATTGCCCGGGAGCGCGGCGAGGTCGGCTTCTTCAACACCATCTTCATTTTCGGCATCAGTATCGCTCTCGGTCTCGGTGCCTGACTCGCCATCCGCACCCGTGCGACGCTGACCGCCACGTCGTCCACGACGGCGGCGAGAGCGTTTCGGCTTACCATCATCATCATTTTCAGACTGTTGTTCATTATCGGCGTTAGCTTCCAGTGCTTCATCTTCGTCACTGCTGCTTTGCGTGCCGCTGTCTTCAACGCGGTCTCCACTCGCGCCTCGATCGTCCGGTCGGCGTTTGTTGCGCCCGCCGCGTGAACGTCGTTGCCCACTGCGTTGTCCTTGGGAATCACGGCTACTATTATCAGATGTCTCAGTAGTGCCAGTGTCTGCGTCACCTTCGGCTTTTTCTGTCTCACCTAGATCAACGGCCGCCGGTGCGAACAACACGCCCCATAGCTTGGCCAGCAGTCCAGGGCCTTTTTCCGCTTTGACTGGTGCTGAAGGTGCTGCGACTGTCGAAGCCTGTGCCGCTGGAGTAACGTCTGGCGAAGGTTCAGCCGTCGGTGCCGGCCCTGTTGGTGTGACACCTCGAACCAGCGCTTGAGGGGTGACTGAGGTCACTTTATCCTCTTCCATAATCGCCGTTAAGTCTGGTGTTTCAAGCTCAACATCGTAGCTATTGACCGACCCCTCTTCGACTTCATCGTCGCGTAAACGCACAACTTCGAAGTGTGGCGTTTCCATGCTCGGATTGGGAATAATGAGCACGCGTACTTTGGTTGAGGCTTCGATCTCGCTTACCGCACTGCGTTTTTCGTTAAGTAAAAAGGCTGCGACATCAATCGGCACAATGACGCGAACTTCACCGGTCCGCTCTTTTGCCGCTTCTTCTTGTAATAGTCTTAATATTGCGAGAGCCAAAGAACGGGTATCTCGGATGGTGCCTTGCCCACTGCAGCGTGGACACACAATAGCGCTAGTTTCACCTAGGGACGGCCGCAGACGTTGGCGAGACATTTCCAATAGGCCAAATCGAGAAATACGACCTACTTGAACTCGTGCTCGATCGATTTCCAGCGCATCACGTACACGATTTTCTACCGCCCGTTGGTTCTTCGCTGCACCCATATCGATAAAGTCAATAACGACTAAACCACCCATATCACGTAACCGCAATTGTCGTGCAATTTCGTCAGCTGCTTCGAGGTTAGTTTGGAGTGCGGTGGCCTCAATGTCGGCGCCTTTTGTCGCTCGAGATGAGTTGATGTCAATCGATATTAGCGCCTCGGTAGGATCGATAACAATCGAACCACCCGACGGTAAGCGAACCTCGCGCTGAAAGGCTGTTTCAATCTGGCCTTCAACCTGGAAACGGTTGAAGAGGGCGATTGTGTCCTCGTAGAACTTAATGCGGTTTCGGAACTTAGGCATAACCATCGATACAAAATCGCTGGCCTGTTTAAACGCAGCAGGATCATCGATAAGTACTTGGTCAATATCATCACGGAGGTAATCACGGATGGCGCGAATGATCACGTCGCTCTCTTGGAACAGTAATACAGGCGCTTGATTTTCAGCAGAGGCAGATGAGATAGAATCCCACAGCTGCAGCAAATAGTTTAAATCCCACTGAAGTTCTTCGGCACTGCGACCGACACCTGCGGTCCGAATAATAACACCCATACCCTCGGGGATTTCTAATTGCGCCAACGCGTCGCGCAGCTCGTTGCGATCATCGCCTTCAATACGGCGTGAAATGCCACCGGCTCTGGGGTTATTCGGCATAAGCACCATGTAGCGCCCAGCTAAGCTGATAAAGGTTGTGAGTGCCGCGCCTTTGCTGCCACGCTCTTCTTTGTCAACCTGAACAATAACTTCGGTGCCTTCTTTAACAACTTCTTTAATACGTGTTTTCCCATCACCCGTCGGTGCAGCGCTGCGATAGTACTGAGGCGAGATTTCTTTTAACGGCAAAAAACCGTGGCGGTCCGCACCAAAGTCGACAAATGCGGCTTCAAGGCTCGGCTCCACTCGGGTGATTTTAGCTTTGTATATGTTTGATTTGGTTTGAATACGAGAGCGGTTTTCTATATCTAGGTCATAGAGCCGCTGCCCGTCGACAAGTGCAACACGCACCTCTTCAGACTGTGTTGCGTTTATTAGCATTTTTTTCATTAAAAATAGTCCAGTTGGCGTTGCAACCGGATCTGGTGCGTTGAGGCAAGAACTTACCTCTATCGTGCTTCGTGCCATTCAAGATCACCCGCGCTCAGTCTAGGAGCACGGGATTCAAGTTCCACTCAATGGCTTTTAATAGCCGTTAAATGGGCTGACACTGACATTATATGTGGGATACTCACTTGAATATCCGACCAATTCGCACCGCATCCGTTACACAACGCGGGTTTTTTATCGCTCTGGCAGCGCTTTATCTCATACGGGCTGGGGCCCGGAGTGGTCAGGCGCGCCAAAATAGCGTCCAATACGGTCTTGGGGAAATCATCCGGTTGCCACAACATCGCGTGTCAATAATCGGCGCTACAAGTAAAGCGCCGCGAATTCAGCATTTTTCACGTCATTACTGAACTCGGTTGGGGATGTGGTGGGTCGTGGCGCTGGTATCCTATCAAGCGCTCACAGCCTGTCCGCCCGGGCGGATTGTCCTTTGACCGAGGCGGAGCCTACCATCTAAACCTATGTTGTTCAATTGTTGGAGAAAAGCAATTAATAAGCCAGACCAGATCATTGCAGTACGCCTTATTACTGTGAGTGAAGATGAGGCGGGGCAACGATTAGACAACTATTTGTTGCGCCAGCTTAAAGGTGTACCAAAGACGCGTTTGTATAAGGCAGTCCGCAAGGGAGAAGTGCGTGTCAATAAAGGTCGCGTAAAACCAGATGTTCGACTTAACGCTGGCGATGTCGTACGCATACCACCGCTTCGTGAGGCACAGTCGCAGAGTAAAAACCACCTGACTGCGCGCTGGGCCGAGCGCATAAAGGCCAGTTTGCTGCTCGATAATGATGACTTGATGGTTATTAATAAGCCGTCAGGCTTAGCGGTGCATGGGGGCAGCGGTGTCGATGTTGGGCTGATTGAAAGTTTGCGCCAAATGTACCCTGAGCAGCGTTATATGGAATTGGTACATCGCTTAGACCGGGATACGTCAGGTCTGATTCTTATCGCTAAACGTGCTTCAGTTCTAAGAGAGCTGCATGGCTTGCTGCGTGGCAACGGTATAGATAAACGTTATCTCACACTCGTTTATGGTCGCTGGCCTGCCTATCTCAAAGAGGTCGACGCGCCGCTCGAGAAGTTCAGTTTGCCCTCGGGCGAGCGAATGGTGAAAGTCAGCGCCCAAGGTAAGCGCGCATTGACGCGTTTTCAGGTCGTTGCAAGATTAACTGGCGCCACCTTGCTCGAGGCCAAACCCATTACAGGCAGAACCCATCAAATTCGCGTGCACGCCCGCCATGCAGGCAACCCCATATTGGGTGATACAAAATACGGGACCCCAGAGTCGCAGGAATTGACCGAGCGAATAGGCCTTAAACGTCTGTTTCTGCATGCGGCCAGCCTCCGTTTTACCACGAACACGCAGCGATATGATCTGGCGGCGCCACTACCATCATTATTGCAGACGCTGGTTGATGGTCTGGATAACGGGCGGGATCGCCACTGATTGCGCTCGCAGTAGCCGACAAAGCGCAATTAGTGGCAGTCCTTGCAGACTCGTTGGGTCGTTGCCATCCATGCGGTCAAACAATGAGATACCTAAGGCTTCCCATTTAAAGCTGCCCGCACAATCAAAAGGTTGGTCGAACGCTAGGTAGCGGTCGATTTCCGCACTGCTTAGACTCCGCAGGGTCACTTCAAAAGGCACAACTTCGGTCAGTAGTAATTGTTCATTTGGGATCCAAAGTGCGAGCGCTGTGTAAAAAGTAACAACCTTGCCTGAGCAGTAACTCAGTTGCGCATGGGCATTGGCTCGATTGCCAGGCTTGCCGAGGGTCACACCTTCGCAAGCGGCGACCTGATCACTGCCGATAATAATGCCCTGGTCGAGCGTGTTTGACTGGGCCTTCATTTTGGCAAGTCGCAGCGCCAGTGTTTTTGGTTGCTCGCCGGGTATCGGGGCCTCATCTACGGCGGGGTCTCTTGTTTCAAAGGGTATTTTTAATCTGCCCAGCAGCTCAGCGCGATAGGGAGAGGTTGATGCGAGGTACAACTGTGGTAGTTCAGATCGATTCATCGGTATCTCTGTCTAGGGAAGCGGGGCAATTGTAGCGATTTTTTTGACACTCGACTGGCTCGGCTTTATAGTCCGCCGCCATGAAGAAAGGCTCACTTCCACAGACTATAGAAACGCGGGCCTTGGCTGCGCGTCAGGTAACCCTGGCGGGTCGTTTAGACGCAGCTAAATTGCCGCGCTTAGCAGCGGCGGTAAGAGGCTTGGACGCCCCTGCTGATGTGGTCGCCGAGTTTAAGCGCAACGAAGAAGGGCGTTACGTAGTAGATTTAGCGGTGACAATGGATGTCCAGATAGCTTGCGAGCGCTGTCTTGAGGCGATGCCATTAACGGTTACGTCTGGAACGCGCCTGGGGATTGTCTGGACTGACGAGCAGGCACAGGCCTTAGCTAGCGGTGTCGAACCATTATTGACCGGTGATGAGACAGATCTGTGGCAGGTTGTAGAAGATGAATTGTTGCTGGCGCTGCCGCCATTTAGTTACCATTCGGCGGTGAATTGTGCTGAACAAACGGGTCGAGTAATGCCGCCTGAGATCGAGCTTCCGGCCATCGAGGTAGAGGATTCCGGCAATAATCCCTTTAGTGTGCTGGTGGGGCTGAAAGATCCGTCCGATTAGTGCATAATTTCGCGCATAAAATTTCAGGTGTTTGCGGTGGCAAGATTTATTCATCACTGCAGACGCTTTTTAACAATCGCGACGATGTTTTTATCGTCATAGTAGGAGGCCGTCATGGCTGTTCAGAAAAACAAGGTAACGCGTTCACGTCGCGGCATGCGTCGTTCGCACGATTCACTCGGTGAGTCTACGCTCATGGTTGATCAAACTTCAGGTGAAATGCGTCGACGTCATCACGTCAGTGCCGACGGTTTTTATCGCGGTAAAAAAGTAATCAGCGTTGGCGACGACGACTGAAATCTATTGGCATTGATGGCAAGTAGTATTTGTCGTTATCGATAGCTCCTCTCTGATCACCCATTGAACAAGGTATGATCATGGCATCACTTGCTTTCGTTTTCCCAGGTCAGGGCTCGCAGTCTGTCGGCATGCTTGCCGATGCCTACGCTACTTTTCCTGAGGTGGCCGCAACGTTTGACGAGGCCTCCGAGGCACTCGGATACGATGTTTGGAAGTTGGTGTGTGAAGGGCCGGCGGAGGCTTTGGCGTTAACCGAGCGGACTCAGCCGATTATCCTGACGGCGAGTGTCGGTCTCTATCGGGCCTGGATTGCTCAAGGCGGCAGCGTGCCTGCGGTCGTAGCGGGGCATAGTCTGGGTGAGTTTTCGGCCTTAGTCGCCGCTGGGTCCCTGTCGTTTGCCGACGCCGTGCGGTTGGTTCGGCGGCGTGGACAGGCAATGCAAATTGCGGTTCCCGTAGGTGAGGGTGCAATGGCCGCTATTATTGGTCTTGCTGACAACGTCATAAACGACATTTGCACGCGTGTTTCCCATGGCCCTGACACCCATCATGTATCTGCGGTCAACTACAACTCTCCTGGGCAGGTTGTTATTGCGGGACATGTTGAAGCAGTCGGCGACGCCATTATTGAACTAAAGACAGCGGGAGCGAAGCGTGCGTTGCCACTCCCTGTTAGCGCACCCTTCCACACGCCTTTGATGATCAGTGCAGGTGAGGTACTGGCTGAGGCACTATCGGAAATCAGTGTGCATTCGTCAAAAATTCCTGTCGTTAGCAATGTAAATGCGCAATTACAAACCAACGCAGAAGATATAAAAGCATTGTTGGTAAAGCAGATTGCATCCCCGGTTTTATGGACGCAGTGCGTGCAATCAATGTTAGCCTTTGGGAGCAATACCTTTGTTGAATGTGGTCCGGGTAAGGTTTTATCAGGGCTGATTCGTCGCGTCGACAAACAGACGCAGTGCCACAGCATCGGATCACCTGAAGATCTAAACGCTGCGCTCGAAACCCTACAGTAGCCGGGAATCAACATGACTGAGTCAATCGAAAATGGACGCGTAGCATTGGTAACCGGTGCAACCCGCGGTATTGGACATGCGATCGCCCATCAATTGGCTAACTCGGGTTTCACAGTTATTGGTACGGCAACATCAGAGTCAGGAGCTAAGGCGATCGACAGTCGGCTTGCGCCGCAGGGTGGTGCAGGCTTGTTGATGAATGTCACCGATGCAGAAAGCATTAATGCCGCCATGAAGGAAATAGTCGAACGTTTTGGTGCGCCGCTGGTGTTAGTCAATAATGCAGGCGTGACCCGCGACAACCTCTTGATGCGGATGAAAGAAAACGAATGGTCCGAGGTTATCGATACGAATCTCAACGCAATCTACCGATTGAGTAAATCCTGTTTACGCGGTATGACCAAGGCCCGCTGGGGCCGAATTATCAATATTTCATCGGTTGTAGGCTCGATGGGTAATGCGGGCCAAGCCAATTATGCCGCTACCAAAGCGGGTGCGGAAGGTTTTACGCGCGCCTTGGCAAAAGAGCTAGGATCGCGATCAATTACTGTGAACTGTGTTGCGCCCGGGTTTATTGATACCGATATGACGCGCGAATTATCAGACGAAAACAAAGCTATGATGCTCGGACAAATTCCGCTTGCGCGCCTCGGTCAACCAGAAGAAATTGCTGCAACGGTAGCTTTTTTAGCGAGTGACGCTGCGGCCTATATCACTGGCGAAACGATTCATGTCAATGGTGGCATGTATATGTGTTAAAAATCGACGTAAAAAAAAAGGTTTTACTATTTCCATTTCAAGGTAAAATCAAAAGCAGTATTCGGGTAATAACGCCCAAAACCACGGGGAGAAGTTAATAAGCCATGAGTAGCATTGAAGATCGGGTCAAGAAAATCGTTGCCGAGCAGTTGGGCGTTACAGAAGACGAAGTCAGCAACGAAGCGTCCTTTGTGGATGATCTGGGTGCAGACTCCCTCGACACCGTCGAGCTCGTGATGGCTCTCGAAGAAGAGTTTGAAACCGAGATCCCCGACGATGAAGCAGAAAAAATAACCACCGTTCAGCTGGCGATCAATTACATAAATGAAAATCTCGGCTAAGCAGGTTTTCTGGCTAACTGACAGCCGTTCTACCTGAGTAGGGCGGCTTTTTTTTGTGTCGGCCTTATGTATTGAAACTCGCTAGTAGACACACAAGTTCAATTGTACGTATGCGTAGAGGTGCTTAATGAAAGGTAATCGAGTCGTTGTGACGGGGCTGGGGATGGTGTCGCCAGTGGGTCTAGATGTCCAAAGTAGCTGGCACAGCATCTGTAATGGTGTCAGTGGTGCCGCGCTTATCGATACCTTTGATACCGATGCTTACACAACGCGCTTTAGTGCCAGCGTTAAAAACTTTAGCAGCGATGATTATCTGCCACCTAAAGATGCCAAGCGAATGGCGGATTTCGTTCGCTTTGGTATGGTTGCCGGCATTCAAGCGATGCGAGATTCAGGGCTTGAAATTACCGAGGCTAATCATGATCGTGTTGGCTGTGCTATCGGTTCAGGGATTGGTGGTATTGGCCAGATCGAGAAAAACACTGAAATAGTGCGAACCGCTGGTCCCAGAAAAATGTCACCGTTTTTTGTGCCTGGCGCAATCATTAATATGATCGGCGGCAATTTGTCGGTCATGTATAATTTGCGCGGCCCTAATCTCGCCATTGTTACTGCTTGTACATCTGGTACCCACAACGTTGGTATAGGTGCGCGACTAATTGCCACCGGTGAGGCAGATGCCATGCTTGTTGGTGGCGCTGAAATGGCCACCACACCGGTCGGGCTTGGCGGCTTTGCAGCGGCTAGGGCGCTTTCCACGCGTAACGATGACCCTCAAGCGGCATCACGGCCTTGGGATAGAGATCGGGATGGCTTTATGCTCGGTGACGGCGCCGGCGTAATGCTGCTTGAATCGCTGGAAACGGCTCAAGCGCGTGGCGCCAAGATATATGCGGAGTTGACCGGTTTTGGGATGAGCGGCGACGCCTACCATATGACGTCGCCGCCAGAGGATGGGCGTGGCGCGGCGAAGTCTATGGAAAATGCGTTGCGAGATGCAGGTTTGAATACTGCCGATATTCACTATGTGAATGCCCATGGAACATCGACGGGTGCGGGTGATCTAGCGGAAACCTACGCTGTGAAGTCAGTCTTTGGAAGTGGCGCTTATGATGTGGCCGTTAGCTCGACGAAATCAATGACCGGGCATTTATTAGGTGCGGCGGGGTCTGTTGAGGCGATCTTTAGTATCTTGGCGATTCGAGATGGTATCGCACCACCCACCATCAATTTAGATAACCCCAGCGAGGGATGCGATTTAAATTATGTCGCCCACAGTGCTCAGCGAAGAAAAATTCGCCATGCGTTGTCGAATTCTTTTGGCTTTGGTGGAACCAACGGCTCGCTGATTTTCAGCGCGTTCAGCTAATTCTTTGCAATGTCATCGATGACTTGGGTCGACGGCCTTCCGTGTCGCTCGGTCGCGGTTGACGATCGCGGCCTCTTACTCGCAGATGGGGTGTTTGAAACCATTCGCTGGTCGGGCTTGGGGGTTTTTCGAAAAGCCCTCCATATCGCTCGTTTGACTGATGGTTTGAAGGCCTTGGTTTTTGATGACCCAGCGGCACAGGCAGCTTTGGCCTTTGATCAACTCAAACAGGCGCTAAACAGTTTGCCGGCGGGGGAGACGGGCGTTGCGCGTATTACCGTTACCCGTGGTTCCGGCCCGAGGGGCTATGCTCCGTCGGCAACTGCAGTGCCGCGAATCGTTATTTCACTGTTTGTTGGACACACGGTCAGCGCCGATCCTGCGCGATTAATAGTGGCGAAAATACGCTGGCCAATACAACCACAACTAGCGGGGCTCAAGCTATTGGCGCGCACCGAGCAGGTACTCGCCGCATATGAGGCGTCACAGGCGGGTGCGGTTGACGCAGTGATGCTCAATCAAAATGGTTCAGTGATCTCCTCAGCAACGGGTAACCTTTTTATTCGCTGTGGCCAAAAGTTACTGACGCCGGCTTTGCATGAAGCCGGCATCGCCGGTACGCGTAGAGCTGTGATTTTGTCAGACCTAGCTGCCCAGCTTGGCTTTGAGGCCCAAGAAGTGACGATGTCGCTCGATGATGTGCTGGCTGCCGATGAGGTTTTTACCAGTAATAGCGTTGTCGGTATAAGGTCCGTTGCGCAACTACTGACTCGAAGTTGGTCTGAGTTTCCTGCGAGTGAAGCACTTGCGGCGCTGATTCCAGGTGAGCCGGTATGAGTAGCTCATGAGACGGCTGGCATTACTCGTATTCCTGTCGGCATTATTACTCGCAGGAAGCTGGCGCCTGGTCAACGATGCGCTACACGCGCCGCTGCCTCTGCCTTTGGAGGGCGTTCATCTTGAAGTGGTGAGCGGAGATAGCTTAAAAAAAATCTTGAGCAGAGCGGCGGCCGCTGGATGGCTGCCTTATCGACGCATAGTTGAAGGTGTTGCACGTTGGCATGGGCTCGACTCTCGAATCCATGTGGGCGAGTACGTGATCAAGCAGAACAGCTCGGCAGCGCAATTACTGAACAAGTTGGTAAGTGGTGATGTAATACGTTATCAAGTCACATTGCCAGAGGGGATAACGCTTGAGGCCGCACTGGTGCTACTCGCTCAAGCGCCAGCATTAACGCCTGTCGTTAGTGGACTAGACGACCCACAAATACTTGCGCTTATAGCGCCCTATACGCTGCCAGAGGGTTTGTTTTTACCAGAGACCTATCAATATACGAAAGGCGATACTGACCTGTCTGTTTTGCAACGCGCCCATGTGGCGTTGTTGGTGTCACTTGAGGCGGCTTGGCAGGGCCGTGCGGCTGGACTGCCGCTAAACAGTCCCTACGAAGCACTGATCCTTGCGTCAATCGTTGAGCGAGAATCGGGCGTGCCGAGCGAACTATCTCGGATCGCCGGCGTGTTTGCTCGAAGGCTGGACAGTCGTATGCGCTTGCAGACAGATCCCACCGTGATTTATGGTTTGGGCCGGCGGTATGAAGGTAATTTAACGCGGGCACATCTACGCGATGGTAGTAATCTATGGAACACGTATAAAATTAGCGGTCTACCACCCACACCCATCGCACTGCCGGGTGTGGCGGCCATTACTGCGGTCATGCATCCCGCGGTAGAAAAGGCGGTTTATTTTGTTGCCAAAGGTGACGGAAGCCATGCTTTTGCCAATACCTTGGCAGAGCACGAGTCCAATGTGCGGCGCTATCAACTGAAACGCAAAAAAAATTACAGGTCTACCGTCCAATGAAAGTGCGCGGAAAATTTATCACTATCGACGGCGGCGAAGGGGTCGGTAAGTCGACAAATCGTAGCTATTTGGCAGCGGCGCTGCAGGCGCGTGGCGTGCCCCTTAGGTTAACGCGTGAACCGGGCGGCACCCAATTGGGTGAACAGCTACGAGATTTACTGCTCACTATCGAAGGTGATCCGCCAGTACCGGCCGCGGAGCTACTCATGATTTTTGCGGCCCGTGCGCAGCATTTAGAAAACGTCATAGAACCGGCATTGGCTGGGGGGGAATGGGTCCTATGCGACCGATTCACTGACGCCACATTTGCCTATCAAGGGGCGGGTAGAGGGCTTGATGGCGCATTCATTAGCGCCCTCGAAACGCTGGTGCAGGGCAATCGACAACCGGATCTAACCGTTATTCTCGACGTAGATCCTGAAGTCGGCATGCAACGCGCGGTTGAACGGGGCGAACTAGATCGCTTTGAGCGTGAGTCGCTACCTTTTTTCCGACGGGTTCGTCAGGCTTATCTCGAGCGCGCAAAAGCGCTGCCACATCGATATCGTCTGATCGATGCAGGTGAGTCACTACAGCAGGTCCAGCGAGCACTCGATTGCATCGTCACGGAGCTCATCGAATGAATAATCCAGAGAGCGCTGGGCATTGGCAGCAGCAGCCGCTGCCGTGGCAAATGGCCGCGTTAGACCAGCTCGGGTCAAGACTTATGCTGAATCAACTGCCCCACGCGCTGTTGATCACGGGTGCACAGGGATTGGGCAAAACGCTATTTGCAGAGAGCTTGGCGGCGTTGATCCTATGCGCAGCTCCAGTCGACAACCGCGCCTGTGGTCGATGTGAATCTTGTTGCGTTGCTCAGGGCGGTGGTCATGGGGATTATCGTTGGCTTGCGCCGCCTCCAGATAAGCGCGCAATCGGTATCGATGCAGTGCGTTCTGTGCTTAGTTTTGTGCAGAAAACCGCCGGTTATGGTCGCTACAAAGTACTGGTGGTAGCACCTGCCGAAGCGATGACCACGGGGGCTGCAAATGCGCTGTTAAAAACCTTAGAAGAACCTGCGGGAAATAGTGTTTTACTCTTGGTGAGTCATCGCCCCAGTGACTTAGCAGCGACCGTGCGATCGCGTTGCCAGCAAGTGATTTTACCGACACCAGCGGCGCATGACGCCGCCGCATGGCTTAAAGATTCTCTGGCATCAGCGGGGTTTGAGCGCAGCCCAGAAACTATCCTTCATGCCCTCGATGCGGCTAACAATCGCCCGTTAGCAGCGTTCAACCTTGTGACGAGTGACACGCTTGATGGTGTTCATGCACAAATGCTGCTAATTCAAGGCCTGATCGCAGGCAGAGTAAGTGTCGCGGAAGCGAACTCAGGCTTGGGTGCTGAATCGCCGGAGGCGTTACTCACGGCCGTTTACCATGCGCTTGCTGCGCAGCTTGGGAAGGCCAGTGCCGCGGACCTGACACGCTTGGGGCCGCCGTTGTTTAGTGCCATCGATATGGTGGTGAAAATGCTGGCGGCGGTCAGAGCGGGTGTCAATCCAGCTAAAGACATTCTTTATGGCGAGGTTTGCCGTAAAATAGCGGGAATTTTCCCCGCACGTTAAGGGTTTGGCTTAGGGCAATCTACTGCTAAGATCAGCGGGTCACAATTCAGCGGGTCACAATAAGGTACAAACGGTAATGAGCGAAGGCACACGGCAAGGTATCCTCTCTCTGACCATAAAGGACAAGGCGGTTTTGTATGCGGCGTATATGCCGTTTCTGCAAAATGGCGGGTTATTCGTACCCACCAATAAGCAATATGGTCTTGGCGATGAGGTTTTTATGTTGCTCTCGCTGATGGAAGAGGCTGAAAAAATCCCCATTGCTGGGCGCGTCGTTTGGATCACTCCGCCTGGATCGCAAGGTAATCGACAGGCGGGTATTGGTGTACAGTTTTCGGAACAGGACGCCGCAGCTAACACTAAAATCGAAAATCACTTGGGTGGGGCGCTCAAATCTGATCGTGCGACCCACACTATGTAGCGGTTTTACAGAGACTGGCGTTGAAACTGGCACCGCTCTGTGAGAATATTCGCGCCCTTAGAAAATCGGCAGGCAACTAGGCCGATATCATGTTTGCGGAAGTGGCGAAATTGGTAGACGCGCTGGATTTAGGTTCCAGTACCGAAAGGTGTGAGAGTTCGAGTCTCTCTTTCCGCACCATCTATTTAAATAAACTCTAGCCTTTGCGGTGCAACCGTAAAGACTAGTCAGCCAACGCGGCTATTTGATGATTCAGGAGTAAACCATGCGGGTTTCTATCGAGACGACTTCCGGACTAGAGCGACGCCTAACCGTCGGCGTTCCCGCTGAACGCGTAGACGACGCTGTTGTTCAGCGCCTTCAGGATGCGGCTAAGAACGTCCGTTTGCCTGGCTTTCGTCCAGGCAAGGTGCCAATGCGAGTGATGAAGCAGCGCTTTGGCGAGGGTGTTCGTCAAGAGGTGTTGGGTGAGGTTGTTAGTCAATCATTTCGAGAGGCAGTAGAGCAGGAGAATTTACGTCCTGCCGGTCAACCACGTATTGAACCGCGAAATTTTGAGGCGGGGAAAGAGGTTGAGTACGTCGCAATCTTTGAAATTTTTCCAGTGGTTGAACTCAATGACGTCAGCGGTTTTGACGTCAAGCGCCCAGTGGCTGACGTCACCGAAGATGACATTAACGACATTATTGACGTATTTCGTAAGCAGCAAGGCAAAGAAGTAGAAGTCGATCGCGCGGCAGCAGATGGTGATACCGTCATCATCGACTTTGTCGGTACGCGAGATGGCGAGGCTTTTGAGGGCGGCAGCGGGGAGGACTTTTCTTTGGCACTTGGGTCTAAGCGTATGATCCCTGGTTTTGAAGACGGTCTTGCAGGTGTGGTTGCAGGCGGAGAAACGACGCTGGATCTAACCTTCCCTGAAGATTATCAACAGGACGAGCTACAGGGCGCTGCAGTGCAGTTCAAGGTCACGGTCAAGACAGTCAGCGCAATGGAGTTGGCACCGTTAGATGACAAACTCTTTGCCAGTTACGGCGTAGAGAGCGGCGGTGAAGATGTATTCCGTGATGAGGTTCGCAAAAACATGGAACGCGAACTTCGCAATGCTGTCCAGAATCACGTTAAGCAGCAGGTGATGGATGCGGTCGTTGAGGCACACGCGGACATGGAAGTGCCGAGCAGTCTTGTAGCGCAGGAAATTGAAGGTATGCGTAGTCAAATGTTTCAGCAATTTGGTGGTCAAGCGCCCGAAGGCATGGACCTGAAGAGCATTTTACCCGATGACATGTTTAACACGCAGGCTGATCGTCGCGTAAAGCTGGGCTTACTATTGTCTGAGATGATCGGTAAGTTTGATTTAAAGGCCGATTCTGCCAAAGTACGTGAGTTGATCGAAGATATCGCATCAACTTATCAGGAGCCTGAAGAGGTGGTTAACTGGTATTACTCTGAAAATGAGCAGTTGGCCTCCGTTGAATCACGGGTGCTTGAAGACCAGTTGGTTGATACGCTGTTAATATCCGCTAATATTCAAGATGAGCCCGCTTCTTACCAGGACGCCTTAGCAACTGCGCGTCCGCAGCAGGGCTGATTAAAGTCAATCTGAGGTAGATCATGGGTTACGATAAGTCATCGTTAGACGTACAAAGCTTGGGTCTCGTACCCATGGTTATCGAGCAAACTGCGCGCGGTGAGCGCTCGTTTGATATTTATTCCCGGCTCCTCAAGGAACGTGTCATTTTTGTCGTTGGTCCGGTTGAAGACTACATGGCAAACCTGATCGTTGCGCAGCTACTATTTCTCGAGTCAGAGAATCCCGACAAAGATATTCACGTCTATATCAATTCACCGGGAGGCTCAGTGACTGCGGGATTGTCTATTTATGACACTATGCAATTCATCAAGCCTGACGTAAGCACTATGTGCATCGGTCAAGCGGCATCAATGGGTGCGTTCTTGCTCAGTGGTGGCGCTAAAGGTAAGCGCTATATTTTGCCTAATGCCCGCACTATGATTCATCAGCCGAGTGGCGGTGCGCAGGGTCAAGCAACAGACATCGAGATTCAGGCAAAAGAAATTTTGTTTTTACGTGATCGCCTGAACCGTTTGATGGCTGATCATACGGGTCAAACCCTTGAGACGATTGAGCGCGACACTGAGCGAGATCGATTTATGAGTGCGGAGCAAAGCGTTGAGTACGGCTTAGTCGATGAAGTGATCGACCGTCGCATTCCCTTGGCAGACGCGTGATTCTACCGAAGGTGGCGTTTTTGCGACTTGCAATAGCTTCTCAAACATATCAAGGTTATCGCGTCGCCGATGAAGAACTAACGGCATTGGGCATCTAAATATGGCAGAAGACGACAATACAACAGAAGAAAAGGGCAAATTACTTTACTGCTCTTTCTGTGGAAAAAGTCAGAATGAAGTACGCAAGCTGATTGCGGGCCCTTCTGTCTTTGTTTGCGATGAATGCGTTGATTTATGTAACGATATTATCCGTGAAGAAATCCAGGAAGCGGCCGGCGAGCCGGCGAGTGAACGGCTGCCAATTCCGCATGAAATCAACAAAATTCTCGACCAGTATGTAATTGGTCAGCAGCGCGCAAAGCGTGTGCTCGCGGTAGCGGTTTACAACCATTACAAACGCTTGCGCTATGCGCCTGATGCCAAAGGCGACGACGTTGAATTAAGCAAGAGTAATATTTTGCTTGTGGGCCCCACGGGCTCAGGTAAAACGCTCCTGGCCGAAACGCTAGCGCGCCTTTTAGATGTCCCGTTTACTATCGCCGATGCGACCACGCTGACGGAAGCCGGTTATGTCGGTGAAGATGTTGAAAACATTATTCAGAAACTACTGCAGAAATGCGACTACGATGTCGAGCGTGCGCAAGTTGGCATCGTTTACATCGATGAAATAGATAAGATCTCACGCAAATCCGACAATCCTTCTATCACGCGTGATGTGTCGGGTGAGGGTGTCCAGCAAGCGCTGCTCAAGCTGATAGAAGGGACAGTGGCTTCTGTACCGCCTCAAGGTGGTCGTAAGCATCCACAGCAAGAATTTTTGCAGGTAGACACCTCCAATATACTGTTTATTTGTGGCGGTGCGTTTGCAGGTCTCGACAAAGTCATTCGCAATCGTTCGGAGAAGGGTGGCATCGGCTTCTCAGCAGAGGTTAAGAGCAAAGACGAAAGTCGCAAGTTTGGTGAAACACTGGCCGATCTAGAGCCTGATGATTTGGTGCAATATGGCTTGATTCCTGAGTTCGTGGGTCGCCTGCCTGTGATTGCGACCCTAGAAGAGCTCGATATAGAGGCGTTGGTTCGGATTCTCACTGAGCCAAAAAATGCCTTAACCAAGCAATATGCAAAGATGTTTGAGATGGAAGGCGTTGAGGTAGACTTCCGCGAAGATGGATTGCGATCAGTTGCCGAGCGTGCAATGGAGCGTAAAACCGGTGCTCGTGGCCTACGATCCATTCTAGAGAACGTGTTGCTAGAGTCTATGTACAACATCCCCTCTGAGTCGGGCGTCGTGAAAATCGTTATTGATGAATCAGTAATCAAGGGCGAGTCAGAACCGCTGCTTGTCTATGAACCGCAGGTTCAGGCATTGGCAGCATCGGACGAATGATTGATAAAAAGGGGGGCTACTAGCTACCCTTTTTTTTAAACTACACAAAGGCAACTGATGCGATTTGAGTAGGTATTTTTGTCGACCGCTTGCAGAATGCACTTAAGATCCCCATATCGCTAAA
Organism: uncultured Luminiphilus sp.; assembly: GCA_963926325.1. GTDB lineage: Bacteria > Pseudomonadota > Gammaproteobacteria > Pseudomonadales > Halieaceae > Luminiphilus. Next base: position 17,337 of record CAWUXF010000062.1, on the reverse strand, counting down.
AAGGATTCTGGAGAGAGCTATGACCGACGTAGTCGCCATCGAACTACCGTTACTACCACTACGCGATGTGGTGGTTTATCCACACATGGTATTGCCGCTCTTTGTTGGCCGTGAAAAGTCCATCGAAGCGCTCGAACAGGCCATGGTTGGTGACAAGCAAGTATTGTTGGTCGCCCAGCGAAATGCCGCAGACGACAATCCTGGTGTCGACGATTTGTATCAGGTTGGCACCGTGTCAAACATACTGCAGTTGCTAAAGCTCCCTGACGGTACGATCAAAGTATTGGTTGAGGGAGAATATCGCGCCGCTATGGAGTCGGTGGATGATGATGGGGCGTTCACGGTTGCGGCGGTTCGCCAAATAGAAACGGATGCACTGACTGCTGACGAGAGCGCGGCATTGGTGCGTAGTGCCGTAGAGCAATTTGAAAAATATGTCAGTCTGAGTAAAAAAGTTCCTGCAGAGGTGCTGAGCTCACTGGCCGGCATCGATGAGCCGAGTCGGCTAGCAGACACCATTGCAGCACATATGAGTGTCGATCTAGAAGAGAAGCAACGCATTCTAGAAATCGCTTCAATTCAAAATCGCATTGAACATTTGATGGGACTGATGGGCGCGGAAATTGACTTATTTCAAGTCGAGAAGCGCATCCGCGGCCGTGTTAAAAAGCAGATGGAAAAAAGTCAGCGCGAGTACTATTTGAATGAGCAAATGAAGGCGATTCAAAAAGAACTTGGTGATATGGACGATGCGCCGAACGAGATCGATGATCTTGAAAATCGTATCGAGGCGGCGAAGATGTCGGTCGAAGCCCGAGATAAAGCGACGGCTGAACTGAGCAAACTCAAAATGATGTCGCCGATGTCCGCAGAGGCCTCGGTAGTCCGCGGTTACATCGAATGGATGGTGAGCGTACCCTGGAGCAAGCGGAGCAAGGTCAAGCACGACCTGAAGCGCGCTGCCAAGATTCTTGATGAAGATCATTTTGGTTTGGAAGAAGTAAAAGATCGCATTTTGGAGTACCTCGCGGTGCAAAAACGTGTGCGCAAAGTGCGTGGCCCTGTTTTGTGCCTGGTCGGCCCACCTGGAGTCGGCAAGACGTCACTGGGTGAATCTATTGCACGGGCAACGAATCGCAAGTTTGTGCGCATGGCATTAGGCGGCGTCCGCGATGAGGCCGAGATCCGCGGTCATCGACGGACGTACATAGGTTCAATGCCGGGTAAACTGCTTCAAAAAATGGCAAAAGCAGAAGTTCGAAATCCGCTATTTTTGTTGGACGAAATCGACAAAATGGGTATGGATCATCGTGGAGATCCCGCGTCGGCCATGCTGGAGGTACTTGACCCAGAGCAAAATCATGCGTTTAACGACCACTATTTAGAGGTTGATTACGATTTATCGGACGTAATGTTTGTCTGTACATCCAATACAATGAATATCCCAGGCCCGTTATTGGACCGCTTGGAGGTAATTCGTATTCCGGGGTACACCGAGGATGAAAAGTTATCTATTGCCTTGCGTTACCTGATCCCCAAGCAGGTCAAAGTGAATGGTCTACGTAAAGATGAGTTGGTGATTGATGAAGACGCACTGTTCGACATTATTCGCTACTACACCAGAGAAGCTGGCGTGCGAGCGCTTGAGCGTGAGATCGCTAAGGTGTGTCGTAAAATCGTCAAGGGTTGTGCTATGGGGGAGTTTAGCGGGACTACCACCGTGTCTCCGGCGATGCTGCCTGACTTACTTGGGGTTCGTAAAAGCAACTTCGGTATCGCAGAAGAAGACAACAAAGTAGGGCAGGTCACGGGACTTGCTTGGACTTCGGTAGGTGGCGAGTTACTCACCATTGAGGCTGTGGCGGTCGTTGGCAAAGGACGGCAAGTGAAAACGGGGCAGCTGGGTGATGTGATGCAAGAATCCATTCAGGCAGCCATCACCGTAGTGCGTTCTCGATCTCAAGCTATGGGTATAGCTGCGGTCTACCACGAGCGTCATGACGTACACATCCATGTGCCGGAAGGTGCGACACCCAAAGACGGGCCCAGTGCGGGGGTCGCTATGTGTACGGCGCTGGTAAGTGTCATGTCAGAAATTCCAGTGCGCGCAGATGTTGCTATGACCGGAGAGATTACGTTGCGTGGTGAGGTCTTGCCCATTGGCGGCCTAAAGGAAAAATTACTGGCAGCACGTCGTGGCGGAATTACCACGGTCATTATCCCGAAGGAAAATGAGCGCGATCTCAAAGAAGTGCCGGACAACATCAAAGCCAATCTAGATATACGGCCGGTAAAGTGGATAGATGAAGTGCTGGCAATTGCTTTGGAGGAAATGCCAACGCCTATAAGCGATGAGGCTTATTTAGCCGAGCTCTTGCCTGCGGGTGCGACGACGGCCGATCATGCCGTCGAAACTAGATCAAGTGCACATTAATGCATTCTTTAATTTGACCCAGTCCGAAGCTCGGTATAACCTAGGTGAACTAGATGTTTGAACACTATAACTGCTTATCAACAATGAGGATTATTTGTGAATAAAAACGACTTGATCGACCTAATCGCCGCGGAAGCGGATCTCTCTAAGGCTTCTGCTGGTCGTGCACTCGACGCTGCTATCGGTGGAATATCTGCCGAATTGGCTAAAGGTGAAAACGTTGCGTTAGTGGGCTTTGGTACATTTGCGGTTAAGCCGCGTGCTGCCCGAGAAGGTCGAAATCCCCGTACTGGTGAGACCATTCAAATTGCTGCATCTAACACGCCAAGCTTTAAGCCTGGTAAGGCACTAAAGGATGCAGTCAACAGCTAATTGCTGATGATATGAACGTCTACATACGTCTCACTTTAAGTCATCGGTGTTACGGTTAAACGTTCTAACCAAAAGGCGCCAATGTGCGCCTTTTTTTATGTAGGCCTATGATGGTCCATTTTTAAAAACTCTGGAATACCATAACCATGCTGCAAGCTATGCGAGACGGTGCCAAGGGCACCACTGCGAAAGTTATTATCGGGGTGATTATTTTGTCATTTGCCGGTTTTGGGCTTGAATCAATTTTGCCAAGCGGCTCTGGAACGTCTGTTGCAGAAGTCAATGGCACCGAAATCTCTCCCGGCGAACTGCAGCAGGCAATTGATGCACAGAAGCGTCAGTTAATGCAGATTTTTGGGGAGCGGGTTGATCCAGCGATGCTCGAGGACGAACGCCTCCGTCCGAGCGCACTCGACACGGTTATTCAGCGGCAGTTATTCATACAGCAAGCGAGCGCACTCGAATTAGTTGCATCGGACAAGGAGATCGGTCGGACAATCACTGCGATCGAAGCATTTCAGTTAGAGGGTAAGTTTTCACCAGATCAATATAAAGTCGTCCTTGCTAATGCGGGCTTGAGCCCAGAGCGTTTTCGACGTTCACAAGCACAAGATATTGTTTTAGGTCAGCTACAGAATGCAATCCTCCGGTCTGAGTTCGCCACGTCAACGGAGCTTTCGGCGGCGGCCAATGTACAGGGTGAAGAGCGCGACGTGCGCTTTTTATTGATTGATTATGCGACCATCAAAGCTTCGCTGGACGTCAACGAGATGGATGTAGAAGCATTCTATGCGGCTAATCAGGCGCGTTTCGTGTCAGAGGCGTCAGTGTTGGTCGATTACATAGAGTTAAAAGTCGAAGATTTCTTTGAGCCGGTTCCTGAGGCTGTGCTTAGGGAGCAGTTTGAGGCGGTCCAAGACGACTATGAGGTATCTGCCCAAGCACGTGTCGCGCATATCCTCCTCATGAAGCAAGATGCAGAAACAGCAGGTGAATACCAAGAGCGTATAGATGAGGTCGGGTCACGCCTTGATATTGGAGAAGACTTTGCTGAAGTCGCTGCAGACGCTTCTGACGACGTCGGGTCGGCAAGCTTTGGTGGTGAACTGGGTTTCACTGACGGCAGCGCTTTTCCAGAGGCTATGGAAGACGCGATTGCGGCGTTGGCAGTCGGGGCGATTTCGGGGCCTGTCGAAACCGATGCTGGCACCCACTTTATTCGTGTCGAAGAACGGTTAGCTGAAGAGAGCGCTGATTTTGAGCTAATGCGCGAAGAACTGGCGCTCGCGATTCAGCAGAGCGCAGCGCAGCGTGAGCTATTAAGCGCGGTAGAGGCATTGCGCGATGTGGCTTTTAATGCGCCTGATCTTTCTGGACCCAGCGAACTGATTGGTGTTGATGTAAAGCAGTCGACTCCTATCAGTCGTAGCGCTGGGTCAGGCGTCTTCACAGAAACGCGCCTACGTGAGACTGTTTTTGCCGACGAGGTATATTTGTCGGGCAATATTAGCGACGTAATTGAGTTAAATTCAGGCCACTTTATCGCAGTGCGTATTGCGAACAAAATACCGGCGGTACAACTTCCAATCGCAAGCGTGAGTGACGAAATACGTGGCGAATTAGAAGCAAACGCTATGTCATCTGCCTTAGCTGCGCTCACCGAATCGCTGCAAACGCGACTACTTGCGGGCGAGTCAATTGAAGATCTTGCCAAATCGGGCGGTTATGAATGGCGTGTCGAGCTCGCTGCGCGTCGCACTAACTTGATGCTACCGCGCGCAGTCTTAAATACTGCGTTTAGTATACCTGTTGCCGCTACTCAGAGCCTCACGCCAGTCGAATTGCCGGGAGAACAGCTCGCTTTAGTGCAGTTAGTGCGGGTTCGCTCGGGTGATATCAGTGATTTGAGCGATGCCGATGTCGCCCAACTGAGTCGTGAAACCGCATCAAGTAGTCAGCAAATGGCATTCTTAGAATACCGTGCAGCACTACGTAATAATGCCGAGGTCGTGACCCGCTAAGAGGACTCTATGAGCGATAGTCAAAGTCTGTCGAGTTTTAGTCAGCAGGTCGCTTCGGTTGTGGCGGGTAAAAAACCGCCGCTAGACCAATGGAATCCGAGTTACTGTGGGGATATCGATATGGCCATTCATGCCGATGGTAGCTGGTGGCATGAAGGACGTGAGATTAAGCGCCCTGAGTTAGTAAGGTTATTTGCTAGCATCTTACGCCGCGAAGCTGATGGACATTACTATCTCGTTACGCCAGTAGAAAAATGCCGAGTCGATGTCGCAATCCACCCTTTGGTCGTTGTCGATGTGGATATAGTGACAACTGATGCAGATGATGCGCTCATGTGTACTTTAAATACCGGCGGACAGGTGCCGCTCAATACCCGCTATCAACTCGCACTTGAGCCTCGTGCAGCCAATGCAGCGTTTGTGCACTTGGACAACGGTTTATCCGCTTTGTTTTCCCGAGCGGCATGGTACCGGTTGGTTGAAATGGCCGATGAGCATGGGTGTATTCACTCTGCGGGGCAGCGTATCTCCTTAAACCCCTGAGCAGTCCCAGGAGTACCTCTCGATCTTGTGACTACTTTGTCCCAACATGAGCGCTGCTCAGAGCGCTTCAGCCTTCGAATTTAATTGACTGCTCTGGCCTCGAACCCCGACGACTACGTCTGTATTCTGCCAGCACAGATGGCTCGTCGACGTCGACGATAGCTGCGTGTGAGACTGGCCTCAGCGAAAGGGTTTCAAAGAGTCCTGCTAAAGATCGGCCACCCGCTTGAATATAGGACCAAACGGCATCGGCAACCGATACGCGTAAAAGGACACAGGCGCTGTGCCTGCCTGTTTCGTCTATGAGCACCACGCCGCTATCGCTAACACCGAGTTGGCTTACCATACGAGCAACCAGCTGTTTGGATGGCTCTAATAGATCACAGGGGAGTACCAATAAAAGCGGACCTTGGCAGCAAGCCAACAGGGCGGCGATACCCGCAGTAGGTCCCGCGTCAGCTACCGCATCCCCTATCAAGCGAGAAGAGTATTGTCCGTATACATAAGGATTGCGCCGACAATTAATAATAACTTCGGCAACGTCTTGTTTAAATGCACCGATGATCTCATCAATAAGTAACCGACCGCGCACAGCAATCAATCCTTTGTCCCGGCCACCCCAGCGTTGACCGCTGCCAGCCGCAAGAATGCCCAAGCTTATGTCGCTATTCGGATTCAAACTGAGGCTCCGCTGTGGGATGATATAAGCTTTGATACTACCGTAACTAACAGGCGTTTTCTCAACTCATGCTGACTGTGCTCGCTCTTGATACCGCAACTGACTTTTGTTCTGTCGCACTAGCGTATGAAGGTCATATAACGGCGCAGCACGTCGAGTTACCCCGCGCGCATAATCGCCATATTTTGAATATGGTTGATACGGTACTGGCGGCGAAGCAGCTTTCTGATATCGATCTAATTGCCTGCGGTGTTGGGCCGGGTTCCTTTACGGGCTTGCGTATCGGCTGCAGCGTAGCCCAAGGGCTCGCTTGGTCCCTTGATTTGCCTGTTTATGCGCAATGTTCCCTTGAGGCACAGGCATGGTCTGCCTTAGCGCATCAGGCGTTAGTGCTCGAGCCGGGTGATTTGTTACTCAGTACTATCGATGCCCAAATTAATCAGTTGTACTGGCGCTGGTTTCGCTTTTCAGAGGGCGTTCTACATCCTGCCTCTGAGGCTATGATCTCACCACCGACGGCCATCGTTGGTTTCCCCGCTGATGGGCAGGTCACGGTGATCGGTTCTGGCTGTCACTACCAGGACCTGCTGCACGAGGGTTTTCCTCGACCGGTTGAATACCAACCGTCGGTTCGACCAATGGCCAGTGTGTTAGCAGACCGATTACAAGGTCAGGCACTGATCGAATTGCCCACTGTGGCGGCGATGGATTTGTTGCCGCGCTATGTACAGCTAGATATTGGCTGGAAAAAATTAGCAGAGCAGGGACCCCATGGCTGACTGGACGCACGTTATATTTTTGGCGCTAATTCAAGGACTCAGTGAATTTCTACCTATCTCGAGTTCCGCGCATCTTGTATTACCGTCACAAATTTTGGGTTGGCCAGACCAGGGCCTGTTATTTGATGTCGCTGTACATGTCGGCACATTGAGCGCCGTGGTCGCTTATTACTGGCGTGATTTGTTGGCAGTGGCAGGTGATATCTTCCCGCCACTGCGCAGTACGCGATATCGGCAAGGAGAATTGCTATGCCTTATTGTGGCGAGTCTTCCCGCAGTGCTCGCGGGTTTGCTACTAGGCTCGGTTATCGAAACCTACTTTCGTGGTCTCGGTGTAATCACAGCGACCACTTTACTTTTTGGTGTTTTGTTGGGCTGGGCGGTTTATCGGCAACGCAGCGATGCTTTGCCGCCCGCGGTTTGCCAGTCAGTATCGCTCCGCCATGCCTTTTTTATTGGCTGCGCGCAAATGTTTGCGTTGATACCGGGCGTCTCTCGATCTGGCGTCACGATCACTGCTGCTATACTTTTAGGCTATAAGCCGGCGACAGCGGCGCGGTTCTCGTTTCTAATGTCGGTGCCAATTATCGCTGGTGCAATGTTGTTCATGGCGTTGAAGGTGGGCGCGGAGGGGCTAGGTGTCGTTTCGTTAGCTCAAGTATCTGTCGCAGTAGTCGTTGCAGCCGTGAGTGCATACGCAACGATTGCACTGTTTATTAAGCTGCTAGACCGCGTTGGCTTGATGCCTTTTGTTTGGTATCGAATGGCACTCGGGCTGACGCTGTTGCTATTAATCATGATTCCGGAGGCATAAGTGCCCACCATGCTAGATGATTTACTCAAATTTATTGCCGAGGCAACAACGCCGTTTCACGCGGTGTCTGCCATGACATCTCGATTACAGACAGCAGGGTTTCAGCACTGGGATGGCTTGAGTTCAGGAGACTTTCAACCTGGAGAAGGCTATTTTGTCACTCGAAATGATAGCGCCGTCATCGCGTTTCGCGTTGGTAACCAGCCATTATCTGAAGGAGCTCGGTTGGTTGGGGCCCATACCGACAGCCCTAATTTATCGGTCAAACCAAATCCGCTAAAGCTACGGCACGGGGTTGCCCAGCTAGCGGTCGATGTCTATGGCGGTGCATTACTCAACCCCTGGTTTGATCGAGACCTATCACTTGCCGGTCGCGTCAGTTTTCTGACGTCTGATGGCCAACTACAGTCGGAACTGATTGATTTTAAGCGGCCGATCGCTGTGATACCGAGCTTGGCAATTCATCTCGATCGAGAGGCCAACAGTCAGCGCAGTATCAATCCACAACGAGATATTTTGCCTTTGTTGATGGGTGTTGATGACGACACCACGCTGGACTTTAACGGGCTCTTGTCAGCCGAGTTATGCACGCAGTATCCGGCGTATGAAAACATCAAAGTTTTAGATTTCGAATTGTCTTTTTACGATACCCAAGCGCCGGCGCTGACAGGCTTCAATCGCGACTTCATTGCGGCCGCGCGACTCGACAATTTACTCAGCTGCCATGTCGGATTGAGCGCACTGATCGAAGCGACTTCGACACAATGGAGTTTTTTGATATGTACCGACCATGAAGAGGTCGGTAGTGCCTCCGTGGCTGGTGCGCAGGGGCCAATGCTGACTGATGTTTTAACGGCACTCTCATTGGATGATAACGCCGAGCGAGCGGCTCGTAGTCGCTCGTGGATGATGTCCGTGGACAATGCCCATGCGGTGCATCCGAATTTTAGTGACAAACACGATGACAATCATGGGCCCCTGTTAAATCGTGGGCCAGTGATCAAAATCAACCGGAATCAGCGTTACGCAACCTCGGGTGAGGGCGCCGCATTGACCCGGGTACTCGCTGATCGCGCTGGCGTTCCGATACAAAGCTTTGTAGTAAGAACCGATCTAGGATGTGGCAGTACTATAGGCCCAATCACAGCAGCTGAGACGGGCATTCCTACCATTGATTTGGGCGTACCCACACTTGCGATGCATTCAATTCGTGAATTAGCGGGGGCAAAAGATCCTGAGTTTCTCAAACAACTACTGGTCGCATTTTACAATCGCGTCGCTTAATTAATTGGAGATTTATGCATGACGCAAGTACGCGTACTGACAGGCATTACGACAAGCGGCAGCCCGCATTTGGGTAATTATGTCGGGGCAATCCGACCGGCAATAATAGCCGCCCAAGATCCAGACGTGGACGCCTATTTGTTTCTGGCTGACTACCATGCGCTGATTAAATGCCAGGACCCAGTCCTTGTTGCGAACTCTAGTCGTGAAATCGCAGCGACTTGGTTAGCGCTTGGACTTGATCCCACGACAACGCATTTTTATCGGCAATCAGATATTCCAGAGATTACTGAATTGTGTTGGATCCTTTGCTGCAGTGCAGCCAAAGGACTGATGAATCGAGCCCACGCGTATAAAGCGGCAGTCCAGGCTAATGAGCAAGGCGGTGCCGACCCAGACGCGGCGGTCACCATGGGCCTGTTTTCTTATCCGGTGCTCATGGCCGCAGATATTCTAATATTTCAAGGCGCTAAAGTACCTGTTGGGCGTGATCAGATACAACATGTGGAAATGGCCAGAGATATCGCACAGCGCTTTAATCACAATTATGCGCCGTTATTTACGCTGCCAGAGGCCGTTGTCGATGACAAAGTCGCTGTTTTACAGGGCCTAGATGGCCGCAAGATGAGCAAGAGCTACGGCAATACTATTCCGTTATTTGGCACCGAAAAACAGCTCCAAAAGGCGATTAATAAAATTAGAACGAATCTGTTAGAGCCGGGAGAGCCCAAGGAAACCGAGGGATCAACGTTGTTCCAAATTTGGAGTGCGTTTGCCGATGATCAAGAATGCGAGGCTATGGCAAACGCGTTTGCCAATGGCATAGGTTGGGGCGAAGCCAAAAAGCAACTGTTTGAGCGGGTCAACGACGAACTCAGTCCGGCCCGGGAGGCTTATCAGCGCCTCATGGCAACGCCAGAGGAAATTGAAGCGGTGCTACAGGCCGGTGCAAACCGGCTACGCCCCGAGGCGAGTGGATTACTTGATCAGGTGCGCAGTGCCGTTGGACTCAGGCGATTCGCCTGAGTCCATACTGAACAGGTTTTATTGTTTACAACGCGTAGCGCAAACCAAGTACTGCGCTACGCGGCTCTCCGACGAAATAACGATACTGTCCAAAGCCGAAGTCAGCGCGCTCCGCATAGTCTTCATCTAACAAATTGGTGATCACTAGGCTAACGTTTAGCGAGTCGCCGGCGGTCCAATCGGTGCGTAGATTTAATAGTTCGTGTCCGCTATAACTGAAGTCATTGTTTGGGTCGATGAAGTATTCATCTAGCCAAACAAACTCCAACTCGGTCTTGACTAATACGCCCCGCGGGGCAAAATCAGCGCCGACACGCGCACTGCCAAAATGCTTTGGCGCGGTATCGATATCATTGTCTTTTATGTCGCCACTTGATCCGATGAGTTCGGTGGCACTGCTGTATCGATGACGCGCAAAACTGCCGGCAACAGCCGCATACCAAATATCATTTAGCTGCCAGTTTAGCTCGATCTCAACTCCCCGATGAGTCGTCGCAGCGCCACTCACGTTCTGCCGATTACGATCTTGGAAAATAACGTTATCTTTTTCCATCCAATAGGCGTTGACGCTGTAACGAAGGTCTTCAGACAAGTCACCTCGGACACCGACCTCTAGACTGTCGATCTGCTCAGAGTCGATATCTGCGACCTGTTGGCCGGCCTGAAGGCGATAAAGTTCTGTCGTTTGTGGTGCGCGGAATCCGCGTGCCATACGCCCATAAATTGTTGCGCTATCAAGCTGGTAACTCAGCGCGATATTGCCATTCCAATCCGAAAAGTCGTCACTGCGATCTGCGGGTCGATAAAAACGACAGGCGCTTGCAGTGGGCTCGCACGCATCGCCGTCGCCAGTCTGATTGTTATAATCGTACTGTGTTGATTCAACACGGAGTCCGGCATCGACTCGCCACTGTTGATTCAATAACCAATTGCCCTGTACGAAAGGCGCTATAACAGCGGCGTCGACCTCATAGTCATAGTGAGTACCTTGTGGTTGGTTGGGGCTAAAAGGATCACTTTGAATCTCTGTTAACCAACCCTCGGTCATGTCGAAGTCGACACCGGCGATCCAGTTTAGGGTGTCAGTCTGTTTGGTAATTGCGGCTTGCAGGCCAAGACTTTGGTGCCCATTGCGCTCTACTGGTTGCCAGGGTAGAAAGTGCTGCAAAAATTCCATGCTGTTTTTTCGCCAGTACGGCGTAAGGGCTAAGCTGTAGCCATTACCAAGGTTCCGTTCCGCTCTCACATGTGCGCGCATTGACCATGCATCACGATAAGCCTCGGGGTTAGGATTCTCTGTGCGCAATGACTCGTTTTTGTAAGCCTCGTCACCCCGAATGTATCCGGCCGTATCCTGATTGAGATTACTCCCTTCAAGAACACTACTGAGCGTCCAAGCCTCTAATTCGGTATCGTGCCGGAGCGTGAATTTTTGCTGCGCATACCCCGACGAGTCTTGATAGCCGCCATATTCGCTCAGCTCGGCGTTTAACGCTAAGCCGGTTTCTTCTGAGCTAAGGCCAATACGTGTCCGATAATAGTCACGTGAGCCGGCTTCAACAGTGATCTGGTTGCCTGTTTGCGCAACATTTGCCGACAGCACATTGATAACGCCGTGCATCGCGTTGGAACCGTAGACTGCAGTTGCTGGTCCGCGTATGACTTCGACGGCACCAGCTTGTGCAATATTGGCATCAAATAATTGGTTTACGTTGCAAAAGCCAGGGGCACGCAACGAGAGGTTGTCCGCAGCGGTCATAAAGGCGCCGCAGCTGCCTGTACCGGTGAGAACCGGTGACCGTAAAGAAATCAATGATTCTTGGCCATTGCCGCGACTGATCCATGCGCCAGCAACCTGCTGGAATAGTTGGTTACTATGCTGTGGTGCCGTAAAGCTAATGTCTTCACTGCTCAGTGCACTCCATGCTAGTGGCAGCGTCGCGGCCAGCGCCTCGCTTCGGGTGGCTGTAACAAGGACAGTTTCGAGTGTTTCATCGACAGCCAAAACGCTAGCGCAATGGGCCAAAAGGGTGAATGCCGTGATTTTACAGGTCAAAAAACGAGCATTCTTCATAAAAATACAACTTTTGCTAAAAACGAGGGGGTACATCCTAACGATCTTTAAACGGTAGTCAAAGCTCAAAAATTTAGCGACACTTCGCACCCTCTATTTATTTGTATAAACCGCTGGGAGTGGATAGATTATGACTGCCCGTCAAGTACTTGATATTAACGATAATTTTAATCTGCGTAATGCGGGGGCCGTGCACGCCGGCAAGGTGCGTTCGGTGTACTGGCTAACCGCCGCAGATAGTCAGCGATTAATAGAAACACGCGGCTATGACGTGCCGACGAACACCCAACTTGCAGTCATGATTATTTCCGATCGGTTATCCGCATTCGAATGTTTGTGGAGGGGAGAAAACGGCCTAGATGGCGTGCCTGGTAAAGGTGCAGCGCTCAACGCGATCTCTAATTACTGGTTTGACTGCTTCCGTGATCAGGGTTTGGCACGCAGCCATATCTTGGAGGTACCGCATCCTTTGGTCTGGATAGTGCAGCGCTGCGAACCCGTTATGATTGAAGCCATTGCACGCCAATATATAACTGGCTCTATGTGGCGAGCCTACAGCCGAGGTGACCGAGAATTTTGTGGTGTCGTTTTACCTGAGGGTTTGAAACGCGATCAAAAGCTACCTGAAATTTTACTCACGCCTTCGACGAAGGGTGTATTAATGGGTATTCCGGGCGTCGCCGAGGCCGATGATGTCAATGTGTCACGACAGGACATCGAGCAACATTACCGTGTTTTTAAATTTAAGCGCGGCCAAGATGTAGGACACTACGAAGATCTGTTGCGAAGCGGGTTTCATGTGATCGCCGACAAGTTAGCTGCTGCTGGTCAGATCTTTGTCGATACTAAGTTCGAGTTTGGTTACGCACACAACAGCGCGGGTGAAATCGAATTGATATATATGGATGAGGTGGGCACACCCGATTCTTCACGTATATGGGATGCCGCGGCTTACGCGGGGGGCAGTGTCGTTGAGAATAGTAAGGAGCTTTTTAGGCAGGCGTTACTCCGCCATGTGCCAGACCCCGATCTGTTACTCGATAAGTCGCGGATGGCTGAGCGGCTCGCTTATGCTCGCAATACCAAACTGTCAGAGTCGTTATTAATGGATGTTTCTAAAACCTACACGACGTTAGCGGAACGCATCACAGGGAATAGGGTTACGGTGTCTGATGACCCTCGTGCTGAGATAGACGCGGTATTGAAAGGTGAATTTTGTTTGGGTTAAGCCGGCACGCTAAACACCCTCGTGCATGCTGGCGTCACGGACGCTCCCGTCACATAGGGCCTGCGGAGCTGCGAATCTGCAATAATTGATACGCATAGCAGAAGTGGTAGACTAAAATTGCAGATTAAACTAAGCCACTAAAGATATAAGGATGGACATGATGAAACGCGCGCATCAACACATAGTTTTCGGCGCTTTAGCCGCGTTAGTATTAAGTGGATGTGCCAGCGTATCAAACGCCCCTCCAGTATCCCATGACGGCCTTTTATTGCAGACCGATGCAACTATGTCGGGTGTGGTCTACGCGCGCGAAGGGGTTAACTTAACATCCTACAATAAGTTTTCAGTCGAGGGGTGCTCCGTTGCCTTTCGAACAGATTGGCAACGCGACCAAAACAGTAGTCGCCGCAGAGTAAGTGACAGGGTCAGCGATCAAGACATGAATGAAATTCGCAGCGCCTTGGGGACATTGTGTGATGAGCAGTTTAGTGACGTGCTGAATAACGATCCGGCGTATACGGTCGTATCCGGTGACGCAGTTGACTCGGCGACACTCGTCTTGAAACCCCATATTGTCAACTTAGATATCGCGGCACCCGATGTACAGAGTGCAGGGCGCTCAAGGTCTTACACGACAGAAGCAGGCGAGATGACGCTCTTCTTAGAGGTTGCCGACGCCAGCACCGGTGAAACACTATATCGCGTAATCGACCGACGTCGAGAGAATAATACGGGTACGCTACAGTGGACCAACAGTGTGACCAATTTGTCAGATGCGCGCCGGATATTGAGCTATTGGGGTAAATCACTGCGCAAGGCGTTGGACAGAGTGGCAGCACAAAAAGACGCCTAGTCAACGCTGACTTTAGAGGATCAATGATGTTATCCGCCGTAAAACTGAGTAACACTTTGTATGTTAGCCGCCAGCCGGATTTGGCGGATGTGGCCGCGCTGGCAGCAGAAGGCTTCAGCGTGGTGATGTGCAATCGCCCAGATGGCGAAACTGCTGATCAGCCAGCGTCGGTCGAAATGCGCAAACTAGTAGAGGCGGCGGGGATGCTCTTTGTCGATTACCCCGTCACACCCGTGACATTTCCTGGACCCAACTTACAAAAGATAAGTCAGGTGTTTAGTGGCGATGAAGGGAAGGTTTTTGCGTTTTGTCGAACGGGCACACGCTGCACGAACTTGTGGGTGGCATCGCGTCCGCCGTCCGAGCGCGAGGCTGCAGCGGCGCACGCACTGGCGCTGGGGTACGATTTGACGCTCGCAAATCGATTTCAGGAATCTTCATAGCGGCATTGCTAAGTGTCTGTGGTCTTTAGGCAAGTGCTGTTTGTGGGTGAGGCTTAGCGTCGACTGGAGCGCTCTCAGTTGTGGTGCAGGCATGTTAAAGCCGATTTAATATAACGCCCAGGGTCTGCTCGGAAATGGCTGCTAACGCGCCTGTGAGTGTCACATCAGTCATTGGCGATAACGCCGGCGGTGTATGCTGAGGATGGTAAGCCTCTGCAATCACTGCATAGTCTTCGGTGTGATCGTCTTTGATGGCCTGCAGCACATACACATTGATAGACAGCGTCGTCCCCAAGGCAACATCTGGGGCCAAAAGCTCAAATGCACTACCGCTCTGGGCCTGGGTCTCGGTGAGTAGCTTCTTGGAAACGTCAAAACCCAGATCTTGTAAAGTCGCGCCAATACTCTCGCCCGATCGAATCCGAGCATCCGCTGTCATCAAGCTAGGTGCCACGGGCGCAATGAAATGCGTTACCGCTAACGTTCGACAAACTACAACACCCGAGGTGACCGAGTAGAGATTAGCAACACGCAATTTCTCGTCTTGTTGTAAAACACCGACTTGATAGTTACCGAAACGCTGCCGTATTAAATCACTGTTCAATTGGGGGGTTACCTCTGCTTGGATCGGCACTGTTGCGATTAGCGTCAGCAACATACAATAAATGATAGTCCGCCAAATATCATGGCGGCGTAACTTGCCACAGCTATGCGTATCGAGCAAATATCTCTTAAGCGTTATTTTTGCCATCTACACGTGCCGGCCGACCACACTCGCGTGCTATTTGGTCTGTATCAGGTATATTACAGTGATTCTTGATTAAACTAATCTACTAATTACGTGTTCCCACAGCCTTGGAGTTTCTCATGCTTAAACAGCGTTTGTTATCTGTTTTTCTGTACGCAATTACGGCGATGACATTATCGTCGACCAGCATTGCGGCTAGTCTTGATCAGCAAGTCGAGGCGATTTATGACGACCAGCTAAGTGATTTGTTTGTCTGGTTTCATCAAAACCCTGAACTGTCGTTTATGGAGCAAAAGACTTCGGCAAGATTAGCCGAGGAGCTCACTGACCTAGGTTTTGAAGTCCACGCGGGTATCACAGGTACAGGTATTGTTGCCCTGTTAAAAAATGGTGAAGGTCCTCTGG
Source organism: uncultured Luminiphilus sp. (assembly GCA_963926325.1). Taxonomy (GTDB): domain Bacteria; phylum Pseudomonadota; class Gammaproteobacteria; order Pseudomonadales; family Halieaceae; genus Luminiphilus. Next base: position 1,634 of record CAWUXF010000062.1, on the reverse strand, counting down.
TCATGTTGCGCGCGGACATGGATGGCTTACCCGTGCCGGAGAAATCTGGACTTGCCTATGCCTCGACAGCGACACAAATCGATTGGGAAGGCAATGAAGTGCCTGTCATGCATGCCTGTGGCCACGATGTTCACATCACCAGCCTGGTCGGTACGGGGCGCATCATGATCGCGCGTCGCGATGAGTGGCAGGGAACCCTAATGCTTATCGGTCAGCCCGCTGAGGAACGTGTTGGCGGCGCTAATTTGATGATGCAGGAGGGCATTTGGGATAGTTACGGACAGCCGGACTACGCGCTCGCTTTTCACGTCACATCGACCGTGCCGACGGGACAAATTGTCGCCGAGAAGGATTCTCCGTACTCAGGCGCGGATACTGTCGATATTTTAATTAAAGGGGTCGGAGCTCATGGAGCGAGTCCACACCGAGGTATCGACCCAGTTGTCCTGGGTTCCGAAATTGTATTGGCGCTGCAAACTGTTGTTAGCCGCAGTCTGCCACCGCGTCGCCCTGGTGTGATTACCGTGGGTTCTTTCCATGCGGGTACCAAGCATAATATTATTTCAGATGCGGCAAAGCTGCAGCTGACGGTTCGAAGCGAGTCGGTGGAAGATCGACAATTGCTGCTGGATGGCATCAAGCGTGTTGCCGAAAATATGGGCCGTGTTGCTGGCTTACCTGACGATATGCTACCTGAGGTAATTGTTTACGAGAACGAGGGCGTCCCACCGACGCTCAACGATGCAGCGCTGACAGAGCGTTTGCGCGCTGCTTGGCAAACACAACTGGGTGAATCGGCATTTTTCAGTAAGCCACGCTTGGGAATGGGTGCCGAAGACTTCCCGTTCTTCACAACCGACCCCTATATTCCGTCGGTGTATTTTGCGGTGGGTGGTACGCCCCAAGCGGCTTTTGATGTTGAGGCAGCCGGTGGAGAACCGGTACCGTCACATCACAGCCCGCTATTTAAGATTGACCCGCGTCCAGCTATTACACTCGGTGTCGAAGCTTCGGTGACGGCATTGATTGACTTGCTACAGAATGACTAGACCCCTCAAGGGGCAACAATGGCCAGTCTGGGACTGGCCCGTTCGTCTTACCCATTGGTTTTTTGTCTTTGCCGTCGCGGCTATGTGGTGGACGGGAGAGTCGGGATTATTCGAATGGCATAGCAAGCTTGGATATGTGATTCTGACACTGGTTGTCACCCGTCTTCTCTGGGGGTTTGTCGGCAGTCATCATGCACGATTTGGAAATTTTGTACGCGGCTGGTCGGTAATTAAACGCTATCTTCAGTCGCCTACTGCTAGCGTTGGCCACAATCCACTCGGGGCACTTTCGGTAATAGCGCTGCTAGGCGTCCTGTTGTTTCAAGGTATTAGCGGCCTTTTCTCTAATGACGATATCGCCTTTGACGGGCCTTTATCCTATCTTGCAGGTGATTACAGCCATACGATCACAGCACTACATCAGGGTAGCTGGATGGTTTTGCAGGGTCTAATTCTGCTGCATATCGGGGCTGTGCTGTTCTATCAATGGCGTAAAAAGCAGCCCATTTTACAGGCCATGTTACACGGCATGGCAGAGGGTAAGTTCAGTGAAAGCCCCCCAGTTAGTATTTTGCGCTGGGTTAC
>CAWUXF010000061.1:0-30363 GCA_963926325.1 uncultured Luminiphilus sp. | reverse complement strand
CGTGTAGTGGCGGGTGATGCGGCGTTGATCGCCAAATTAGCGACAATTCGTGCTGACGTCTTAATGCAGCAACGAGTACCGAGTACGCTGGTAGCTGCGATTATTGATATGCGCTTAAAGATGTCCCAGGCGCTAACGCCTAAAACATCGCCCAAGCCCGGGCAATTCGATTTAAAATATGCCGTGGGTGGTATTGTCGACATCGAATTTGTGGTGCAATACCTTGTTCTTGCGCACGCTCAAAACTATCTGGCGCTGACACAATGGTCTGATGTCGTGCGACTACTTGAAACCCTCGCAGAATCTGGGCTGCTTGCGCAGACCGCAGCTGAAGCATTACGGCTGGCATACTTGGCGTTTCGTTCAGCGCAGCATGATGCGGGCCTACAAGGCGTGCCTGCACATGGCAGTTGCGAGCAGTTTTTGGCGCATCGTCAGCACGTTATGCGACTAAGAGATCAAATTTTGCCTGGGTTGCCGGGTATCGAAGCACAGTAAGTGGTGTAAATAAAAACGCTAACAATGTAGGTAAAAGAGAGGTACTAGCATGGACATGTCCAAACTCAGTGGACACATTTGGCTCGATAACACCCTTGTTCCGTGGGCGGATGCAAAGGTGCATGTGCTGACACATACTTTTCATTATGGCTTGGGTGTTTTTGAGGGTGTTCGCGCCTACCCGACCGCGGACCGTGGCCCCTGCATTTTCAGGCTCCAAGATCACACCGACCGACTGTTCCGCTCGGCGCATATTCTGCAGATGAAAATGCCTTTTGATAAAGACACGTTGAACGCTGCGCAGCGTAAAGTTGTGCGCATGAATGATCTACAGGAAGGTTATTTACGGCCCATGTGTTTCTTGGGTTCTGAAGCGATGGGTATTCGCGCCGAAAGTTTGTCTACCCATGTGATGGTTGCCGCCTGGTCTTGGCCTTCTTATATGGATCCGGAAGCACGGGATCGTGGCATTCGTGTGCGTACCGCTAGTTACACGCGTCATCATGTGAACATCACCATGTGTAAAGCGAAGGCAAACGGCAATTATATTAATTCGATTCTGGCGCTGCGCGAGGCGATAGACAGCGGTTGTGAAGAGGCGCTGTTGCTCGATAATGAAGGCTATGTGGCGGAAGGTAGTGGTGAAAACTTCTTCTTAGTGCGCGACGGTATTATTTATACACCTGACCTGACCTCGTGTTTGGAGGGGATTACGCGCGCATCCATTATTGAGATTGCACAGGATCAGGGCTATACGATTCGCGAGAAGCGCATTACTCGTGACGAGGTTTATGTGGCCGATGAAGCATTTTTTACCGGCACTGCGGCAGAGGTTATCCCGGTGCGTGAGCTCGACGGTCGCATGATTGGCAACGGTGGTCGAGGGCCGGTCACCGAGTTGCTGCAGCGAATTTATCTTGAAGCGGTGCGTGGTCTGCAACCTAAATACGCACATTGGCTAACACCAGTAGCAGATTAATCATCTTAGCGACGCTCGCTCGGGGGGTGTTTGCCCCCGAGTCATCGTCAGCGATATTAGCGAAGGACAAGGGGAGTTGGGCATGACGTCGTCGAGTACAGTGCTACCCATGGAAACATTGCCAAGTGGTGTTCGCTATCGTCATTGGCGTCCTGATGCACCACCCCGTGCGGTTGTATTATTGCTTCATGGCCTGGGTGAACACAGCGGTCGTTATCAGCAGGTGGCCTCATTGATGTGTCGTCGTGGATTCGCGGTACTTGCGCCCGACCATATCGGCCATGGTGAATCGCCTGGCACCCGAGCCATGGTGCGTCATTTTGATGATTATTTGCCGGCGGTAGATGCGCTGCGCGATGTCATTTCCGAGGACTACCCACAGTTGCCGTGCTTTTTGCTGGGGCACAGTATGGGTGGATTACTGGCGGGGCGGGTCTTATTGGACCGCCAGCAGCAGTATCAAGGTGTACTGTTGTCAGGGCCGGCATTTGCGGCGGCGGAACCACCGCCGGCGCTTGTCCAGTGGATCGCTAAATTATTGGCCAAAGTGCTGCCCAGCTTGGGTGTGATGGCACTCGATGCAAGCGGCGTTAGCCGTGATCCGGCGGTGGTGGCAGCGTACATCAACGACCCTTTGGTCAATCATGGGAAAGTAACTGCGGGCCTTGCGGTGGCGATCTTCGCCACGATGGAACGTGTCATGTCGGAGGCGCCATTAATTACGCTTCCGATTTTGGTTTGTCATGGCGGCGCAGACACCATGGCCGATCCACAGGGGTCAGAGGATTTTTTCGCGGCGATCACCGCCAGCGATAAGACACTTAAAATTTTCCCTGACTTATTCCATGAGATTTTCAATGAGCCTGAAGGCGACGAAATTGTCACAGCCTACGGCGACTGGATAGAAGCGCGTCTGCCCTAAAGCGGGCCAAAATTATTGGCTATGCCGATAGTGACAGCGTCTTTCAGCCGGGTCCCCGCGGCTTGCTTATCCGCTTAGTCCGACGACTAAGTCAGGTGCGCTCAAAGAAGCACTGATTTTATAGCCACTATTGACACCGTTTGTGCCGAATAGGTTTAACTGCTGCTACACTAGCGCGCTAATTTGAGCGCTGAAGGAGCACGCCCATCAACGCCCCTGCAAATAAACCTGGTGCATCATCGATCGGTGCCGAGCCGCTATTTTGGGATGTGTCTCAAAAGCCCCTGCGTATCGCTTTAACGGGCTATCGCTCTGCGCCCTTTTCGGGCGGCCAAGGTGTTTACTTGAGGTACTTGAGTCGTGCCTTGGCCCGTGCTGGTCATCAAGTTACCGTGATTTCAGGGCCACCTTATCCGCACCTTGATGATGATATTCGCTTAGTAGAATTACCAAGCTTGGATTTATACCAGCATGGATTGAAGTCGGTGAAGCTGCGACAACTATTTGACAAGCTGTCCAGAATTGAATGGTTGAGCAAGTTGACCGGCGGTTTTGTGGAGCCTTGGACTTTTGGTGAGCGGCTGAGAAAGTGGGTGCTCGATCACCGCGATGAATTTGATATCGTGCATGACAATCAGAGTATTGCTGACGGGGTATTAGATTTACAGCGTGCGGGTATTCCTGTGGTCACCACGATCCATCATCCGATTACCCGTGATTTGCGGCTCGCCTTAGATAGTGAGTCTGCGTGGTATATGCGCGCCTTGCTGCGTCGATGGCATAGCTTTCTGGGTATGCAAGGCCATGTCGCGCGGCAGTTGAACAGCATCGTCACCGTGTCGAGTTTGTCGCGCAAAGACATCATCGCTGATTTTGGCGTTCAGCCTGGTGTTATTCGGGTGCTCCACAATGGCGTCGACACCACGTTATTTCGACCACAGCCAGAAGTATCTCGTCGCCCCTATCAGCTGATGGCGACCGCTTCCGCGGATGCGCCCTTAAAAGGGCTACAGGTTTTACTGCGAGCACTGGGTAGGCTGGTTAATGACTTCCCCGAGGTTGAGTTGTTGCTTGTTGCCAAGCCCAGGCCCGGTGGCGATACAGAAAAATTGATCGCTAAATTACAATTAGCGTCGCGCGTTCACTTTGTGAGTGATGTAGAAGATTCGGCAATGGTGCGCCATTATGCCGAGAGCACCATAGCTGTTGTGCCCTCACTCTATGAGGGCTTCGGTCTACCGGCAGTTGAAGCGATGGCTTGCGGTATGCCTTTGGTGTCGTCCGATGGCGGCGCACTTGCAGAGGTCGTCGCCGATGGCGGCGTCTTAGTGCCGGCGGGTGATGATGAGGCGTTAGCGCGCGAAATCGCGGTGTTATTGCGTGATTCCGATCGGCGAATGGAGCTGGCTCGCATAGCGCGGCATCGGGCGGAGTCAAACTTTAGCTGGGATGTCTGCGCCGCAACCTTGGTCGACCATTATCGGGAGTTACTGAGTAAGTGCTAACTGTAAACTTTGATTGGTTGCCGCTGGCGCCCGGACAGCGCTGCCTTGATGTGGGCTGTGGCGAGGGTCGCCATACGCTCAGCGCTTACCTTAAACCCGAGGTCGAGGTGGTAGGTGTGGACTTGGGTATGGCGGATTTACGCACCGCCCATGCTCGTATCGATGATATGGCAAATTATGCTCCCGAGGGCTCGGTGCTCTTTGCACAAGCCGATGGCCTGTGTTTACCCTTTGCTGATGCGAGCTTTGATAGGGTGATCTGCAGCGAAGTGCTCGAGCATATCCCGAACTATCTGTCGCTACTTGAAGAAATAGACCGAGTATTAAAGCCCGGTGGTCAGCTGTGCATTAGCGTGCCGCGGGCGTGGCCGGAATGGATTTGTTGGCAGCTTAGCCGCGACTATGCGAAAACTCCCGGTGGACATATCCGCATTTTTAATCGCAAACATCTGCAGCGCGAAATAGAGCGTCAGGGCTATCAGTGCTATCACCATCACGGTGCCCATGGCCTACATGCACCTTATTGGTGGTTGCGCTGCTTATTTTGGTCCCGCGGTGACGATCAGTGGCTGGTGCGCAAGTATCACCAAATGTTGGTATGGGATTTACTCAAGCGACCGCCGCTGACCCGCTGGATGGAACGATTACTCGACCCTTGGATGGGTAAGAGCGTGGTGATGTATTTTGGCAAGCCTCTGGCATCTGCAGCAGTTATCGAAGTGGCCGAGAACGTGCCAACATCCGCGATGACCACCGACGCGCTGACTACCGATGCGCTGACCACCGACGCGATGACTACCGATCCATGAACGGGGAATATTTGGAGCCGGGAATGTTCCCTCGCGACTTTTTGCGCCCAACGGTAGATTTCATCCTGCGGGTGCAAACGGCGACCGGTGAGATCCCTTGGTTTGAGGGCGGACACTCTGATCCTTGGGACCATACTGAAGCGGCGATGGGTCTGGCGACTGCTGGTGAAACGGACGCCGCTATGCAGGCTTATCGGTGGTTGGCCAGCAAGCAGTTGCCCGATGGTAGCTGGTGGCGGGCCTATCGCAACGATATGCCAGATAACCCCGACCGTCGCGAAACCAATTATGTGGCATATATCGCGACTGGGATTTGGCATCAATATTTAGTGACGCAAGACATGGCGGTCCTGCAAGAATTTTTCCCGGTTATCGAGCGTGCCCTCGACTTTGTACTCGCTTTGCAAAGCGCGCACGGTGAGATCGAATGGGCGGTCGATAACGCCGATGTCCCTATGGGTGACGCCTTGTTAACGGGCTGTAGTTCAATTTATAAAAGCTTGGAATGCGCCGGGCATATTGCCGCGACATTGAATGTGGATCGATCCCACTGGCTATCTGCGCGGGACCGATTAGGTCATGCGCTGCGCCATCGCCCAGAGCGCTTTGACCGCACGTGGGCGCCTAAGTCGCGTTATGCCATGGACTGGTTTTATCCTATTTTAACCGGCGTGATCACTGATAAAGCCGCGGTTGATCGGCTCAATAAGCGTTGGCATGAGTTTGTAGAGCCGGGGCTGGGCTGTCGTTGTGAAACGCAAGAACCCTGGGTGACGGTTGCGGAATCCTGTGAGCTGGTGCTGGCACTACTCGCGGCTGGGGATCGTGCTCGAGCGCAACAGGTGTTCAGTTGGCTGCACCAGTGGCGCGACACCGATGGCGCGTTTTGGACGGGCTTTCAATTTGTTGAGGACGTGTTGTGGCCCGACGAAAAGCCCACTTGGACCGCCGGCGCAATTCTGTTGGCGGCAGATGCCTTAACTGGCCATACGGCGGCTTCAGATTTGTTTAAGGTGGCGGTTAGCCCAAAAGTAATTGCGTCAACTCAGTCTTCGTAGCGCGCGCAAACTGCCGCACTGACCCATGGGCGCGAACAGGCCTGACTGGCTGGCCATTTGCCAGATGGTGAAAGGCGCCTGACCGCCGGCCTCGGTATTAGGAAAGACGTCGTGAATCGCCAAAACTGCGCCCGGGGCCACATGGTGTGCCCAGCCGCGATAATCGGCGAGGGCTGCATCTAAACTATGACCGCCATCGATAAACAGTAAGCCCAGCGGACTGTGCCAGTAAGTTGCCAGTAGTGATGCGCTGCTGATGACCGGAATGACATTGTCGGTGAGATCGCTAGCGCTGATGTTACGGCGAAACTCGGGCAGACTATCGAATCGCCCCTGTGCATCGGTGAGCGTCGGATCGTGAAAAAATTCGCCCGGCTGATGTTCCTCTGAGCCGCGATGATGATCGACAGCAAACACCACGCTATTATTTTGTCGCGCAGCGTCCGCCAGCCATAACGTCGAACGACCGCAATAGCTGCCAATTTCCAAAGCGGGCCCAAAACGGGTGCCGTCTAAGGCAAGCGCATGTAAATACTGCCCTTCATCGTCGGGTAAAAAGCCGCGAACAGCGGGGTCAGGTGGCAACGTCATGACGGACTCCAATAATAGGCATTGAAGAGTATATGCCCACTCGCCGCTAGCTAGCGTTAACGCACTGGATAACCAGTGCGCTTTAATTGTGCGCTATAGGCTGTTAGCGCTGATCGCTGGCGGTCGGCGCTGGAGGGATCTCTAGAAAGCTATCTAAGCGCTTCAGGTCGTCGGTAGACAAGGTGCCTGCCGTCTCTTTAAGTCGCAGTGAATCGATGATGTAGTCATAGCGGCTATTGGCATAGTCGCGCTCAGCAGAAAACACCAAGTTCTGGGCATTCAATACGTCGACAATATTACGCGTACCGACATCGTAGCCGGCCTCGGTTGCGTCGAGCGCACTTTGCGACGACTTAATGGATTGGCTGCGCGCCTTAACCTGCGCGATATCTGACAATACCGTCATGTGCAATGAGCGGGCTTGGGTGACCGTGGTCCGCGTTAGATTAATACGATTTTCACGGGCAACATTAAATTGCTCGGCGGCTCGGCGTCGATTGGCGCTGAGTGCACCGCCAGTAAATAGCGGCATGTCGATACGCACTTGCCATGTTTCTGAGTCTTGTAGTGCGCTGGCTGGCGTTGAGCCAGTACTTAATCCATCAAGAGAAAAGGTCTGATCGCCAGTTGTTTCAGCGTCAGAGTAGCTATAGCCGGCGGTTACCTTGGGCGCGTGTTCGAGCTTGTTGGCTTTGGCTGACTGCCTGGCGGCTTCTTCAGCGAAGCGGGTAGCGGCTAGCTGGAAGTTGTTGTTGAGTGCAAAATCTACCCAAGCGGCGCGGTCGATGGGTTTTGGTGCCACTGCGGTAAAGTCATCGCTGAGCACATTAAGCTGGCCGGGAGCCTGTCCGGTGAGCACCGACAAGCGTTCTTTGGCTACTGCCACATTATTTTCTTCGATAATACGCGTCACCTGCGCTAAATCCCGCGCGGCCTCCGACTCATACACATCGGTAATGGCGATTAAGCCAACTTCAAAGCGCTGCCGAGTCTGCTCTAGCTGGCGTTCAAAGGCGCGCTCTTGTGCTTCTGCGGCGTTGAGGTTGTCTTGTGAGCGCAGCACCGAAAAATAAGCATCGACCGCTCGTACCAGCAAATTTTGGGTGTTGGCAGCAAAAATTGCTTCTGCCTGTCGGGTTAGCTCGGTTCCTGCCTTGTAATTGTACCAAGCCGATAAATCAAACAGCGTTTGCGACAAGCTGACGTCATAGCCATCGGTTTTTGTATCGGAGACCCTTTTAATCGTCCTAATTTCCCCCGATGCGCCCAAAATTTGCGGGGAGGTGCTGGTAGAGTCCGAGCCCCTTACTTGGTAGCCCGCTACGACCTGCGGCAGAAGTGGCGCCAGCGCAAGGTTTTCTTGTTCAAGGTCGGCGCGATATTGTGCGGCTTGTGCCTTTAGCTGGGCGTCGTTATCGAGCGCCAAGGTATAAATATCGAGCAGCGATTCTGCGCTGACCAGTTGACTGCAAGGCAGTATCATTGCGGCGGCGACGGCTAAAACTTGCCGTTTAAGTACATAACGCTTCATTGCGAACTCCTTTTCTCCTAGCGCGTTGCTCGGACTTGGTGCTTAATGGTAATGAATAATCGCGGCAGTTTAACACCTCTAGACTGTGCAAGTGAGTGACTAATTTCACCAATGCATAAACCCTCAGTGTATTGATATAATGTTGAATATGGATATATCTAAGATTAAACATGACTGAACTCGGCGCGCGAACAAAACGCCGCTATACGGTCGACTTGCTGGACCTGCACGCACTGTGCGAGGCCAACTATGCCCGTATGTTGCAGCTGTTTCCGACCTATGAAGTCAGCAACAGTCGGCAGCTGGCCATCGACGAGGGTCAGATTATTTTTGACGTTATGGAGCGTTGCCGCTACACCACGACATTTAGAATACGTAAGCTGGGACCATTATCCGTCACCTATGGTGCGGTAGTTGTCGATCTGCGCGTTTATCACGATGCAAAAATGGCAGAAGTGGTTAGCTTTCAAGCGAATCGCCAGTTGGCAGGGCGCTATACTTATCCCAATGACAAGATGTACCAGCGCAACGAAAAACAGCAACAAAATCGGTTTGTCGCTGAGCTATTGGCGTTTTGTTTGGCGCAAGGCCGTGTCACCGATAGTGATATTTTTGGTGCAACCTCATGATTGTTGACTGCCCGTTGTCCGGTGACCAGCGCTTATTAGTCGATGGGGCGGTGCGTTTACTACAGATTACCGACACGCATTTAATGGCTGACAGCGGTGGTCGTTTGCTCAACGTTGATACCGATGCTTCGCTCGCAGCGGTTGTTGCTTTGGCGGCTCAGGGCGAACAGGCGGATGCTTTATTGATCACCGGCGATATTGCCGGTGATGGCAATAGTGCGGCCTATGAGCGACTTGATGTGGCGCTCACACCTTTACAAGCGCCTAGTTTTTGGCTGCCAGGTAACCACGATGATCGTCCCGATGAAACAGGGGCCTTGCGCGCGCGTTTTAAGCGTAAGATCAGTTTGCCTCACTGGGATATATTGATGCTGAACTCACAGTTGGCCGGTGCGGTTGAGGGCAGTTTAACAGCGCTAGAGCTTGAATTACTCAGTGTCGCGGTCGCACAGGCGAATGCCGAACAAAAGCATCTGTTAATAGCGGTGCATCATCCTTTATGGCCCTTAGGTAGTGCTTGGCTTGATGCACAACGGATCGCCGAAGCAGATGCTTTTATGGCGGCACTGGCGCCGTTACAGCAGACAGGATTGATTATTTCTGGGCATGTGCACCAAGCTTCGGACGAGATTTATGAGCGCCGTCGCTTTCTGACAACGCCGTCTACCTGCATACAATTTGCCCGCCATTCACGGGGATTTAAGATCGACGAAGTTGGCCCGGGCTATCGTTGGCTGGTACTACATCCCGATGGCCAAGTAGACACTGGCGTTGAGCGGGTTACCGACGTTGTCTTTGCCGTCGACACGAATTCAGATGGTTATTTGTAACTGATCGGTATTCAATAAGTATTGCAACAGCCACCGCTTCGTGTTCTTTGGCACTATGCGCAATATCAATGTTAATCACTATTCATTCATGATCATCAAGAGAGCCGTAAAACACCGATGAGCGAGTATAACGCTGATGCAATTGAGGTCCTGACTGGGCTGGAGCCGGTGCGTAAGCGCCCAGGTATGTATACCGATACCACCCGCCCTAATCACCTTGCACAAGAGGTGATCGATAACAGCGTTGATGAGGCCTTAGGTGGCCATGCTGACCAGCTCGACGTGATTTTGCACACCGACGGCGGCGTCAGTTGTATTGATAATGGTCGCGGCATGCCGGTCGACTTACACCCGGAACAGCAGCGTCCAGGGGTTGAGGTAATTCTGTCGACGCTCCATGCCGGCGGCAAGTTCTCTTCGAAGAATTATCAGTTCAGCGGCGGCTTGCACGGGGTAGGGGTGTCGGTGGTTAACGCCTTGTCACGCCGCCTTGAAATCACTATCCGTCGTGATGGCAATATCCATGAAATGGCATTTGAGGGCGGCGAAAAAGTTAGCGAACTGGCTGTTACCGGTACCTGTGGCAAGCGTAATACGGGCACAGGTATTCGTTTTTGGCCCGATGCTCAGTATTTCGATTCGGCAAACTTTTCACTGCCAAAACTGACTCATGTGCTGCGCGCAAAAGCCGTGCTGTGTCCGGGCTTGCGGGTCAGCTTGCTCGATGAAAAGAAGAATGAAAAAACAGAGTGGTATTACGAGGACGGTATAGCGGACTATCTGGAAGACGCTACCATCGATTATCCAGTGTTACCTGAAAAGCCCTTTGCCGCGAGTTTTAGTGGCCCTACTGATGCGGTCGATTGGGCAATTCAGTGGCTGCCTGAAGGCGGCGAGATTATTGCCGAATCTTACGTCAATCTCATTCCTACCGCCCAAGGTGGTACCCACGTCAACGGTTTGCGATCTGGCTTATTGGAGGCGATGCGAGAATTTTGTGAGTTGCGCAACTTACTGCCTCGAGGTGTGAAGCTCACCGCTGAGGATGTTTGGGATCGTTGTTGTTATGTGCTGTCATCCAAGTTAGCTGATCCGCAGTTTTCTGGTCAAACCAAGGAGCGTCTGTCCTCACGAGAGGCGGCAGGCTTTGTGTCTGGTATAGCCAAAGATGCTTTTGGTCTATGGCTGAATCAGCAAACACACGATGCCGAATTATTAGCTGAGCTGTGTATCAACCGCGCCCAAGCCCGCATGCGCTCGGCTAAAAAAGTGGTGCGTAAGAGAATCACCTCTGGGCCTGCGTTGCCCGGCAAGTTGGCTGATTGCACCAGCGATGATCCGGCGCGAGGTGAATTATTTTTGGTCGAGGGAGATTCGGCGGGTGGCTCGGCGAAGCAGGCTAGGGATCGCGAATTTCAAGCGATCTTGCCGCTGCGCGGAAAAATTCTCAATACATGGGAAGTGGATTCTCAGGAAATTCTTGCGTCGCAGGAAGTACACAATATTTCCGTCGCGATAGGCATTGATCCGGGCAGCGATGATTTGAGTGGCCTGCGTTATCACAAAGTGTGTATTTTGGCCGACGCAGACTCCGACGGACTGCACATTGCCACGCTGATTTGCGCGCTATTTTTACGGCACTTCAGACCGCTGGTGCGTGCGGGCCACGTGTTTGTAGCGATGCCGCCACTGTATCGAATCGATGTCGGTAAAGATGTGTTTTATGCACTTGATGAGTCCGAACGCAATGGCGTGCTCGAACGCTTGGTCGCTGAAAACAAGCGCGCTAAGCCTAACGTTCAGCGCTTTAAAGGCCTGGGTGAAATGAATCCATCACAGCTCCGCGAAACCACTATGGACCCTGATACACGACGTTTAGTGCAGTTGGTATTAGAGGCGGATGATGACACCCATAGCATGTTCGATATGTTGTTGGCCAAAAAGCGTGCAGGTGACCGTAAAGCTTGGCTAGAGTCTAAAGGCAATCTGGCTGAAATTGTCATCTAAAGCTATCCACTGACTGGAGCTCCACGCATGAGAACAAATAAACAAACGCTGTCGGATACTATTTTCACTCGTAAAGCGACGTTGCAAAAAAGCGTATTGGTGCCACTGATCGCAGCGGTGCTAATGAGTCCTCTCGCCCATTCAGATTGGCGTATTGCAGACGATTCTTTGGTTGGCTTTGTATCAATTAAAAATAACAGCATTGCTGAGAATAACCACTTTACGGGAGTCAGTGGCAGTCTGAGCGACGAGGGAGCGATCGTTGCCAGCATCGACCTCACTACCGTCGAGACTAAGGTGCAGATTCGCAATCAGCGCCTAATGCAGCTGTTATTCAAAGTGGCGAATTATCCCGAGGCACAAATATCTGGACAGCTCGAAGGCCTAGATGTTGCGCAACTTGCTGCTGGCGCCACAGTTGAGCGCGAGCTGCCCTTGACGGTGTCTATACACGGTTCTCAGGCGACAATTTCAGCGGTTTTGCTGGCTGTGAGTGTGCCTGAAGGTGTGCGGGTTACCACGGCTGAGCCTATCATTTTGAATGCGCGAGATTTTGGTCTTGAGCCCGGCATTGCGGCGTTGCAAGCAGTTGCTGGCTTGGATGCAATCAGTCGTGCAGTGCCGGTGACCATCGATTTACTGCTGACCAAAGATTAGGTCAGCAGCAGATCGCCCCGCGGCGTGTGTCTTTACTGAAGGCCCGCTGTTGTCGCCACACGTTGTAATTGTGCTTGATAACGTGCGACGCGAGTGGTGTCGCCGATTTCTTGGCAGTAACCAATTAGCGCGAACAGAGTCTGTGGATTTCCCGGTAGCGCGTTGTTGAGTTGTTCTAACAGCGTAATAGCCCCTTGCACATCGCCTGTGTCATGAAGTGCAATCGCATAGACATAGCGATGTCGGCTGCCATCGGTTTCTAAGGCTGCCGCCATCTGTAGGTGTGATAGCGCTAAGGGCAGATCTCCCGCTCTAATCTCAAGTAGTCCCAGCGCATGATGCAGTGCCCCAGGCGCGTCTGACTGGCCAATGCTTTCATTTAGCAGGCTCCGGCCCTCCGCTTCTTGGCCCGTCGTGCGAAGGATATCGGCGAGATTGATGACGCCGCTTTGTAGTTGAGGGTTAATCCGCACTGCCTCGCGTACTGCCGCCTCGGCTTTGACTAGATCACCCCGGTCACGCCAAAAGTTGGACAGCTGCATTTGTACTGAAGGCATTTCGGCGTGTTCGTTTTGTACCGCCAGATAGGCCTCAAATAGCGGTTCCAGTGCGGCGATATCTTTTGGACGCAATTCGTTGAGCGGCGCATCGGCCAGCAGTTGCGCAACAGCCATGCGCACCGCAAGTACGGGATCATTGATTAGTGTGCGCAACATTAAATAGCGCTGCCTAGCGGGCAAAGCACTGATGGATTGCACTGCGGCCAAGCGAATCACTGAATCTTCGCTGCCGAGTGCCAGCGCCGCTGTCTGAGGCAGGTCTGGTGCCGACAGGTTGCCGTAGCGTAATAAGGCAGAGCTGCGATGAATCTGCGGTGCTGAAGTATTCTCAATGATGCGTTTAAGGCTGGATAGCGCACGGACATCGCCGCGATCCGCCGAGTGAAAGCTTCGCCCGAGCTCAGTATTTGCCCGTGACATTTTAACGCCCCACGCATCGAGCGCATCGAGCGCCCAAGAATCATCCTTTTCCTGATGGCATTGGATGCAGGCGTTTGGGCTGCCGGTCATGACTGATAAATCTGGGCGCGGAATTCGCATGCTGTGGTCGTGACGCACGTCGACGCCCATATAAATTTGCGCCGGCATGTGGCAATTGATGCACTGCGCACCTTCGCTGCCGGGCTCGTGTCGATGATGTTCGCTGCGATCAAAGTGGCTAGGCTGGTGGCACTGGGCACAGACCCCATTGCCTTCAGCGCGCAATGTATTGCTGTGTGGGTTATGACAGTCGGTGCAGACTACGCCGGCTTGATGCATTTTACTCTGTATGAACGAACCGTAGACATAGACTTCATCACGAATTTGGCCGTCAGGCCAATAGAGCGGCGCCTCTAGTAGTGAAAGTCGGTGGGTATCTAGTAGGTCTGCACCGTAATGATAGTCGCCTAAGGTGCCGCGGCGAGCATGACAGCGACCGCAGTTGTCGATTTGGACGTTGTCCTCTAACAGCTCACTGCGGTGTGCGATAGGTTCATCTGCTGCGCGGAGCCACTGTCCGCGCGCGGCCAAACTCATTGCGAAACCGGCGTGTTCGGCGCTTGCTAGTTGATTACTAGCCGCCAGCCCAACATGTTTTTTGCCCGGACCATGACAGGCTTCACAGCCGACGTCGATCTGCTCGTAAGTCGTTGCATAGCTGCGTGTTTTGGCATCGTACTGCTTTTTGACATCGGTGCTGTGGCACTCGGCGCACCGGGTATTCCAGTTGGCATAGGGGCCAGTCCAGTGCAGCGGGTCGTCAGCGGCAATGATTTCCTCAGGGTAAAGGTGATACCAGCGCTGACCGCCTTCAGTCTTAGGTCGCGCATCCCAAGCCACTGATAGCGCCTGAAGGCGTCCGTTCGATAGGGGTAATAACAGCTGTTGAAGTGGGTCGACACCAAAGACATAGGCGACAGGGAAGACTTGCATTTGCCCTTCGGCGTTGTCGGTTTCAACCCAATACTTACCACCCTCACGGAAAAAGCGTGTAGTGATTTCACCGTATTGAAAGGTTGTGTTATCAAAGTTACCTAGTACCGTCTCGGCGGTAGCTTCCTGCATAGCCAAGTCATGGTGGGAGCCCTGCCAATCTGCGCTCTCGGTTTGATGGCAGCCTTCACAGGCTTGGTTTCCTAGGTAGGCGCTACTGGCGCTTGCTGGCACCGCTGCGACGGCGGCTAAAGCGCCCAACAGCAAAAGGCCAGTTAAGGCGATGGAGGTTAGCTGCCCCATCCTTCGCACCTTTGTGCGAATTAACCTTGAGGTCGGCTGACGCTTACGATGATAGCTGAGCTGATACATATGTTTCCTTGCTGAATAAACGCTGCCTTCGGGGTCTTTATACGTTGCTGTACCTCTGGTGCGCAAATCTACCCTCCCCGTTGGGGTAAACAATAGCGCCTTTAGTCGTTTGTCGCGCTAGAATTCGATTATCGACAACGAGGTGACAAATGAAAATCGGTATTTTAAAAACTGATGCAGTGCGGCCCGAATGGGTGCCAAATTTTGGCGAGTATCCAGATATGTTTCAGCGCCTGTTTAAGCAGGTGGATCCAAGCCTCGAATTTGTAACTTGGGATGTTGAGCAGGGCGAACTCCCGAGCCTCACCGGCGGGGTAGACGGTTACATCATCACCGGCAGCAAGAGCAGTGTCTATGATGACAAGCCTTGGATCCGCGACTTGGAGGTGTTTGTTCGCCAGCTCAATGCTGAGCGACGCAACTTGGTGGGGATTTGTTTTGGCCATCAGCTGATCGCGCAGGCACTGGGGGGTGAGGTAGGTAAATCTCCAAAAGGCTGGGGTGTGGGTGTACACGCCTACGATATTACCGATCAAAGCTTGCAGGACGGCGAGGGTAATTCTTTGCAATTACTCGCTTCGCACCAGGATCAAGTGATAACGATGCCGCCGGGTGCCGAGCTGGTGGCATCAAATGAGCATTGTAATATTGCCGGCATGCGTCTAGGTAAGCACTTACTTACTTTTCAGGGGCACCCAGAATTCATACCCGGGTTCGCGCGCGAAATTATGACCTTTCGGCGAGCGATGATCGGCGACGAGCGTGTAGCCGAGGGTATGGCAAGCTTGGACCAGCGCAGTCATCAGGGCGAGCGCGTAGCGCGCTGGATTCTTGATTTTTTCGCGGACTAGACGCCGGCTTGACGCGTTGACACCGGCGTTGCCGAATAGATTACCAGCTGCCGGTGTTCTTCATCGATGCCCAGGGCTCTTGGGTAGGCAGTGAATCACCCGCCTGAAGCAGCTCAATCGAAATCCCATCGGGGGAGCGGATAAATGCCATGTGTCCATCTCGTGGGGGACGATTAATCACTACGCCAGCATCTAGCAGCCGTTGACAGGTATCGTAAATATTATCGACGTGGTACGCGAGATGACCGAAATTGCGGCCGCCATCATAGCTTTCGCTATCCCAGTTCCAGGTGATTTCAAGCAGGGGTGCTTGTTCCTTCTCGGCGCGGGCGGCATCTTTTTCTGCAGCCAAGAAAACTAAGGTGAAGCGACCCTGTTCACTGCTGTAGCGATTGACCTCAATGAGCCCTAATTTAGTGACGAAAAAGTCGAGGGTCGCATCGAGGTCACTCGATCGAATCATGGTGTGTAAATAACGCATGGGTTGAACTCCAGTTAGGGTTTTAATGGTTTAGTGTAGGCGACCTGCCCCTTGGGCTGGGTTACACTAACCTGTCTTTTCTACTTAGAACTTTGAGCTAATACATGTGGTTTCGCAATCTTCGAGCTTATCGGCTCCCCAATCGTCTCGGTTTGTCTGCCGAGGATCTTGAACAGCGGCTGTCCAGTCGTCCATTTGTTTCTTGCCGACCGGCGCAACCACTCAGCACTGGCTGGGTCGGTGCCCTGGCTGACAATACGGAAGCCTTAGTGCATAGCGCGGGCCCTTTTTGGTTGCTGCGACTGCAGCGCGAAGAAAAGCTATTGCCCGCTTCGGTAGTGCGCGAAGAGGTTAATGATCGTGTATTACAGATCCAGCAGGCGCAAGGCCGCAAAGTGTATCGGAAAGAGAAACTGACCATTACCGATGAGGTGACTCAAGACCTGATGCCCCGCGCATTTACTCGCCGTAAAGCCGTTGAGGCATTGATCAGCGATCGCGATGGTTGGCTTTGGGTTAACAATTCCAGCGCGCCGCGTGCCGAAGATTTGTTGGGCGCACTGCGTGAAGCAATCGGTAGCTTGCCTGCCGTATTACCCGATACTCAAAAATCTCCAGCGCAAGTCATGAGTCACTGGTTGATGCACGGTGGACTACCCGAAGGCTTTGCCCTGGGTACTGAAGCCGACTTAGCTGATCCAGCGGAAGGGGGTGGATTGGTCCGTGCGCGGGACATGATGCTCGACACCGACGAAATTCGCTCGCACTTGGAGTCGGGTAAGTTGGTACAGCGCCTCGCGCTGAGCTGGGACGAGCGCTTGACTTTTGTGCTCGATACCGACCTGACCATTCGCCGCCTGAAATTTGGTGAAGCGCTAGTGGACGCGAACAACGACATTGAAGACGATCCACTGGCCCGCCGTGATGCGGACTTCTTGCTGATGAGCGAGGCGATTAGCGAGCTACAGACCCAGTTATTGCAGGCTTTTGGCGGCATTGCTGAATGACGCCAGACCCGCACCTGCCTCAGTTCCCAAAGCTAGGTCGCTATCGACACTATAAAGATCGCGACTATATTGTTCTTGATGTCGCTCGACACTCAGAAACCGAAGAGTGGCTGGTGGTTTATCGCACAGATTATGGTGACTGTAGTCTGTGGGTAAGGCCGTTAGCGATGTTTATGGAGTCGGTAACGATCGACGGCAAGCTACGCCCGCGTTTTGCTTTTATTGAAGACTCGTCCGATTAACTCTGATTAAGCTTCCCGTCTCGCGCGCTATCAACGCCGTGGGGTTTCTATGCACCAACGCCGACAGATATCCATCAAGCGCGGTAATGCCGAACCAATTTTGGGCGGCTGCCAGATAGATTATTGTGGCGCATAGGTTAGAAGCGGAGGGTCAGAAGCGGAGGGTCGGAAGCGGAGGGTTAGGCGGTACCGATGATGCGGCTGCCCATGTCTTGAGCAGCCTCACCTTGTTGCCCATATAGCGTCACGCTTGATTCGCCTGATCGTAATATACCCAGTGCCGATTGGGTGCGCTCACGCAGCCCTGCAATCAACATACCATTGCGCTGATTAAGGTGTTGGCACTGCTCGCCGGCAATTCGCAATTGGCTAGCTAGGGCCATACCCGCTGCGCGTTGGTTGGTATTGAAAGTGTTTTCTTGTTGCAGTGAGGTTTGAATGTTGGGGCCAATACCTGTCGTCTCGCGCAGTTGGCGCGCTTCGCCGTGTGCTGCTAAGGCGCGGCTCTTGTCTGCCACTGCTTTTTCAAGCGCGACAGCGTCACCCTGCGTGAGTGCTTGATGCTCTGCCTCTAATGCGAATAAAACTGAACTGAGCGCTTCGGCTTCTTGGGCCAGCGTATTGAGTGCTGGGCTCGCATGCTGATGTCGATTGTCAGCGAGATCATTCATTAGAGCAGCTCTCGTTCCAGTTGAACCAGTGCGTCGGCGATGCGATCGGGCTCGATTTGATAGCTGCCATCAGCGATTTTTGCCCGTATGGCTTCAACGTAGGCTAAGTCAACGCCAGACGCCGAGGCTATTTCGGCCTGCAATGCGCCTAGCTTATTGGCCGTGTCGGTCAGTTCAACGGTGTCATTGCCCAAGCCAGCTACCGGCTGTTGCGCGGGATTGTCAACTTTCACGCCATCGCTTTTCCGGTCTATATCGACCTTGGGCGCTGGACTAACACTGTTCATGTCTATTGGGTTCATGCCTCGCTCCCGGGTGCCGTGCACCTCAAGATAATTTTTTCTGCGCTTAAGATAGCGACCGCAGTAGGTAAAACTTTAGTACTTAACTGCAAAAAAACATAAAATGCGCGTTGGTCCTGTCGAATCGACTGCTGCGTAGAGGGCGTTTTAATCAATTCTGACCGCCCCATTGGCCATGATAACGCCTTCAACCCGCTTGCCAGAGCTCAAATTACTCACTATTAGTCGATCACCTTTGGCCCCGCCTGCTAAAGCTTTACCCTGCATACTAACCTGGAGACCCGCTATTCCGCTGACTATGGTGACCGTTTGCCCGCGCTCAACTAATTGCGGCGCCCGCAGGTCGTTGAATCGGATGGCATCACCTGCGCGTAACGATCGACGAGCCTCTTTTCCGATTATATCGTTAATATCGCTGATGATGCCCGCATAATCGTTGCTAATTTGTCGAACTTCGTAGTTTACATCGTCGCTGCCAATAATCTCACCGCGACCTACCGCGGTGACTAAGACCGGTGCTTGTTCCGTGGCGCTGACTTGACCCCGTACATAGAGTGTCCAGGGCGAGTCACCACTGCAGCGAACACCCACTGATACTGCGCCCAACGGACGCATGCTGTTGGCGGGTAATGCTTCTAAGGGGTTGCTACACTTGGCTAAGTTAAGTCGTGCGTCTAGCGGGCGCAGCTTTACTTCAACTTCTCGATAACCCGCATTATAGGCTTGTGCCTGCATAGCCATTGCAGCGGTGCCCGCAATCTCCGATAGCGAATGACCTGCGTTTGCTGAGGTTGCGATTAATAGGGTCGGCAAGACCATTAACCACACTACCCATTGGCGTCCGCTGCGCTTAATAGCCATCTGCAACAATCCTTGTGTTCGCCAAAGTTTTGACATCCTTTGCTCCTTAACGCGCAATGGCCAGTTCCAAGCAATTTCTTTGCCAACTTTTTTAAGTGACTCAATTGGCGCTCTATCTGTCCGCCAAACAAACTGTGGCCATCGTGCAATATGCCTGCGGCAAACGCTTGCCGCTTTGGCAGAGCCGCTTGCCGTCAAAGCACTGGCATTGGCCTGCAATTTTTATAACTCATTGATTTAAATGATATAAAAAAGTTGGCATGACTCTTGAATGTAGCTAGTCGACAGAAGTGCCAAGAAGACAATGGGATAAGACTATGGCAGGTATCGATAACGCGTTAGGTATTTCACCACAGGTGTTGGCTATTCGTGCGCAGCGGATGAACCTCTTGTCGGCCAATATCGCCAATGCCGATACACCCAATTACAAGGCCCAGGACGTTGATTTTGCCAGTGCAATGCGCACTGCCACAAATGCCAGAGAGCCAATGACGGCGCGACATGAACGCCATTTTGCGATCGGTAATGAGGCGGCTGCAGCTAATGTTCAATACCGCTCCCCTGACCAGCTTTCTTTGAATGGCAATACAGTTGAGCCACACAAGGAGCACGCCGCTTTTATGGACAACGCGATGCGCTATCAGGTCAGCTTGAATTTACTTGATTCGCGCATCAAAGGTTTGCGCGCAGCGATTAGAGGGGAATAAATATGAGTCTTTTTGACAGCATGACCATTGCCTCGACGGCGCTCAGTGCCCAGACCACACGTCTGAACACGATCGCCTCGAATATGGCCAATGCTAATACCGTGTCTTCTACTGCGGCCGATGCTTATCGCGCGCGCTACCCGGTTTTCTCCGCAGTGCTGGAAGATGTTGGTGGCGATGGCAGTAAATTGGGCGTCAAGGTCGACAGTATTGTTGAGGCAGGTGGCGAGCCGCGCCAAGAATTTAATCCTACCCATCCGTTAGCAGACGAAAATGGTTTTATTTATCGCCCAGATATTGATACAGCCACTGAAATGGCCAACATGATGTCTGCAGCGCGTTCATTTCAGAATGCCATTGAAACAATTAATACCGCCAAGCAGCTGGCATTACGCACGCTGACGTTGGGTAAGTGAGGGACTGACTATGAACTTAACTAGCACAAGTTCTGCTGCCGATATCTTTGAGTCGCTGAATCCTCAGCGGGCCGAGGCGACTAGCAGCGGCAGTAAAGCGACCGTCAACGATATGGGCGCAGACGACTTTTTAGCGCTGATGATTGCGCAAATGAAAAACCAAGATCCCACCAAACCCATGGATAACATGGCGTTTATGAGCCAGCTGGCTCAGTTCGGTACGGTCGGTGGTATTCAAGACCTCAACACGGCATTTGGCGATTTAAATACTTCGTTGACCGGGTCGCAGGCACTACAGGCATCTTCACTCGTGGGCCGCAGTGTGACCACCGGTAGCAATGAGGGCAGTTTGTCGGCACTTGGCATCAATCAAGCCGGCGATACAGTTTACGGCCTGCAAGCGTCTGTCGACATGGGTCCTCAGTCGTCGGGGGGTACGTTCTTTGTACAGGATATGAATGGTCGCTTGGTGTTCAACGGCCAGCTACCCGCGGGTTCGGGCACGCAGGTCGTGCAGTGGGATGGTGTGGACATGAACGGCGAACAACTGCCACCAGGCACCTATCGGGTATCGGCCGACAGTTTTTATGGCGGCCAAACTAAGCCGGCTGCAGTTTACGCCCATGAACAAGTCGTATCGGTATCAATCGGTGGTACCGGTCAAGTGACCCTGAATTTGGCCAACGGCCAGTCGATGGGTGTCAACGAAGTCAAAGAATTTTATTAATGATCATTTCAAAGGGGATATAACATGGCATTTAGTACTGCAATTTCAGGCATCAACGCAGCTACGGCGGATCTCGGCGTGATCAGCAACAACATCGCTAACTCGAGTACTGTGGGCTTTAAGGCATCACGGGCGCAGTTCGCTGAAATTTTCGCCAGCAGCCAGCTGGGATCAGCTTCGGGTAATTCCGGCCAAGGTGTGGAGCTCACGCAAATTCGTACTGAGTTTTCTCAGGGCAATTTGGAATTCACCAACAATGGCCTCGACCTGGCGATTTCTGGGAATGGGTTTTTTGTGATCTCGCAGGATGGTGCGCGCGAATATACCCGCGCCGGCTCATTTGATGTTGATCGTGAAGGCTTTGTTACCAATGTTAATGGTGGCCGTTTACAGGGCTTCCAGGCGGACGAAGCCGGACAGATTACCGGCGAACTCGGTGACCTGTTTATCGACACCTCATTGATCGATCCGCGGCTTACTGGAAACGTAGCCCTGACGACCAACCTCGACTCACGGGAGGTGAGCTCCGGCTTACCTTTCGATTACGCGGACCCCAACACCTACAGCGCGACGACCTCTACGACGGTCTACGACGGGCTTGGCAACTCCCATGTGTTAAGTGTTTATTTCGTTAAAGACGATGCCGTGGCCAACAACTACGAGGTGTTTACTGTGATCGATGGTGAACCGCAATATGCCATTGATCCCGCTGATCCTAACGGACGAGAACCGCTGCGAAATGCTGCAGGTGGCGTCGATGGCGGTTGGTCGCAATTGGCATTTACTTCTAATGGTCGCCTCGATATCACCGGTGACATTGGAGTCGATATTAGCGGCTGGATACCTAAAGACAGCAATGGTGTTCCAAACGGTTCGGGCGCACAAAATTTTGAGTTGAACCTGTTAGCCACCACCCAATTTGGAACCGACTTTGCAGTGAGCTCAATTGTACAAGATGGCTACGGCGCAGGTCAGTTGATCTCTTTTGAGTTCGATGACAGTGGTGTTGCGTTTGCGCGTTATACCAACGGTCAGTCTCGAGCTATTGGGCAGGTCGCACTGGCGGCCTTCCGAAGTAACAACGGTCTGCAGCCTATTGGCAATACCAGTTACGTTGAAACTTTTGCCTCGGGTGCGGCAACGCTTGGTGATCCCGGCACTGCTGGTCGCGGCACTATTCAGTCTTCAGCGGTAGAGGCGGCAAACGTTGAAATTACCGAAGAGCTGGTTAATTTGATCATTGCACAGCGCAACTTTCAGGCTAATGCACAGGTGATCTCCACCGAAGATCAGGTGACTCAGGCAGTTATCAACCTCCGCTAAGCGGCGGTTGATTTTAGGCGATTAAGGAGTAGTCGACGATGCAAAGCATTATTCAGATTTCGGCCGAAGCAGCCCGCCAAGTGGGCAATGCCCAGGCGCTGGTTAGCCACAATCTGGCTAACGCAGGCACCACGGCTTTTAAGGCCGACCTATATCAAGCGCAAACTGAATACATTGAAGGCGGTAATCTCAATCCCGGCGCCACCACCAGTTCTCACGGACAAGGCGTCGATTACACCCCGGGTAACGTACAGTTTACCGGGCGGGATCTGGATGTGGCGATCACCAGCGAGGGCTGGATGAAAGTGGCTCGGCCTGATGGCAGCACCGTATTGAGCAGGCGCGGCGATTTGCGGGTCGACCAAAATGGCCAGCTAATTGACGCAACAAACAACGCTATTTTGGGCTACAACGGGCCAATTGCAGTGCCACCTTTTAGCTCTATGACAATTGCTAGCGACGGAAATATTTCGATCGTTCCCATCGGTCAGCCAGCTACCGCAGTCGCTATTATAGACCGCATTATGCTGGTTAATCCCGACCCAACCGAGCTCCGAAAAGGGCTTGATGGCGCGATCCGCACCCCCGATATGGAATCCTTAGAAGCCGATGCCAGTGTCCGCTTGGCGGTGGGTGCTTTGGAAACGTCTAATGTTAATCCTGTGACCGCTATGGTGCAGATGATTGAACTATCACGCGCCTTCGAAGGCCATATCCAATCTATGAAATCAGCTGAAGAACTGGATACCTCCAGTGCCAGCCTGATGAAGCTCGAATAAAGGAGTTAAGTTATGAGTCAATCACTGTGGATCGCTAAGACAGGTCTCGACGCGCAGCAAACCAAAATGGCGACGATTTCGAACAACCTTGCGAACGTTGGCACTAATGGCTTTAAACGCGGCCGCGTAATTTTTGAAGACTTGTTATATCAGAACGTGCGTCAGGTGGGTTCTCAGTCTTCCCAGGACACACTGCTCCCATCGGGCTTGCAAGTGGGTACCGGTTCTAGGGTCGTCGCGACCGAGCGTTTGTTCACGCAGGGTAATCTGGTTCAGACCGACAACTCCTTAGATGTAGCTGTTCAAGGTCGCGGTTTTTTTGAGGTACTGTTGCCCGATGGCAATCAGGCGTTTACCCGTGACGGTTCGTTCCATATTAGTGATCAGGGCATTTTAGTGACTTCGTCGGGTTATCAGGTTCAGCCGCCGGTCACTATTCCCCAAGATGCGCTGAGCGTATCGATTGCACCTGATGGTACCGTTTCGGTGCAACAGCCAGGTACACCGACCAGTACACAGCTCGGCGTGGTTCAGCTGACCGATTTTGTCAATCCTGCAGGCTTACAGGCCCGCGGTGAAAACTTGTATATCGAGACTGGCGCCTCGGGTGCGCCGCTGCCCAGCAACCCGGGTATTAACGGCCTGGGCACACTTCAGCAGGGCTTTGTCGAAGGCTCAAATGTTAATGTCGTCGAAGAGCTGGTCAATATGATCGAGACTCAGCGGGCATACGAGATGAACTCCAAAGCGATTTCAACAGCCGATCAGATGCTGCAGTACGCATCACAAAATCTTTAAGGGCTGAGGAGCTGCTAGCTATGATCGTCAAACTTATCATCAGTGCTGTGTTCACCGCCGCGCTCGTTACTCTCAGCGGCTGTGGTGGTATAGAAACACGCCAACACCCGGCTTATTCGCCAATGGAGCCTATTGCTTATCCCAATGCTCCCGAGGGTGACACGGCGGGTAGCTTGTATAGTGATCAGAATAGCTTGTCGTTGTTTGCCGACACCCGTGCGCGCTCTGTGGGCGATATCATCAGTGTGGTCTTGGTCGAATCGACCCGCGCCGCAAAAAGTGCAGACACCGACGTTAGTCGCTCTGCTGATGTTGGGGTCGAGGCGCCCGTGTTATTTGGCCAACCCTTTAACTTTGGTGGTGACGACGCCTACGACCTGAGCCAAAGCATTGAAGCGTCCTCCGGATTTCAAGGCGGTGGTTCAAGCGCGCAGAGTAATTCATTGACAGGTGCTATCGCGGTGCAAGTAGCGCGCGTACTGCCCAATGGCAACCTGCAGATTCAAGGTGAAAAATGGTTGGCGCTGAACCAGGGCGAAGAATACATTCAGCTGCGCGGCATTGTCCGTCCAGAAGACATCAGCCCAACCAATGCCATCCCCTCCACCCTTGTCGCTGACGCGCGTATTTCTTATGGCGGCGTCGGTGTTGTGGATGATGCGAATACACCCGGTTGGATCACGCGCTTTTTTACTAGCCCCATGAACCCCTTTTAACGGTGGCATTACAATGAAACCCTCAATTTTTTACACAAGTTGCTTGGTACTGCTGCTGATGGCAGCGGGCACAGGGCCTGTCCACGCCGAGCGTATTAAAGACATTGCTATGGTCGAGGGCGCGCGCACTAATCAATTGGTTGGCTTTGGCTTAGTGGTCGGCTTAGAGGGAACCGGTGACCAAGTTATTCAGACGCCATTTACCCTGCAGGCAGCGCGGTCGATGCTGCAGCAGTTTGGTATTAATGTGCCCAATGACAGCAATCCACAGACTAAGAACCTCGCTTCGGTCATGGTCACGGCGAAGCTCCCGCCCTTTGCAAAACCCGGTCAGACGATAGATATCACCGTCTCGTCAATGGGTAATGCAAAGAGCCTACGTGGGGGTGAGTTGTTACTCACTGAACTCAAAGCCGGCAACGGTAAGATCTATGCTGTGGCGCAAGGTGCTTTGGTTGTTTCGGGCTTTGGTGCCGAAGGCGCCGATGGTTCGAGCGTATCGGTAAATACGAAGTCTGCGGGTCGTATTCCTAATGGTGCAATTGTTGAGCGGGAAGTGAAGTCCTCGTTGAGCGAGCCTGGCCCCATTACGTTCAATCTTCACACGCCTGACTTCACGACTGCGCGCAACTTGGCGGCAGCTGTGAATAGCACAATGGGTGCGGGTACGGCTGAGGCGCTAGATGGCGTCTCTGTAAGAGTTCGCGCGCCTGATGATGCCTATTCCAAGGTGTCGTATTTGGCTGAGCTTGAAAATATTCAGGTTGTACGTGGTGCTGCATCGGCCAAAGTTATTGTAAATGCGCGCAGCGGGACAATTGTCATTGGTGCTGAAGTGACAGTAAAAACGGCGGCAGTGGCACATGGCAGTCTCACGGTCACGGTTGACGAAAGTCTTAACGTGAGTCAGCCGACAGCATTCTCTCGCGGCGGAGAAACAGTGGTTACGACGGAGTCTACGGTTAATATTGACGAGGAAGATGTGCGCATGTTTCTGATGAATGAAGGTGTCAGTTTGCAGCAAATCGTCACGGCAATTAATCGTGTTGGCGCAGCCCCGGGTGATCTGGTTTCTATTCTCGAAGCTTTACAGCAAGCCGGCGCACTTAGCGCTGAGCTGATCATCATCTGAGGTTTTGACAATGGACTCTGGTGCTGTTTATACCGACTTCAGTCACTTGGCGAGCTTGCGTAGCGAAGCTAAGGCGAATCCAAAAGCCGCTTTAGAAGACGTCGCAGCTCAGTTTGAATCTTTGTTCTTACAAATGATGCTCAAGTCGATGCGCGATGCCACGATGGATGGCGGTCTTTTTCAGAGTGACCAAATGGATACTTATCAAAGCATGGCAGATCAGCAAATTGCATTGAAGCTGTCGGAGCAAGGTGGTGTAGGTTTGGCGCGCATGATGGTGGAGCAGATGCAAATGCGTGGCTATGTACCATCGAGTGACACACCCGATGCAGAGGCGTCCAATGACGCGGCACGTAAAGGCGCAATCGACGGTCATGACGCTGCGCAGTTGCTCATGCCACGCGCTCAAGTGCCGGCGTCTATGCGATTTAACAGTCAGGCTGCGGCTAAAGCTTTTGCGCTACCTGCCGCTAACTCTGTCGAACTAGACGTAAAGGGCTAATCTTATGGCGGACATTCTTGGTATTGGTACTTCCGCCCTGAATTCGTTACAGCGCGCGATGTCGACCACAGGGCATAATATCGCCAACGTCAATACCGAGGGCTATTCTCGCCAGTCGGTCAATTTTGTGACCAGTGAACCGGAATATAGCGGCCGTGCAGCGCTGGGCACCGGTGTCCGTATCGGTTCTATCGAGCGTGCCTACGATCAATTTTTAACCTCAGATGTGCAGAATAAAACAGCCTCAAGTAGTTATGCCAATAGCTTTGCGCAAACCGCGGGCCGGGTCGATAATTTATTGGCCGACCCGGCGACGAGTGTTGCGTCAGCCATGGACACCTTTTTTGCCAGTATGGAAGCGGTAGCGAATAGCCCCACTTCATTGCCTGAACGACAAGTAATGCTTGCCGAGGCAGAAACGCTCGCTCAGCGCTTTCAGTATTTAGACGCGCGCTTGGACGACTTCGGTGATGAGCTAAATTCACGGATCAAGTTCTCGACCATCGAAATTAATCAATTAGGGCAAACTATTGCCGATCTGAACAATGAGATTGCTCGCGTCACCGCAAGCACTGGTGTGGCGCCGAATGACTTGTTAGATCAGCGCGATCTCGCGATTACGGAGCTGAGTGGTTTTGTGAAAACGACGACGCAATTACAAGGGGACGGCTCGCTGAATGTCTTTATTGGTCGTGGCCAACCGCTAGTGGTTGGCGGGCGTGCTGAGCAGATGACCGCAGTGCCTGATCCACTGAACGATAACGCCTCGCTTATCTATCTTACCGCCGGTGACAGCATTCAGAGCGACGTGACCAGCTATATGAGCGGCGGCGAGCTGGGTGCCGCGCTAGATGCCTCTGCGACAGTCATTGAAAGTACCCGCCGTGACCTTGGCCTACTTGCAGTGGGCATTATTGAAACGTTTAACGCCCAGCACGCACAGGGCGACGATCTTAACGGTATCGTTGGGGGTGACTTTTTTGTCCCTATTACGCCTGCGGTTACTGGTGGTGACACCAACAGCACTAACAGTGTGGTGAGTGCTCAGATTACCGACGCGGCGCAACTGACTGGCGACAGCTATCAGCTGGAATACAGCGGCGGCGGCGCCACGCTGCGCAATTTAACAACCGGCCAAAACCAGGTGCTGACGGGCACATCGATCACTATCGAGGGCGTGCAAATTGATTTCACCGCCGCCGGCGCTGCGACCGATGGCGATCGCTTTTTGATCGAGCCAACGGCCTTTGGTGCTAGCGCAATTAATGTGGCTATCGAAGATCCTGTGGATATTGCCGCTGCGGCGAGCAACGGTAACGTGGGCGATAACAGCAATATGTTGGCGCTGATCGAGCTGCGTGATGCTAAGACGTTAGCGGGGAGCGATGAGAGTTATTACGATTTCTATAACGGTGTTGTCATTGATGTTGCTGTTCAAACTCGGCGCGCCAATAGTTCGGCCACAACCGAGAATGCGCTACTTAGCTCCGCCCAAGGGCGACAGAGCAGTGTGCAAGGGGTCAATCTTGACGAAGAGGCGGCCAATTTAATCCGTTATCAGCAGGCCTACCAAGCGGCAGCACAAATTATTGCCGTTGCCAATGAAGCCTTCGATACCGTTTTGCGAGCGACCGCACGATGATTAGCCGAATCTCTTCTGCACAAGTTTACCAAGGGGGTCTAAACGCCATTTTAGACGCCCAAGTTGCGCTGAGTCGTACACAAAACCAATTGGCGACGGGCAAGCGCGTTTTGTCACCGGCGGATGATCCGGCGGCTGCGAGTCAAATTATAAAAGTGCGTAGCGAGCTTGACCGCGTGGCAACGCTACAGCAAAACGCTGCGCGAGCGGAAGGCACGCTGGCCTTTGAAGAGTCAGCGCTAACGGGTGTTGAGTCGGTGCTACAACGCGCACGTGAACTGGCTATTCAAGGTAACGCAGGCAGTTTAAGTGCCACAGACCGCGGTGCGATTGCCAATGAAATTGACAACCTTGCCGAGCAGTTGCTAGCGGTTGCAAACACCCAAAATGCCGACGGTGAATATATTTTCGCCGGCAATCGTAGTAAGAGCCCTGCCTTTGAGGTTGTCTCTGGTTTGGCCCAGTATCAAGGAGATAGCAATAGCCGCGCGGTCAATATAGCGGCGGGTATTCGCGTGTCCGTCAATGATACTGGCGATAATATCTTTATTGCGTCCTCGGCGGGTAACGGCCGTTTTGAGGTGTCTGCTGCGAGCACCAATGTAGGCGCAGGATTTGTAAAGACTACCAGCGCCGACAATTCTTTTGATAGCAGCCAAGATTACAGCATTAACTTTACAACGACCGCCGCGGGTCAGCTGCAGTACAGCGTGACAGGGAGTGTAGGCGGTAATATTGTGCCGGTGACCAACTATGTTCCCGACGAGGTGATTAGCATTCCCCCAGGTGGCAGTGTGCTGATTGAGGGTACCCCCGCCGCGGGTGATCGCTTTGATTTAGCCAGTGGCGGCAACCAAAGCGCCTTTGCGACGCTGGCTGAACTCAGCGCTGCGCTGCGCTTAGGCAATGGGCAAGGCGCTACGGCTCAGCGGACGACTGCACTTAATCAGTCGCTGCAGAATTTGGATCAAAACCTCACCCAAGTGTCGACCGTTCGCACGGACGTGGGCGCGCGTATGAATCGGGTGTCGGATCAAATCGATTTGAACAGCGCGTTTAATTTCCAGCTCGAAAAATCGATATCAGAGCTTGAAGATCTAGACTATGCGTCGGCAATTACCGAACTTAATTTGCAGTTGGTGGCTTTAGAGGCAGCACAGCAAACCTATGTGAAAACTCAGGGATTATCGTTATTTAATTATTTGTAGTGCACGTCTGGCCCCAATTGAGCCCGCTAATGCGGGCTTTTTTGTGTCTGTTATGTTGATTCGCGATATTCATTACTAATTCATCTCAGTAACCCGGCGCACGATGAATTAAGGTCCGAATTGATCTCTTTGGCCTTAGCGTTCATGCGTGTTGCCGGTCTAGCAAGAAAAATTAAACTTTTTGTTCGATTTGACTAAAGCTTCTGCTTGCCGTGCCGCTAATAGGATTGAAAGCGGAGGGCACAACAAAGCGCCCGATGAATTCCAGACTAACCAGACGCGCAAAGCGGGTCGAAAGGAGTGACACATGGCTTTAGTAATTAACACAAACATCCCGTCGCTGAATACTCAGCGTAATCTGTCAGAGAGTCAGAGCCTCACTGCAACCTCACTTGAGCGTTTGTCGTCAGGCTTGCGTATTAACAGTGCAAGCGATGATGCAGCAGGTCTTGCAATTTCGACTCGTTTTACTTCACAGATCAACGGCTTAAATCAGGCAGCACGTAACGCCGCTGATGGTATCTCATTGTCGCAGACTGCTGAAGGTGCTTTAAAAGAAGTTACCAGCAACTTGCAACGTGTTCGTGAGTTGTCGGTACAGTCCGCTAACGCCACTAACTCGGCCACTGACCGTGCGGCGCTCCAGAACGAAGTTGAGCAGCTAATTGCGGAAATCGATCGCGTTGCTGGGTCATCGAACTTCAATGGCGTTGCACTCTTAGATGGTTCATTTACTTCGCAATCTTTCCAGGTTGGTGCGAATTCAGGTGAAACGATCACAGTTGCTAATATTGTCGATGCACGTTCTGTTTCTCTGGGTAGTAATACATTGAGCTTGACAGGTAGCTTGATGGGCACAGTCGAAACGGCGACAGCGCCTCTTAACGCAATTACGGCAGACACTTCTGCGGTTATTACGACTACCGGAGGCGGTGCCAGTGAAGCCATTAGCTACGCGGATGATGCGAGTGCGGCTGAAATTGCTGCTGCAATAAATACTGCAGCTTCTAGCGTGGGTATTACTGCAACTGCAGATAATAGTGTCACGCTTTCTTCTTTGAGCGCGGCGGGTGCCATATCTTTTGATCTGGCTGGTCAGGATGGCGTTGCGGCAACATCTATTGCTGCGACAATCACTGATGCGAATGACTTAAGCAGTCTCGTTGATGCGGTTAACGGTGCTTCGGCTAGTACCGGAGTCACTGCGGCTTTTACAACTGTCGGTGACAGAAGCTCAATTACGTTGAGTAACGGCACTGGCGATGACATTAGCCTAGAAGCTTTTGTTAGTGATGCCGGCGCGACTGAAAGCGTATCCTTTGGCGGAACTACTTTAACTGAGGGTGGCACGGTTGATGCAGTAAAAATTGGCACCGTATCGGTCACCAGTACGCAGGGCCAAATAAGCTTCGCTAGCGCAAACACCGAAGTATTTGCTGCCGCATCTGGAGCAGGCTCGTTTAGCTCAGTAGCTGGTGCAGATATTTCCACTAGCGCAGGCGCAAGTGCGGCAATTGCAACAATTGACGCTGCGTTAGCGCAGGTCAGCACGGGCCGCTCTGAGTTGGGTGCGTACCAAAACCGCTTTGAGTCAGTAATTAACTCGCTACAGGTAGCTTCTGAGAACGCCGAGGCAT
>CAWUXF010000060.1:0-31294 GCA_963926325.1 uncultured Luminiphilus sp. | reverse complement strand
ATCAGGTATCCTATATCTCAACCGGCGGTGGAGCATTTTTGGAATATGTAGAAGGTAAAACACTGCCGGCGGTGGCGATGCTCAACATGCGCGCTAACGAGGCTTAAGGAGAAAGACCAGCGTCATTCGCTGCGCAACATGGCAAACACCCACATTTTGGCTTACAGGAGGCCTATATGGCACTCATCAGTTTGCGACAACTCTTAGACCACGCCGCAGAGCATGGCTATGGAGTACCCGCGTTTAACGTCAACAATCTTGAACAGACCCGCGCCATTATGGAAGCGGCTGACATCACCAACTCACCCGTGATCATGCAGGCGAGCGCGGGCGCTCGTAAGTACGCAGGTGCGCCTTTCATACGCGCCATGATGGCCGCGGCGATTGAAGAATTTCCGCACATCCCCGTCGTCATTCACCAAGATCATGGCACCTCAGCAGCAATTTGCCAGCGCTCCATTCAATTGGGGTTTAGCTCGGTGATGATGGACGGCTCGCTGGGTGAAGATGGCAAAACACCCACTGACTACGATTACAATGCCCACGTTACACGAACTGTGGTTCAGATGGCGCATGCTTGTGGCGTTTCGGTAGAAGGCGAGATCGGCTGTTTAGGGTCGCTAGAGACCGGTGAAGCAGGTGAAGAAGATGGCATTGGCGCTGTTGGTAAGCTGACTCACGATCAAATGCTCACTGACCCCGAAGAGGCCGCACAGTTCGTTGCTGACACCGGTGTGGA
The DNA here is from genome assembly GCA_963926325.1 of uncultured Luminiphilus sp. GTDB lineage: Bacteria > Pseudomonadota > Gammaproteobacteria > Pseudomonadales > Halieaceae > Luminiphilus. The sequence goes on along the minus strand of CAWUXF010000060.1, from coordinate 30,555 downwards.
TGCCTTGGCGATTGCCTGTGGTACCAGCCATGGGGCGTATAAGTTTAGCCGGCCACCGACGGGCGACATTTTAGCCATAGACAGGATCAAAGACATTCATGCTCGCATCCCTAATACCCATTTAGTAATGCATGGCTCCTCGGCGGTGCCGCAGGACTGGCTGGCCATCATTAACGAATTCGGAGGCGCAATTCCAGAGACTTATGGCGTGCCCGTTGAACAGGTTGTTGAAGGCATCAAACACGGCGTTCGCAAAATTAATATCGACACTGATCTGCGCTTGGCTTCTACCGGTGCCGTACGTCGTTACTTGGCGCAGAATCCCGCAGAATTTGACCCGCGTAAATTTCTCGCCGAGACCATCGTCGCCATGCGCGACATTGTCATAGCGCGAAATGAGGCGTTTGGTACCGCAGGCCAAGCCGCGAGCATTCAGCCTATGTCACTTGCGAAGGTACAAGAAGCGTACGATGCCGGCCGGTTATAAGGTGCGTAAAGCGCCAGCTACCTAGCCGCCGAGCAATATTGCGCATCATCGCCTGAGTTAATGGCGATGGTTCAGCGTAAGCCAGAAAAGCGCCGTTAAACCCGATTAAGGCACGCTATGAGTCCTAGGCTTTGGGTGTGTTTAAACTATCGCCAAATACCGCATGTAAAGGCTTTTCAAAGCGACGCCAACGGGCCTGACGTTTGTTATTCAAGGGCTCGCGCACCTGCCAGACACTCGCAGTCCGGACAGAATTGCGCAGCGAATGAAAATTCAGCATTTCGGGGCGCCAAGGCTGCCCCAACCATTTAAGCAAGTCAGCCAAAGTGCTTTCAGCATCGGCAACCAAGGCTTCGTATTCAACAATACGAATGCGGTGTGGATAACGTGCCGCCCATGAATCAGCTAGATCATCCAACAAACTGATTTGTTGCCGAATACTGCAGAGGTCATTTGCATAGCCGTGCTGGGCGTGGAGCCGGGTACCAAACACTGAGACCAGCGTGTCACGCCAGTCACGCCGCGTAATAACAAACTTGGCAGCGGGTAAAACCTGGCCCAACAGGTGTATTTGATAAATATTATCCGGCCGTTTATCGGTCGCAATTTTGCCTTCAGGCACCAACTCACTGAGCATCTTTTGATGCTGTGCACGCCATTGGGTCATTTCTTCAGCTGACGGCTCTCGTGCTGGGAACACCATGCCGCCTCCCGCGGTGGCAATACGCCGCGGCCAAAACTCGCTCTCGCCGAGCGGAAAAAAGGCGCCGTGCGCAGCCAGCATTTGCTCGAGTAAAGTGGAGCCAGAGCGGAACATACCGCAAATAAATAGGGGCCCATTGGTATTGGTATCGCTGTCAGTACTTTTAGTGCGAGGGATATCTATTTGCTTGGCCAGATGATTGAGCTCAGCGATTTTTTCTGCGGGATAAGGGGGGGACTGTTGTCGATCGATAGTATTCGCGGCGAGCATCGCCTGCCATGCGGCATCGACATTATCTAAAGCCTCCTCGGCAGCTGCCAAAGATAGCCATACATCAGGATTCGCCGCCGCCGGTGCAGCCGCACGCAGCTTTAGCAACACAGGATCATCGTCGGCCGTCACAATACTGGCATCGGCCAATCGTGCCAGGGCCGCTGTGTTGTTCGGTTCCCTCGCGATCACTTGGGCAAACCAATGATGCGCAGCCTCTCGATCCCCGTACTGCTCAGCTAAATGCCCCTGATTAAACATCGCGGCGGTGTAGTTCGGGTTCAATCTTAACGATTCATCTAGCGCCTCGAGGGCTTTATCGCGTTGCTGCAATCGCTCGGAGTAGATCGAGCCAATATTCAGCCAGACTTCTTCTGGCTTAGCCACGCCAAAGCCAAGCGCTCGATGATAGGCATGAATCGCTTCTTGCCACTGGCCAAGGCGCGCCGCCCAGTAACCGTGATTGTAGTGATCATCGGGCACATCGCCCGCTGCCGCCGCGGTGCGAGCCAACTGATATGCTTCGAGTGCTTGCTGTATTGAATTCATAAAAGCCATTGAGCGACAAATACGCTCGAAACGAAAGTTTTTTTAGTTAAAAAAAAAGCGGGCCCAAAGGCCCGCTTTCTATTTATCGCAGCATCAGCTGCTAAGCATTTCTGCTTAGAAGCGGAACGTTGCCTGAGCAAACAAGTACTGACCCAGCGTATCGTAGAAGCCTGCAACCGCGTTGGCGTTTGAAGACAATGTACCACCGACTAATGGTGGCGCTTCGTCCAACACGTTGTTCACACCAACCAACAGCTCTGAGTTACCCAAGAAACGGAACGTCGCGTTCAGGTCAAGATAACTTTCTGAACCAGACAAGTTGCCCTGAGCAATTGCATCTGTACCCGGTGACTTGCTACCCGTTAGAGCGCCGTCATAATCGACGCCGTCAAAGTAACGCCAGCGCGCTGTAACAGCCCAAAAATCATTGCTGTCGTAGCTAGCAGTAAGCGTATGACGCCACTCAGGCGTTGCGAAGCAACGTGTGCTGATCAAACCAACACAGTCATTTTTCTCGCCAGGCAGGATCTCTACTTCCTTAGTCAGCATGTAAGTACCCGACAGGCTGACATCAAACGTACCGCTCAAGGCCTCTGTTGACCATGCTGCAGCAACGTCTACGCCTTCCCATTCAGCAGTACCGAGGTTCTGAAGTCCGTTAAATACACGGCCAACTTCACCCTGCCACAACGAACCTGAACCTGAACGCGTAATCGCATCACAGAGGGCACCATTCTCGGCACACTGACGGACGATGTTTTCAGCACCTACAGTGGAGACGGTTTGTTCGATCTCAATGCTCCAGTAGTCGACCGACAGTGTCAGATTGTCCATCGGCGTCAAGACTAAACCGACCGTGATTGTGTCAGCTTCTTCCGGAGACAGATTAACGTTACCACCAGTGACTTGGTTGTACTGGTCAGCTGGGCTCGCAGTAATAGTGCCGTACTGTGTTGCACTCACACCAGTAGCAGCACACTGTGCAGCTGTGTACTCAGGCGTAGCTGTAGCACAGGGATCAACACCAGCCCAGAGGCCGAGGCTATTCACTGAGTAGAGCTCAGCCACGTTAGGCGCACGAACGGCGCGGTTGAAACCGACACGTAAACGAGCCATGTCAACTGCCTGCCAGTCGAAACCAACACGGTAGGTATCTTGTCCACCCACAGTGCTGTAATCAGAGTAACGATAAGCCAAGTCAAGTGCCAAGCTGTCTAAGACTGGAATGTTGGCTTCCATAAAGACTTCAGAAACCGAGTAACTGCCGTCCAAAGATGGGGTTGGTCCGCCCTGACCGAGCAACTGACCTTCAGCAAATACCGTATCTGAAGTACGGTTAAAGTCTTCACCGCGCCATTCATAACCGATAACAACTTGGATCGGATCATTCTGGCCAATAGAGAACAGCTCGCCAGTTGCATAAGCGTTGATCACTTCGGTGCTGCTTTGCGCACTCAGCATACCAACACCGCCCAAGCCGTTAGCCTGTTCAGCCGTGACACCACCGGGTGTGAAGACTGAATAACCAGGACAGCCGTTATCACAAGCATCTGAGTTCAGTACAGCGGTGATTTTTGGCGCAAAGAAGTCATTGATGTAAGTTGAGGTTTGACGTGTTTGAGCGTACAGGTAGCTCGCATCGTATGACCAAGTGTCATTGATGTCGCCCTTCAAGCCAGTAACGATTCGGAAGCCGTCGTTGCTGAAGTTGTTAGAGCGAGGTCCACCCTCAACGTTACGCTTACCAACGTAGACACCAAAGTCTTCCACACCAGGAATCGCTACCGCCAAATCTGCTGCGAATGCTTCGGGAAGATCGTCAAGGCTTAATTCATAGGCTTCGACGAAGAAAGTGCCCGATTCAGCGATCTGTGCACGCGTTTCAGAACTCGAATACATGAATTCTAAGTAAGGCGTGAAGTTATCGTTGATTTTGTAATCAGCAAACGCACCAACCGACCAGTTGGTCATTGGACGCAAAAAGTGATTAATAGGCGCGTAGTTGTAACGGTTAGTACCGTCCCAATCTGTCAAGCCACCTGCAGCATTAACATTACCGAAGAATGAGTCACCGTCAAAATCTAATGAGCCATCAGGATTGCGGGGGTATATGTCAAAGTTAGGGTTCGCCGCGTTAGCAGATCCACCAACCGACGTACCCGGTCCAGTCAGCGCACCGGCAGAGTAATCGCGCGATTCCTGACGTAACTCTTCCTGCTTACGCCATGTAGCGTAGACAGTCGCGTTACCTTTACCGTCAGCAAAGTCCATACCCATAGCGATATCAATTTGGTTGTTCTCGCCGTCAGGACCCTCAGTACCGCTGGGGTAATCAAAATTTCTGGCATCCAGAAGATTTTGGATGTACTTCGTGTCGTTGTCGTGACGATAGCCACTCCAACCGGCGCGAATCTCAATACCGTCCATACGACGGGTTACGAAGTTAACAACGCCAGCAACCGCGTCGGCACCGTAAGTAGCCGAAGCGCCACCGGTCAATACGTCAACACGCTCAAGGGCGATGGTTGGGATTTGAGATATGTCGGGTGCTTGCGTAGAAGCGCCACCAGCAGTCATACGACGGCCGTTAACCAAAACTAGCGTGCGGTTTGTACCCAAACCACGCAGGTCTACAGATGCTGTACCTGTTGAACCGTTAGAGATGTTGGCGTTCTGGCTTGTTTCGATTGAAGGCAGGCTGTTAAGTACCTGTTCAATGTTTACAAAACCGAGGTTTGCAATAGTTTCGGCAGTGACTACGGTTACTGGGCTTGTCGCGCCAAAACCATCGTCGGATTTAATACGCGTACCGGTAACAACTACCTCTTCTACCATGGCGCTTTCGTCAGCCGCGTCTTGCGCAAACGCAAAGCCGCTAACCAGCGTTGAGCTCAATGCTGCGGAAACAGCCAAGCTGAGATGTCTCTTGTTCAGTGATTTCATTGAAATCCTCACATTTAATTTTAAGTAATGAGTGGTTCGCCCAGAAAATACCTTTCTAGGAACTCACACAGACTAATCAAATGTGGGGGGTAAGTGAGACCCCTTTTTAGACAAATGCGACATATTCACGCTTTCTCTTAGGAACTTTTAAATAGCAAGCATCCGCAATGGTATTTTTTCTCACTTGCGGCGCCCAAAAGTGCCGAACATTCGCTATTTCAAACGCTTGACCGAAATACTCCGACCCGAGCTCAACACGGTCATTTCCCAGCCACCTAAGAAATTCTGCCCAAAACTAACCTGTGTGTCGGCAGTCGCATGGCGATAGACACCTCGATGACGCTGTTGCCAGACCTGGCCGTTGTCGAGTCTAAAGCGCGTTTTGCCGCTCCAGCCATCAAAAGGCGAAACAATCGCAGCCTCAAAGGGCAGGTCCTCAGCCACGGCCTGGTCTGCTGCCCGCTCAACTTGACGCTCCTCAGCAACTCGACGGTCAACTTCTGCAGCCGCAGCAGCCTTCACTTCTACAACTTCCCGCTCCAACTGATCAAAACGGGCGCGCAGCCAACCATCTAAAAACTGCCGCTCGGCCGGAGTTAGTCGGTCAAGACCTGCCGAAGATTGCTCAGCGGATGACATTTCCCGTGTTAGACCATCGAAAACTTCTAGTTCTGTGGCTTGGGCGAATGTGGCCAGTCCAGGCAACGTTAACGCAAATGCGGTCAAAAAAGGCGCGGTAAGTAACGCTCGTTTGCAGGCTTTTGCGCGCAACATCAAAATAGTACTCGGCATCTTAAAGTTCCCTCAATCCCTCGCAATTGATTCAGCGCCATCTCTGAATACTCTGATGCTACATCAATCACGACGTAACCGATCTCGTTACGTGTCTGTAAATATTGTCCACAGATATTAATACCATTGTCTGAGAACACACGGTTAATCGCACCCATAATACCTGGCACATTATGATGGACGTGTAGTAAGCGGTGCTGACCCCCATGCTCAGGCAGCGCCACCTCCGGGAAATTCACCGCTGACAAGGTAGCACCCGTATCGCTGTAGCGGGCTAATTTCTCCGCCACTTCCACGCCAATATTTTCCTGAGCCTCCATTGTGCTACCGCCGATATGGGGCGTCAAAATGGCATTGTCGATACCGCGTAATGGCGAGATGAACTCATCGTCATTAGAGCGAGGCTCAACGGGAAAAACATCTATCGCCGCACCGGCGATATGCCCCGAGCGCAAAGCGTCCTCTAGGGGCGCAATCTCAACCACATTGCCCCGAGAGGCATTGATCAAAATACTGCTCGGCTTCATCGCTGCCACTTCATGGGCGCCAATCATATTGGCAGTACTTGCCAACTGCGGCACATGCAAGCTCACCACATCGGCGCGACCCAGCAAATCGTCAAGGCTGGTCACTTGACGGGCGTTACCCACTGGCAGTTTTGTTACCACGTCATAAAACTCAACGCGCATGCCCAAGCTTTCGGCCATAACACCCAACTGCATTCCAATATTGCCGTACCCAACGATACCCAAGGTTTTGCCACGGATTTCATAAGACTTGGCTGCGCTTTTTAGCCATTCTCCGCGATGCGCCGCCGCATTTTTAGCGGGAATGCCGCGCAGCAGCAAAATCGCCTCTGCGAGCACCAGCTCAGCGACGGAGCGGGTATTAGAATAGGGGGCATTGAAAACGGGTATGCCACGAAGACCTGCGGCCTTTAAGTCGACTTGATTAGTGCCAATACAAAAACAACCTACCGCCACTAACTTGCGCGCCGCGTCGAATACGTCCTCGCTAAGCTGCGTACGCGAGCGCAGACCAACAAAGTGGGCATCTGCAATCTCAGTCTTGAGATCATCGACAGAAAGTGACTTAGGGAAGCTCACGACATTCGTGTAGCCGGCAGCGGCCAAAGTATTGATCGCGCTGGGATGCAGGCCTTCAAGGAATAGAAATTTTATTTTATCTTTGTGTAACGAATTTTTGCTCACATGAAATCCTAGAAATTAAATTGAAGGCAACCTAAGTGCTGCCCCCCACGCCAACATCCACGGCGACAAATGAGCAGCTTTTGATCTACGTGCAACGGCAGCAATGTTAACATGCGTATTCCGCGTCAGCACGGCTGCGCCCAAACATGCGATGAATGATAGGTATTTAGATGTCAACTCTGCCCGAATCTGCAGCACAACAACTTCGCCAAATGCTTGGTCAACAGCGGTTTTTGGTGGATCAGGATTCTCTCATTCAGTACGGCAAAGACTGGACGCGGTTTGCGACGCCCGCGCCCTGTGCAGTTGCACTGCCCGAATCGATCGAGGAGGTGCAGCAAATTATTATGCTCGCCCGCGAGCACGGGGTTGCGATAGTGCCCTCCGGCGGGCGAACCGGATTGAGCGGTGGTGCGGTCGCCGCTAACGGCGAGCTGGTCGTCGCCATGGATCGAATGAACAAAATTGATGCCGTCAACACGGTCGATAGGAGTATTCGCTGTCAAGCAGGCGCCATAACTGAGCGTATTCAGCAGCATGCCGAAGCGGTTGGACTGTGTTACCCGGTAGACTTTGCCTCGGCAGGGTCTAGTCAAATCGGCGGTAATATCGCAACGAATGCAGGCGGTATTCAAGTCATCCGCTACGGCATGACGCGCAATTGGATTAGCGGCTTGACGGTAGTGACGGGGGCGGGCGAGATACTTGAACTCAATCGCGGCCTACTCAAAAACAATACTGGCCTCGACTTCAGACATCTGTTTATTGGCTCCGAAGGTATTTTAGGGCTGATCGTAGATGCCACCATTCAACTGTGTAAGGCGCCAACCGACCCGAACGTCATTGTTATGGGTCTGCCTGATATGAATGCGATCATGCAGGTGCTGACCGCGTTCCAAGCAGAAATCGACCTGTTAGCCTATGAGTTTTTTTCGGAGTTGGCGTTAAGTAAAGTCGTAGAACATCAGGGTCTTCAGCGCCCTTTCGAGGCAGTGACGCCGTTCTATGCGCTGCTCGAGTTCGAAAACCTCGGTGAGGCCACCGAAGCCACCATTATGAATGTGGTAGAAAACTGCATGGAAAATGGCTGGGTCGAAGACGCCGTGCTCAGTCAGAGCGTCGCTCAGGCGCGAAATTTGTGGCGCTTGCGTGAAGATATCTCTGAGACACTCTCGCGCTGGACACCCTACAAAAACGATATTTCAACCACGCTGACTAAGGTGCCAGGCTTTTTAAAGCAAGTGGATGATGTTGTGGCAGCGCGCTATCCCGATTTAGATGTGGTCTGGTACGGGCATATAGGCGACGGCAATCTGCACTTAAATATACTAAAGCCCGACGATGTCTCGATCGATGATTTTCAAACTCGCTGCAAAGCGGTGTCTGCCGAAATCTTCGACGTGATCGCCGCTATGGACGGAAGTATCTCCGCTGAACACGGTGTCGGTCTGCTGAAAAAAGATTTTTTGCACTACTCACGAAGTGCGACAGAGTTAGCGCTAATGAGACAAGTGAAGCTGAGTTTTGATCCAGACGGCATTATGAATCCCGGCAAAATTTTTGACCTATAAGCTGCTGTCCTCGGGCATACGCAAACTAGCGGGCGGTGGCGCGTGTTTACAGAGGTGATAACAGAGGTAATAGAAGAGCCAGTCGCTGCCGCTTTTCACGCATATCAACGCCGTTCAGATTTCCATCGACGTGCAAGCAGACCAAAATTCCTTAGGTCGGCAGTAGCGTACGCACACCATCAGGGGTGCCAAGCAGCAATACATCGGCGGGGTCGATCGCAAACAAGCCGTTACATACCACGCCAGGAATATTGTTTAACGCCTTCTCAAGCGCCACAGGCTGGGCAATGTTCATACCGTGGACATCGAGAATTAGGTTGCCGTTATCGGTAATCACGCCCTCACGCCATACCGGCTGCCCACCTAACTTTACTATTTCACGGGCAACATAGCTGCGCGCCATGGGAATAACCTCAACGGGCAGCGGGAACGCACCTAATGTGTGCACCAACTTGCTCTGGTCAGCGATGCAAATAAACTGCTCTGCCACTGCGGCGACGATTTTTTCGCGCGTTAATGCGGCGCCACCGCCCTTAACGAGCTGAAGCTGTTCATTGGCCTCGTCGGCGCCATCTATATACACGTCCAACGACGCCACGCTGTTCAAGTCGGCGACGGGAATACCCATTTCTTTGAGCAGTGCAGCCGAGCGCTCCGAACTCGACACAGTGGTATCGATACGCGCCCGCAAAGGGCCGAGCTGACGAATAAAGCACTCAGCGGTGCTGCCCGTGCCAATGCCCAGAACTAAATTATCGCTGGCGAGCGCGGCAACACGCGCAATTGCGGCTGCGGCGACTTGTTCCTTCATTGCCTGCTGATCCACCCGGCACTCTCCTCAGTCTGTTTCTCTTCGTAATTGGCCACAGTATATAGCGGTTATGTGCGGCAAACAGCAGCGGTCATTGCACAACCATACAATTAATTTATGCCAAAAAGTTTCCATCAAAATATTTTGATATAGTCAAAAAACATTGCTAACCTCTGCGCCAATGTCAAATACGTCTAACATTGCACACCTGCACAGCGCGACCACCGAAGTGGCCGTGGCGGAGCCCGTTGCTGCGTCGCATCTATCGGTTGAGCAATCGGCAACGTCGCTCACCGAATTGCTGAAGGCGCTGGCCGATGAATTGCGCCTACAAATTCTTCGGGTACTGCGCGAGGACTCCTTTAGTGTTTCAGAGCTATGCCAAGTTTTTGATTTGCGACAAAGTGCGCTCAGCCACCATCTAAAAGTACTGGTGGGCGGGGACTGGCTAGTTAGGCGCCGTGAAGGCACCATGATTTTTTACCGCAGGCAGCTGGCAGCTGGCGCTGACGAATTACTGCGCCAGACCATTCTCGCACGCATTGATCGTGAAGAACCGTCGCCATTATTGAAGCAGCGTCTCAACGACATTCAGGCACAGCGCGAACAAAATTCTGTGGATTTTTTCCGTGACAATATCGCGCGCTTTAGTGAGCAAAAAGAATTAATTGCCTCCTGGCAAGACTACACCGATGCCACGCTGCATCTACTAGACAAAGCAGCGCTACCCGAGCAGCCCTGTATTGTGGAGCTTGGGCCCGGCGACGGCAGTTTACTGCCGCAACTAGCGCGACGTGCGGATAAGGTCATTGCACTCGATAACTCCGCGGTCATGCTGGAAAGCGCCCGCAGTAATGCCGCTGGGTTAGACAATATAATGTTCCTAATGGGCGACACACAGCATCTGGCGCTCGCCGAACAACGTATCGATGCCATTATTGCCAACATGGTGCTGCACCACACACCAGACCCGCAGACCACACTTGCTACGGCCGCATCGCTGCTCTTACCGGGGGGCGTGTTAATTATTAGTGAGCTGTGCGCTCACGATCAACTATGGGCGCGAGAACACTGCGGTGATCTCTGGCTCGGCTTTGCACCTGAGCAATTGGGGCAATGGGCCAAAGCGGCCGGCCTAGAAAGCGCCGCCGAAGTATTCATCGGTCAGCGCAACGGCTTTCAAATTCAGGTTCGACTTTTTATTAAAACAGTATCAACAGGTAATCAAGTATGAGCGAGTACTCACTATTTACATCTGAATCCGTGTCTGAAGGTCACCCGGACAAAATGGCCGATCAAATCTCCGACGCCATTGTCGACCTTTTTCTCAGCCGAGATAAAGATGCCCGAGTAGCAGTCGAGACGCTGGTGAAAACCGGCATGGTCGTGCTCGCAGGCGAGGTCAGTTCAAACGCCAACATCGACACTGGAGAAATCGAGAAGGTGGTCCGTGACACGATTGTCGAGATTGGCTATGACAGCTCCGAAATGTGTTTTGACGGCAAGACCTGCGGCATTCTCAATGCGATCGGCCAGCAATCGGCAGACATCGCCCTAGGTACCGATGAAGCGGATGAAGCCCATCAAGGGGCAGGCGACCAAGGGCTGATGTTTGGCTATGCCAGTGACGAAACTGACGTATTGATGCCCGCCCCAATCTATTACGCGCACCGCCTAGTCGAACGACAGGCAATGCTCAGAAAAACGGGCCAATTGTCCTGGCTGCGTCCAGATGCGAAGAGCCAAGTATCGCTGCGCTACGATGACGCCGGCATGCCTTGTGCCATTGACGCCGTTGTTTTGTCGACTCAGCACGCACCGACAATCTCCCTAGAAGCGCTGCGTGAAGCCGTGCTTACGCATATTATTCAACCCGTGTTGCCTGCAGCCTGGCTACACGACGAGACGATTTATCATATCAACCCCACCGGCAACTTTGAGATTGGTGGCCCGATGGGCGATTGCGGCCTGACTGGGCGGAAGATCATTGTCGACACCTACGGCGGTATGGCTCGTCATGGTGGCGGCGCATTCTCGGGCAAAGATCCATCGAAAGTGGATCGATCCGCCGCCTATGCCGGCCGCTACGTCGCAAAGAATATCGTCGCAGCAGGCCTTGCAAAGCGCTGCGAAGTGCAGGTCTCCTACGCTATTGGCGTCGCCGAACCAACCTCAATTTCAGTCAACACCTTTGGGACCGGCACTGTCTCTGATGACACTATTGGCGCGCTGATTCACCAGCATTTTGACCTGCGCCCAAAAGGTCTGATCAATATGCTCGATTTAAAGCGTCCTATTTATAAAGCGACCGCCAAATACGGTCACTTTGGCCGGACCGACAGCAACTTCACCTGGGAAAAAACCGACAAAGCCGATGCGTTGCGCGCCGCGGTTTAACGCCTCTACGGGGGAATAACCCCCGCAAACTGATCGATAAGCGCTGTAGCGCCCACTATGAACAACAGGGAATTTAACCATGACTATTGCAGTAGAGCTGAACACTTTTAGTGACTATAAAGTGGCCGACATCACCCTCGCCGACTGGGGTCGGCGCGAACTAGAGATCGCCGAGACCGAGATGCCAGCGCTCATGGCGCTGCGCGAGCAATATCGTGCCGAGCAACCATTGGCGGGAGCCAAAATTCTCGGCTGTATTCACATGACGATCCAAACGGGCGTGCTCATTGAAACACTCACCGCGCTGGGCGCAGAAGTACGCTGGTCATCGTGCAATATTTTCTCAACCCAAGATCACGCCGCGGCTGCGATCGCAGCGACCGGCGTCCCAGTTTTTGCCTGGAAAGGCGAAACCGATGCCGAGTATGAATGGTGTCTCGAGCAGACCATTTTAGACAATGGCAAGCCCTGGGCTGCCAATATGATTCTGGATGATGGCGGCGATTTGACGCAAATGCTGCACACACAATATCCCCAGGTGCTCGACAACATTCACGGTATCACCGAGGAGACCACCACCGGCGTCCATCGCCTCTACGAAATGCTGGCTGCGGGCGAACTAAAAGTACCTGCTATTAACGTTAACGATGCCGTCACTAAAGCCAAAAACGATAACAAGTACGGCTGCCGTCACAGCCTCAATGACGCCATTAAGCGCGGCCTAGATCACCTGCTCGCCGGTAAGCGGGCGTTAGTCATTGGCTACGGCGATGTCGGTAAGGGCTCAGCGCAGTCGCTGCGTCAAGAGAGTATGATCGTTCGTGTCAGCGAAACTGATCCGATCTGCGCGATGCAGGCGTGCATGGATGGCTTCGAAGTGGTGTCGCCCTTTAATGATGGCGTCAATGACGGCAGCGATGCGTCGATCAATACCCAGCTGCTGTCCACTACCGACATACTGGTCACCACCACTGGCAACGTCGATGTCTGTACTGCCGCCATGTTACGCGCCTTAAAGTCAGGTGCTGTAGTGTGCAATATCGGTCACTTTGACAACGAGATTGATACCGCCTACATGCGTGAAAACTGGGCGTGGGAAGAGATCAAACCCCAGGTGCACAAGATCTACCGCGACCGGGCCAGCAACAACCATTTACTGTTGCTCTCTGAGGGGCGTCTAGTCAACCTGGGCAACGCGACGGGGCATCCATCACGGATCATGGACGGTTCATTTGCCAACCAGGTCTTTGCCCAAATTCACTTGTATGGCAAGCGCTTCGCAGACCTAAATGCTGCAGATAAACCCGCGGCCATTACCGTTGAGGTGCTACCTAAGCATCTCGACGAAAAAGTGGCGGCGTTTATGGTGGAAGGGTTTGGTGGTGTGATCACACGACTAACCGACAGCCAGGCCAAGTATATCGGCGTATCGGCCGACGGTCCGTTCAAAGCTGATAGCTATAAATACTAAGGGTGACATCGTGAACAACGCAGCGCAGCCAATCAGCCTGGAGTTCTTCCCACCAAAAAGCGACGCGGGACGTAGTAAATTGATCGAGCAAACTCTGCCGGCGCTGGCCGCGCTAAATCCAGAGTATTGCTCGGTCACCTACGGCGCGGGTGGCTCCACACGCGACACGACCGTCGGTGTCGTTAGTAGTTTGCAAACGGCGGGACAAGATGTCGCGCCACACTTAAGCTTTGGTAGTGACGACGAAGACACGATGCTAACTCTGTTAAGGGGCTATCAAGCCACTGGTGTGCGACGACTGGTTGCTTTGCGAGGCGATATTCCCTCGGGCATGGGGGGTGCAGGTCAGCTGGTCTACGCCAACGAGCTGGTTGCTTTTGTCCGCAAGCATACCGGCGATCACTTCCAGATAGCCGTGGCAGCCTATCCCGAGGTCCATCCGCAGGCTAAAAGCTATGACACCGACATTTACTATTTAAAGCAAAAACTCGACGCAGGTGCCAACGCGGCTGTCACACAGTTTTTTTATAATGTGGAATCTTATTTTTACTTTCTCGATCGCTGCCAAGCGGCGGGTATTGAACAACCGATCCATCCTGGGATTATGCCGATCGTTAATTTTGCCAATCTAGAGCGCTTCGCCGGTGCCTGCGGTGCGGAAATACCGCGCTGGATTCGTCAACGCGTCGCCGCCTTCGGTGATGACCAAGAAAGCATTCGCCAGTTTGGCATCGATGTGGTGACACAGCTCTGTGCGACGCTGCAAGAAAGCGGTGCACCGGGCATCCACTTCTACACTATGAACCAAGTGGAGCCGACCCTGTCGATTGCTCGTAATCTTGGTCTAGAAAAATCCAACTGAGCGCCAAAAACCGTGCGTGAAATACGAATATATCAAGATGCCGTGCTCAAACCTGAGCACAAAGTGGTGCTTGATGCGCTCGGCAGCAACCATTTAACGCGCGTACTTAGAGTTCGTGTGCAAGACTCGGTAACGCTATTTAATGGCGACGGCTACGACTATCGCGCCGAAGTGGTCGCCATCGATAGGCGTGCCATGACGCTACTCGTGCTAGAACAAATCAAGGTTGCAGCAGAGTCACCCTTAAATGTTGAGCTGGGACTTGCGCTATCAAAAGGTGAACGGTTTGACTGGGCGATTCAAAAAGCCACTGAGCTGGGGGTGAGTCGCATTACGCCGCTATTTAGCGAGCGGGTAGAAGTCAAACTGCCAGAGGACCGCATCGCTAAAAAACAGCAGCACTGGCAGCAGGTGGTGATCAGTGCCTGCGAGCAAAGCGGCCGTACAGTGGTGCCACAGGTGATGCCCGCAAACACATTACAACAGTGGTGCACGCAAGTTGAGGCGGACTGCAAGCTGATGCTGCACCATCACGAACCCGCAGGACTGGCAGAACAAGCCCCCCAGCGCATCGCTCTACTCATCGGTCCCGAGGGCGGCCTCAGTGACGTCGATATCGAGCAGGCGATCAAAGCGGGCTTCGCAGCTTGGCGTATCGGGCCTCGCGTCATGCGCACAGAAACAGCGCCAGCGGCGGCGCTCGCGGTGCTCGGCGCCCGCTGGGGTGACTTAAGCGATAGCTAGAGCAGTCGTGGTCGGAAAAGCATAATTGTTCCGAATAAAGCAGCCTCATAGGCGCCCTGCAATCCACCACTAGCAGCGCCTGCAGTCAACTGGCCAGACGTGAGCCAATTATTACTCGGCTGCAGTCTCCAGACTGTCGATAGCGGCAATGTCTAAATCAATCGCCGCTGTATTCAAACCTTCTGTGGCGCACCAATCGGCATAGGCCCATTCCAAATAAGCGGCGGCAGCGTTCAAATAATGCGATGTACGCGGCGAGTGGAACCACTCAAAAGCATGCTGAGCGCCGGGTAATTCGGCATACACAATAGGCTTTTGTGTCACATCACTAAGTTCGGCGACAAATCTTCGCGCCTCCTCAACCCAGACCAAGCTGTCATGAGTCCCTTGAATGACCATAAACGGCGGCGCAGCATCGTGCACCCAAGTAATAGGCGAACCCAGTTGCCAGGCATCTGGATCTGCTTCAGGCTCAACCTGCATGACCCATTTACCGATCAGCGCATCAATTTTATTTACACGGCGAAGACCAAAGCGATTACACAGATCAAAGCAAGCATAAATCGGCATGGCCGCTTGCACCGTGGTATCCACTGACTCAAATCCCGGCTGCCAAGGTGCGTAGTTCGCCGACAGCGCTGCCAACGTGGTGAGATGACCGCCGGCGGATCCGCCCGTGACCGCGATAAAATCAGGGTCGCCGCCGTATTCGACAATATGCTCACGAATCCAGGCAATAGCCGCCTTAACGTCCATAATATGCGTTGGATGCGCGTGCTTCGGCGACAATCGGTAATTAATAGAGACACCTACCCAACCTTTTTCAGCCATGTGATGCAGTAGCGGCTGACCCTGCTCGGCTTTGTGACCTAGTATCCAAGCGCCACCGTGTATTTGTAGTAATACCGGTCGCTTTTCCCCACTGCTGATAGGTGTAAAGATATCTAATAAGTGCCGTTTTCCAGCGTCACCGTAGGCAATGTTTTGGTGCACACGAACGCCGAGGCGAGAGAACTTAAAGGGCTTTAACCATTCGCCACTGATAATCTGAAAACTGAGCCGATGCCGACGTGCAACCGAAATTCGCTGCAGAAAGTCATCACCCAGCCCTCGGCGCAATGCGATTTCAAAGACTTTGCCTGCGTCGAAGGCATCAACTAATACCCGCAACATGCCCAGCCAAGACAACACAAATAGACTAACGCCCCAACCTAGCGCCGGGCCACCAACGCCAAACACCACACACAGCACTACGAATCCTATTTGTGCGAGCAACCACCAAATCGCCATCTCGCCAGTAATCCAGCCAATCAAAAACCAAAACGGTACCAGCCAACCGATTGCCCGCGCTTTAATCAACGCAACTAAGGTCATCAGGAGGCTAAAAACCCCAGAAATCAAAAATAATGTGTCTAAATTCATGGCTATGAACAGGTCCTTGTTGCAGCTGAGCGTCGAGACTCGTAAGTTACTCCTTCAAACTTAGCAAGGACAGTGTATGAGTCGCCAAATAGGCGTGTTGATGGACCCCATCGACCAAATTAACTTCAAAAAAGATACAACACTCGCGCTACTGTGGGCCGCCCGTGACCGGGGATGGCAGATATTTTATATGGAGCAAGAAGATTTATATATCGACGCTGGTCGCACCCATGCGCGTATGCGCTCGCTCGAGGTCTTCGACGATCCAGATCACTACTATAAATTAGGCGAGCCAAAAGATCGCGATCTCGCCTCCTTAGATGCCGTGCTGATGCGTAAGGACCCACCGTTCGACATGGAGTTTTTCTACACCACGCATCTGTTAGAAGAAGCAGAAAAACGCGGCACGCTGATCGTAAATCGCTGCGCCAGCCTGCGAGATTGCAATGAGAAACTATTCGCTACGCATTTCCCTGAATGCTGCCCCACTCTGTTGGTCAGTCGCGACCAAAGCCGCTTACGAGATTTCCATAAAACTCATGGTGACGTAATTTTCAAACCCCTCGATGGCATGGGTGGCAGCTCGATTTTTCGAGCCCGCGCGGGTGACCCAAATCTCAGCGTAATTCTGGAAACCCTGACTGCCCATGGCAGCCAGACGATAATGGCGCAGAAATATCTATCGCAAATTGTTGATGGTGATAAGCGCATCTTAATGATTAACGGCGAACCCATAGATTGGTGCCTCGCGCGGGTGCCCCTGGCCGGCGAAAGTCGAGGGAATCTGGCAGCCGGCGGCAGTGGTCGCGTGCAACCGTTAAGTGATCGGGATCGCTGGATAGCGGCACAAGTTGGTCCATCGCTCCGCGCGAGGGGCCTTTATTTCGTTGGCTTAGATGTCATCGGTGACTACTTAACCGAAATCAATGTCACCAGCCCCACTTGCCTGCGCGAAATTGAACGAGAGCAGTCGCCGGGCATTGCCCAGAAGCTCATGTCCTGTATTGAAGATGAACTCAATGCCAATAGCCGTTAAGCAGCAAACTGGGCTGGCCGACGACATGATCTGGCCCGCCTTGGCGACCGCCACTGGTTTGCATCTGGTAGTGCTTTTGGGTATTGGTTTTGGTGTTGACTTGGATTTTGATCGCGCTAAATCCAACAATATCGCAGTGACATTCGCATTAACCCCCAGCAGAATCGCACCTATAGAATCACGACATATCGCCGATCAAGATCAGCTAGGGGCGCTCGACGGTGGTGATTTTGCCATGCCACAGATGATTGCCTCCATGTCGATTGCCACAGCAGAGGGTGACTTATCAGATGATGGTGCGCCCACCACCGAGAGCATAGAAGCGCAACTAGCCGCGCTCGAACGCGACGTCTCTGCGATGTCAGACAACACTGTCAATAGCAACCCAAGGGCCGGTGCGGTCGCGGCACGGCGATCGCTAGATGCGAACTATCTCGCCCGTTGGCGTGCCCGCGTAGAGCAGGTCGGCAATGCGATTTACGGCGGGGTGCAGCGCCAAGCAGACGATGGCGATGTTCGCCTATCGGTGGTAGTGCGTGCCGATGGCTCACTGGAAGCTGTCAAACTACTAAAGTCTTCTGGTAACCGCGCCTTAGACAACGCAGCTATTGCGACGGTGCGCAGAGCAGCACCGTTCCCCGCGTTTCCCGCACCCCTCCGCCAGCAAACCCAGCGCCTAGAAATTATCCGCACGTGGCAGTTCCGCGGTCAGCCATTGAGTCAACCATGAGCGATAGCTCACAAACGGTTAAACCACACAAAGCGGTCATGGCCTTTGATTATGGATTGCGCAATATCGGTGTTGCCGTCGGCAATGTTCTGCTTGGCACCGGCCAAGGCATTGGCGTATTAAAGGCCCGCGATGGTCGCCCGGACTGGCTAGAGGTCGAACGCTATCTTAGAGAGTGGCAGCCAGATCTAATCATTGTCGGTAATCCACTCAACATGGATGGCAGTGAGAGCGACATGTCAGCGAGAGCGCAAAAGTTTTCACGCCAACTGGAGGGCCGATTTAACATAGCCACGACAATGATGGACGAGCGTCTATCTTCCCACGAGGCCAAGAGTGCAGCCAAAGCACGCGGTCATCGCGGTAATTACAACGAGGCCCCTATCGATGCAGATGCGGCAGAAATTATATTGCGTAGCTGGCTAAATCGCTAGCGCTCATCAAATTGATCTTCGGCTATTTCTAAATTCAAATTTGAAGCGTCACTAAAGACACCTTGGCCGTGAGCATGCAATTTAATATTGAGCCGAACATCATTAGCGGAGTCTGCATGTCGTATAGCGACGTCTCCGGAAATAAGACCTGCTTTGTATGCCGTGATGAGAGACTGATCGAAAGTTTGCATCCCTAGCTCACTTGATCGGTGCATCAGGTCTTTGATCAAATGTACCTCGCCTTTACGGATATGTTCCTGAATTAACGGGGTTGAAACGAGCACCTCTACTATCGGCGTCCGCCCTTTACCATCGCGCTGTGGCAATAGCTGCTGCGCCACCGTTGCTTTCAAATTCAACGACAAATCCATCCAGATTTGATTATGCTTTTCGCCCGGGAAAAAACTCAAGATACGATCTAATGCCTGATTGGCATTATTGGCGTGCAGGGTAGCTATACATAAATGGCCTGTTTCCGCGAAGGACAGTGCCGCCTGCATAGTTTCCGCAGTTCGTATCTCGCCTATCACAATCACATCAGGCGCCTGGCGAAGCGTGTTCTGTAACGCCACTTCATAGGACTCGGTATCAAGACCCACCTCTCGTTGACTAATCAAGCACCCTTGATGGCTATGTACAAACTCTATTGGGTCCTCAATGGTAACAATATGCCCACGCGAATTATGATTCCGATAGTTAATCATTGACGCTAAGGACGTCGATTTTCCCGTGCCTGTGCCGCCCACAAATAACACCAGCCCGCGCTTTAGCATAGCCAGGCGCTCTATAATATCAGGCAGTCCCAATGCTGGCAGCGATGGGATATCGGCGCTGATCCGCCGAAGTACGAGGCTCGGCATACCCCGCTGAACATATGCACTGGCACGAAAACGACCATACTTAGCATCGTCGATCGCATAGTTGCACTCGTGTTTACGGCTAAACTCTTCTCGCTGAAGGTCGCTGAGCGTACTGTCAATAATCGCCATGACCGAGGTTTCAGCCATAATGCCGTAGTCGAGAGTCACCAGCTCACCATCGACCTTCAAACACGGCTCTGCACCAACGCTCAAAAAGCCATCCGACGCCTTCCGTGCAACCATATGTCCCAACAGCGATTCAATTTCCATAACAATTCCTAGCTTGCGGCTCAGTACGACCTGTCCCAATGTACCGGAGGTGGGCGGTCAAACGATACTATCTGGCTGCCGCGCTTTTTCCCGAGCGGTTTCCAGGGTAATGGTGCGCTTGTCTACCAGCGCCTGGAGCGCCTGATCAATGGTCTGCATACCAATCGACTGGCCTGTTTGAATGGCAGAGTACATCTGCGCTACTTTATCTTCACGGATCAGGTTTCTTATCGCCGATGTGCCGCGCATAATTTCGTGGGCAGCTACGCGGCCCCCCGTGCGGCGTCGGAGCAGTGTTTGTGAAATAACCGCCTGTAGCGACTCAGATAACATTGAGCGCACCATCGATTTCTCGGCTGCTGGAAACACGTCGATGATTCGATCGATAGTTTTTGCAGCGGAGGTGGTGTGCAATGTGCCAAATACTAGGTGGCCCGTTTCAGCCGCAGTGAGCGCCAGACGAATCGTTTCTAGATCGCGCATTTCTCCCACCAGAATAATATCTGGGTCTTCCCGCAACGCCGAGCGCAACGCCTCTGAAAAGCCCAAAGTATCGCGATGGACTTCACGCTGATTCACCAGGCAACGCCTGCTTTCATGAACAAATTCAATGGGATCTTCAATGGTTAAGATGTGGTCGTAGCGATTATCGTTAATGTAATCAATCATCGCTGCTAAAGTCGTGGATTTACCCGAGCCGGTCGGCCCGGTAACAAGCACCAATCCCCGGGGCAACTGCGACACATCGCGAAAGACCTGCCCCATACCTAAATCTTCCATGGTTAATACTTTGCTGGGAATGGTTCTAAAAACTGCACCGGAGCCACGATTCTGGTTAAACGCATTGACACGAAAACGTGCGACGCCAGGCACCTCGAAAGAAAAATCGGTTTCTAAAAACTCTTCAAAATCCTTGCGCTGCCTGTCATTCATGATGTCGTAAATCAAATCATGAACTTGCGCATGATCTAGCGGCGGCACATTAACGCGACGAACATCGCCATCAACGCGAATCATAGGCGGTAAGCCAGCCGAGAGGTGAAGGTCAGACGCCCCCTGTTTGGCGCTAAACGCCAGAAGCTCGGTGATATCCATATGACTGCTTCCTTTTACTTTGTCATTAACTCAAGCACACCTATTGGTGGCGACCCTTATCATGGCATTATGACGGCTGTGGATATAGTCTCGAATATTGCCAATGTGCAGGCGCGTATTGCCGCCGCCGAATTAGCTGCCCATCGCCCAAGTGGGTCGGTGCAATTGCTGGCGGTTAGCAAAACCAAGCCCGCTGACTTTGTGCGTGTCGCCGCAGCGACAGGGCTGCGTGCTTTTGGTGAAAATTATGTGCAGGAGGGCGTCGATAAAATCTTGGCACTTTCCGATCTCGGTTTAGTTTGGCATTTTATTGGCCCGATTCAATCAAATAAGACGCGCCTCATCGCACAACACTTTGACTGGGTGCATTGCGTCGATCGTGAAAAAATTGCACGTCGGTTGAGCGAACAACGGCCGACAAGTTTACCACCGCTCAATATTTGCCTGCAGGTGAACATCTCGCAAGAAGCGACCAAAGCGGGTTTGCACCCCGACGAAATAGCGGCCGTGGCGGCACAGATCGCCAATCTGCCGAATTTGGTTTTGCGCGGTTTAATGGCCATTCCTGCCCCAGCCTCCAGCCTCGAAGCGCAAAGGCGGCCTTTGGCGGCATTGCGTGAGCTGCAGGAAAAATTAGCCGTTAACCACCCAACGGTAGACACATTATCGATGGGTATGTCAGCAGACTTGGAGGCGGCGATCAGCGAAGGTGCGACTATGGTTCGTGTTGGCACCGATGTTTTTGGCTCACGGCATTCAATTTAGGTATCACCACAGTGCATCCAACTGCGCTTTGTGTACAACCATCACGCAGATTTACCCGTATAATCACGCCACCTACACTTAGGAAGCGGCTCATGACCACCCAGACAATGTCGATGAATACCAACAGCAAGCCCAGCCGCATTGCCTTTGTCGGTGGCGGTAATATGGCCGCTGCTATCATCGGTGGTCTGTTACACAAAGGCGTCTCGCCAGAGCAGATTACCGTGGCAGATCCTGCTGAAGCGGCGGTGCAGAATTTACGTGCGCTCAACATCACTCAGGTCGTTAAGGCGGGCCGAGAAGCCGTTGTTGGCGCGGATATAATTATTTTGGCGGTAAAGCCGCAGGTGATGCAAGTCGTTGCGACAAACTTAAAAGGCGCCATTAAAGACGGCGCGATCATTCTCAGTATTGCCGCGGGTATTCCGGCCGAGGCCTACCAAGCAATGCTTGGGGACGGCGTCGCCATCATTCGATGTATGCCGAACACGCCCGCCCTAGTAGGGCATGGCGCCACCGGCCTTTATGCGTTGCCCGGCGTGACCGATGCGCAACGTGCGGAAGCCGACATCGTTATGAGTGCGGTGGGGATGACTATCTGGGTCGACTCTGAAACGCAGCTAGATGCAGTAACGGCGCTGAGCGGTAGCGGGCCTGCGTATTTTTTCGCCTTTATTGAGGCCATGGTTAAAAGCGCTGAAGCACTCGGCCTCGACCATGAAGTCAGCTATCAATTGGCCCTGCAAACTGCGTTAGGCGCTGCACAGCTTGCCCACCAACAGCGCATTCCGATTGATGTACTGCGGCAAAATGTTACCAGCCCTGGCGGCACCACCGAGCGCGCACTCAAGTCATTTGAAGATGATGAACTGAGCGCCATAGTCGATCGCGCAATGCACGCGTGCTTCGATCGCGCGCAAGAGCTTGCAAAGGAGCATAACTAAGTTATGACAGCGTTTTCAGAAATTGCTATTTATCTCATTGATACCTTATTTTCTTTGTATTTGGTCGCGTTGGTAGTACGCGGCATTTTGCATGCCTCACGGGCAGATTTCTTTAATCCAGTTTCGCAATTCATTGTGAAAATCACCAATCCGCCGCTAAAAAGCATACAGCGCATGCTGCCAAACCGTGGTCGAATCGATTTCGGCGTGATCGCGCTGGCATTTTTGGTACAGCTCGCCTCGATTGCGCTAATTCTTCTGATTGCCGGCTTGACGTTGCCCAATCCGCTGATTTTAATTATTTGGTCTGCGGTCGGGATTGTTGGGCTGGTTATTAAGATCTACTTTTTTGCGCTGATCGCCATGATTGTTGTCAGCTGGGTAGCGCCGGGTAGTCGACATCCTGCCATCGGCTTGCTCTACCAAGTTACAGAGCCAGTGATGGCGCCAATTAGAGCCCTATTACCCAATCTGGGCGGCTTAGATTTTTCTCCTATTTTATTGTTTGTCACTATCAACATCCTTGAGATTGGCTTACGTCATGTTGCCGTCGCTGTCGGACTGCCGACGCAACTGGTCATGGGTATTTAAGACCATGAGTGAGGCATTCCCCATCGATAGCGTTGGACTCGTCAGCCCTTTTCTGGAGGTCTTTGATGAGCCGCTACCGCTGAGCAGTGGCGACAGTCTGATCGGTTTCGAACTCATGGTAGAAACCTATGGCGAACTGAATGATGATGCCAGCAATGCAATCCTCGTTTGCCATGCGCTGAGCGGTAATCATCACGCGGCGGGCAAGCATCAAGTCGATGATCGCAAATCAGGCTGGTGGGATTTAGTCATCGGGCCTGGCAAACCGATCGATACTAATCGCTTTTATGTGGTGTCTACTAACAATATTGGCGGCTGCGACGGCTCGACCGGTCCGAGCGCTATCAACCCCGCGACGGGCGATCCCTGGGGGCCCAATTTCCCACAACTAGGGGTCAGTGATTGGGTGCGATCGCAGAAGTGCCTCGCAGATCGACTGGGCATTCAATGCTGGGCAGCGGTTGTCGGTGGTAGCTTAGGGGGTATGCAAGCGCTGCAATGGGCTGTGGACTACCCAGATGCCGTCGCACATTGCTTGGTATTTGCATCCGCGCCGGGTTTAACGGCGCAAAATATCGCTTTTAACGAAATTGCCCGACACGCCATTATCTCGGATCCTGAATGGCACCAGGGGCACTACCAAGTCGAAGGCAAAATACCAACTCGGGGCCTAGCCCTGGCAAGGATGTTGGGACATCTGACTTACATGTCAGCGGATGGCATGAGCGATCGGTTTGGGCGCGAGTTACGCGAAGGCAGTTTTGAACAAGACAGTACCGCAGAGGTTGTCTTTCAAGTAGAGAGCTACCTGCGACATCAGGGCGGTCAATTCTCCACGCGTTTTGATGCCAACACCTATGTACTTATGACCCGGGCGCTCGATTACTTTGATATCGCCCAGCGCTTTAATGGCGATCTGACTGCCACCATGGCAGCCACACAGGCTGAGTTTTTCATACTGTCTTTTTCATCGGACTGGCGTTTTTCACCCGTACGTTCGCAGGAACTGGTCGATGCCGCATTAGCGGCAGGGCGTCCAGTCACCTATGCAGAGCTCGAAACCGATGAAGGACACGATGCATTTCTACTCGATGTTCCAGGCTACCTGCCACTACTGCAGGCCTATATGACCCGGGTAGGTCCGCAACCAACACTTGAGCAGGCCCATTGATGCGCCTTGATCTTACGCATATTAAGCAATGGATCCCTCGCCACAGCAAAGTGCTTGATCTGGGCTGTGGTGATGGTGAGTTTTTGCGTTTGCTGCGCGATGAACGAGGTATTATTGGGACAGGTATTGAAATCGATCTCGCCCAGCTGAGCGCCGCCGTTGCCCGCGGCCTCAACGTGCTGCAGCAGGATTTAGATTCCGGTCTACCCAACTTCCCTGACAACAGCTTTGACACGGTGGTCATGGCACACGCATTGCAGGCCTTACATCACCCGCATCGGGCGCTCGAGAATATTGTGCGTATTGGCAGCGAGGCTATTGTGACCTTCCCAAACTTCGGTCATTGGCGGTGCCGTCTACATCTAGGGCTGTTCGGTCAAATGCCTGTGTCGCGTGTAATGCCTTATAGTTGGTATGACACACCCAACATCCATTTCTGTACGGTTAAGGACTTTGAGACACTGTGCGATCAATTAAATATCGAAATCGTGGCGCAAGACGTTGTTGGCGTCGATCAACGAGACACCTGGCTGGCCAGACTCTGGCCCAACCTCTTTGCGGTTACCGCAATTTTTCGCATCCGTCGACGACAGCAGCGATGAACGCCGTCCGCACAATTCTGGTGCTTTGCGGTGTGATGCTTGCCATGTCAGTCAGTGCTCAGCAGTCGGAACGCTTCGATCAGTACGAACTGCATTACAGCGTGGTCTACACCACCTTTCTCAGCCCAGAAACCGCAGCCGAATACAATATTACGCGCGGCCGCAAAAAAGCGATGCTGACACTTTCAGTGCGCGATGCAGAGGCGGGTGAAACTGCCGGGCGGCCGATGCTGATCAAGGGCAAAACGTGGGATTTAATTCATAGCATTGAGCTCGATTTTCAAGTCATACAGGAGGGCAGCGCGACCTACTATATCGCGCCGTTTGAATTTATTGATCGAGAATGGCGGTTTTTCAAATTCGATTTTAGACCCGAAGGTAGTAATAAGACCTATCAGTTCGATTTCAAAAATCAGCTTTGGCTGCAGGATGAAGACCGTTGACCGCCTCGCGCAATAAAGCGGTACTGGCCAGCGGTAATCCGGGGAAATTACTAGAGTTACAAGACGCGCTGGCAATGACCCGCTGGGAGCTGGTCAATCAAAGCGTGTTTGACGTGCCTGAAGCAGAGGAAACTGGGCTAACATTTGTAGAAAATGCGCTCATCAAAGCGCGCAACGCGGCACAGCACACCGGCTTAGCGGCCATCGCCGACGACTCAGGCCTTGTGGTACCGGCCCTAGACGGCGCACCGGGTATCTATTCAGCCCGCTATTCGGGCCATGGTGACGTCGCCAATAACGAAAAATTGTTACAGGCGATGTGTAATTTCGATGGCGCTCAGCGGCGTGCTCGTTTCATCTGTGTACTGGTTTTTTTGCGCCATGCAGAAGACCCACTACCCATCATTGCCGAAGGTCACTGGGACGGATTTATCGCCAATGCACCTTGTGGACATGCGGGTTTTGGCTACGACCCCATCTTTTTGCCTGAAGGCCAAATTCGACATGCCGCTGAACTGACAAAACACGAGAAGCGGGCGTTGAGCCATCGAGGCCAAGCAGTCAAGGCGCTAAGCCACGCGCTGCGCAATTAAGCAACGGCTGATGGCAGTCAAGACATGAGCATGCTCAAGGAATTACCGCCGCTTGCACTGTATGTGCATATCCCTTGGTGTGAACGTAAATGCCCTTACTGTGACTTTAATTCCCATGAGCAATTCGATGAACGCTTAGAGATGCCTTACGTCACTGCGCTGCTCGAGGACCTTTCCCAGCAGCAGCAGGCCGTCAATAATCGAGAAATCATCTCGATTTTTATCGGCGGCGGCACACCAAGTCTCTTTAGTGAACGCGCCATCGCAAAACTCATGGAGGGTGTTCGTCAGCAACTGACTTTGAGTACAGATGTTGAAATTACGTTAGAGAGTAACCCTGGTAGTGCTGAAGCTGCGCGCTATAAAGGCTATCGCGCAGCGGGGATCAATCGGCTGAGTATCGGTGTGCAAAGCTTTAACGATGCGATGCTCAAGCGTCTCGGGCGCATTCACGACGGTCGCGAGGCCTTGCGCAGCATTGACCTTGCACGGGCAGCTGGATTTACGCGATACAACATCGATTTAATGCACGGATTACCAAACCAGACGTCCGCGCAAGCCAAACAAGATATCGACACGGCAATCAGTCTCAACGGCGGTCATCTATCTTGGTATCAGCTAACGATTGAGCCCAATACAGCCTTTTATAACGCACCGCCCCCCCTGCCTGAAGAACCCACATTAATGGCTATTCAAGATAGTGGCGAGGTCATACTCAATGAGGCGGGCTTCAGTCGCTACGAGGTCTCCGCGTGGGCATTGTCTGAACAGGCCAGTCGGCACAATCTTAACTATTGGCAGTTCGGTGACTACTTGGGTATTGGCGCCGGCGCCCATGGCAAATGGACATCGGCATCGGGTGAGCTCATTCGCACACAGCGCACGCGACTACCCAAGGACTACTTGGCAGCCATTGAGGCGCGCAAGCCCGTATCGGCACGACCAGTTGAGTCGAGTGAATTTGCAGGAGAATTTGCCATGAATGCGCTGCGTTTACGCGGCGGTTTTAGTCCCTCACTATTTGAGGCACGAACCGGACTGCCCATTACAACGCTTGAAGCACCGCTGGCAAGCGCCCGAGATATGGGTCTGGTGACCGTCACTAGTGACCTGATAAGGGCGACCGACCTCGGCTATCGCTTTCTTAATGACTTAGTCGCGTTATTTTTCGATAACTAGCGACGACGATATAAAAGATCCCACACACCATGACCCAGTCGTTCGCCGCGGCGCTCAAATTTGGTGTCCGGCCGATAGTCAGGACGCGGCGAGTACTGGCCGCTACCCGCGCAGTTCTCAAGACCCACCGCCTGCTCCATAACTTCCAGCATATGCTCAGCGTAAGGCGCCCAGTCTGTCGCCAAGTGGATGATGCCATCAGGCGCCATACGCTCAACCGCAAGTGATATAAAATCAGCCTGGATAATCCGGCGCTTATTGTGTTTTTTCTTATGCCAGGGATCGGGAAAATATAGGTGCAAGCCGTCCAGGCTCGCTGGCGCAATGCAATCGCGGAGTACCGGCACCGCGTCCTCCTCATAGACCCGAAGATTATCAAGCTCGCGCTCCAAGACTTGGCTCAATAATCGGCCTACGCCGGGACGATGTACTTCGATGCCAACGAAATTGGTAGCAGGATCCGCGCAGGCCATCTCGACCAGTGAATCGCCCATACCAAAGCCGATTTCCAGCACCCGCCGCCCAGGCTGGCTAAACGCCAAATCCCAATCAAGGACGCCATCACTGCTGTGTAACCCGTAGCGCGGAAAGCCTCGCTCCCAGCCCTTGGTTTGGCCTTCGGTCAGGCGCCCAGCGCGCATCACAAAGCTGCGGATGTCTCGGCGTAGTTCAATCAATTCGGGTGTCCTTACGCATAGCACCTAGCAACAACATGCCCCAGGCCACAATCAACAAACCCCCACCAACGGGTGTGATAGCACCGAACCAACGCAAATCGGTTAGCACCAATAAGTATAGCGAACCGGAAAAAAGAAAAATCCCCACCACAAAGCATCGCAGCGCCCAGCGGCCCAATGTAGTCGGTGACACCATGATCCAGATTGACAGCGCCAGCAAGACTACTGCGTGTAGCAGTTGATATTGCGCAGCCGTTTGCCAAACAGCGAGTCGGTCGGGAGTCACTAGATCACGCAGCGCGTGAGCGCCAAAGGCACCAGCCATCACACCCGTGGCGCCAAAAAATGCCGCCAACCCTAGGGGCAAGCGGCTTATTGGGTCTAACACGCGGTCAGGCGGCCAGAGCGCTTTGTAGCTTCTTCATCGCGTTGGCTTCGATCTGCCGAATTCGCTCAGCTGAAACTCCATGATCAGCAGCGAGTTCATGAAGCGTCGATTTTTGCTCCGCGAGCCAGCGCCTTGAAAGAATATCGCGACTACGCGTATCTAACCCGGCAATTGCGGCATGTAAACGACCTTCGCTGTCTTGCTGGCTGTCCTCCGCTTCGACGCAGCGTGCAGGGTCAGCAGTCAAATCTTCCAAATACTGTTGCGGTGCATGCCAAGCCTCATCGTCATCAGCATCGGTTGGCGCATCAAAAGCCACATCGCGACTGGTTAGGCGACCCTCCATACGCTGTACTTCGGCTTCATCAACACCGAGATCTGCAGCGATAGCACGTGTCTCTTCAGCCGACAACCAGCTCAAGGTCTTTTTTGCGCTGCGTAAGTTAAAGAACAATTTGCGCTGCGCCTTAGTTGTAGCAACTTTCACAATACGCCAATTACGCAAAATAAATTCGTGCATTTCTGCTTTGATCCAATGCACCGCGAAGGATACCAGGCGCACGCCTCTGGTCGGGTCGAAACGCTTGACGGCTTTCATCAAACCCACATTGCCCTCTTGAATCAGATCCGCCTCTGCCAACCCATAACCAGAATAACTGCGCGCGATATGGACAACAAAACGCAAGTGAGCAAGCACTAACTCCCGCGCCGAATCCACACACTCGTCATAATAGAGTTTTCCAGCTAAAGCCTGCTCGCGCTCAAGGGACAGCATTGGAATGGCGCTGACCGCTTGTACATAGGCACCCAAATTGGCACCTGGAACCATCGCGAAAGCCGCGCTATGTCCAATCGCAATGGGATTTTTAAGCTCTGTCACAGTGTCTACCTCCTAGATAACTAGCACTATTTTAGCACTCTACCTTAGAGAGTGCTAAGTGGCAAAAGTTCCATATTTCTGGGAATGGCTAGAAAGCGTTTACCGGGGTTCAACGCGACGTAAATGCAGCACTGTCGCGTGCCAAGCACTGAGCAGTCCAAGCATGCCGCCAATCAAAATCAACTGCAGCACGCCGACCAAGCCCATACCCTGTAGCTGCTGAGGACTGTCGTATAGCTGCAGCAGACTCATCAATGGTGGCGATACAAAATACAGGAGTGCCCAGACCAAAATTACGGCGGCACAACCGCCGCCAATACCGAACCAAAGCCCACTGTACAAAAAGGGCCTGCGTGCAAAACCATCACTGCCACCGATCAGCTTGATTACAATGATTTCCGCTCGCCTCGCCTCGATAGACAAACGAAGCGTATTCGCCAGAATTAATATTGCACCGACCGACATCATTAAGCCAAAGCCCCACACCAAGCGGTAGCTCAGTGCCAATATTGCTTGTAATCGCTCGATCCAGCGTGTGTCCATAACCACCTGAGACACGCCGGTCATTCGCCCCAAAGATTCCGCCAAACTACGATAGCGACTGCTATCCCCACCGCCAGCGGGACGAACCAAAATAGTGTCTGGCAGCGGATTGCTATCCAAGGATGCCAATATCGTCTCGAGGCCTGTATCTAGCGCAAATTGTGCCAAAGCCGCATCTTTTGGAATTAAGTCTGCATAAGCTATACCTGCTCGCGCCGCGATATTGTCCCGCAACACACGCGCCTGCTGTTCGCTAATATTATCTTCGAGTAGCAGTGAAAACTGCGCTGGCTGTTGCAGTCCGGCGGCCAATTGTTCTGCGTTCAAAAGCGCAATCAGTAGTGTAGCGGGTAGCGCTAATGCCACACCTACAACGAGCCATGTTAGTCCTGTCGACACCGGCTCAATAACCATTTTCCCCAGGCTGTCAGCGGCAGCCTGGCGATGATGATGAACCCATGCGCTGACGATGGACCTTGGCCCCACGCCAAATCCGCGCGGCTTGTTCATCCCACCACCCCCCCGCCAACCAAACGACCGGCATTTAAGGTAATAATACGGTGACGCAGTCGGGAAATAAGTGCCAGATCATGGCTGGCAATGAGCACCGTCACACCGACACGATTGAACGCCTCAAAAAGGCCCATGATCTCTGCTGACAGCTGCGGGTCTAGATTACCTGTCGGCTCATCGGCCAACAAAATTTTAGGACGCGCCACCACCGCTCGCGCTATACCGATGCGCTGTTGCTCGCCACCAGAAAGCATAGCGGGATTGGCCCGCTCACGCTGCAGCAACCCCACTTTATCGAGCGCTGCTCGCACACGTCGCTCAATATCACGCTGCTCAAATCCAGCGATCTCTAGGGGTAGCGCGACATTGGCAAACACACTGCGATCAAATAACAGCTGATGATCTTGAAAAACAATACCGAAGTCCCGTCGATAAGCCGCTACTTCACGACGACTGATATCCCTAGTTATGCGACCATTGACGCTTAATGTGCCGCTCGTGGGTCGATCGAGTAACATCAATAATCGCAGTAAAGTACTTTTCCCGGCGCCTGAATGACCCGTTAGAAAGACCATCTCCCCGGTGTCAATATTGAGCGACAGGTCGCG